>CP166960.1:1718646-2056775 GCA_041447175.1 Candidatus Bathyarchaeia archaeon | reverse complement strand
GAGAAAAATAAACAAAATTATAGTTTCGACAATCTTGATTCTGACAATCGCTATGTCTATGCTTGCTTTGCCAAACGCAGTCGCACATGATCCCCCGCAAGAAGTCCCAACATATGCTTATCTTACCGCTGCCCCTGACCCCATTGGTGTGGACCAACAAATAACCCTTGTTTTCTGGCTTGACAAATATCCGCCTACCGCAGCTGGCTTTGGCGGTGACCGCTGGACAGATATGACAATTGAAGTCACCAAACCCGATGGACACACCGAAACCTTGGGCCCCTTTGTATCTGACCCTGTAGGAGGCGGTTATGCCCTATACACGCCTGACCAAGTGGGGGTTTACAATTTTGTCTTCAACTTTCCAGGTCAAGTCTTGGGTCTCAACAACCCTGTCACCGGCTTACCTGGTAGTTCAAGCCCCTACATCGGCGACTACTACCTGCCAAGCAGCTTTTCAACTTCCCTGACAGTGCAGTCTGCGCCGATAAGTCCGACAGAAGACTTCCCTCTTCCGAGCGGTTACTGGACGCGACCTATAGATGGGCAAAACACCAATTGGGCTACAGTTGCCTCGAATTGGCTTTCTGGAAGTGCTATCAAAACTAGATATCAGCCTGACGGTGATGCCCCTGGCAGTGCACACGTGATGTGGACTAGACCAATTCAGTTCGGCGGTGTTGTCGGCGGAAGCACTACCCTTCCCAATGGCATAACTTTCTATGACGGGACCAACTACGAAAACAAATTCGGCAACCCAATAATCCTGTACGGGCGACTCTACTACACAATCCCCCGAAGCAACTCACAACCAGGCGGATTTAATGATGTAATAGGCGGCGGCTACGTCTGTGTAGACCTACAAACTGGCGAAGAACTATGGAGCAGAACTGATTTGGGCAATACCCTAACAGCACCCAGCTTTGGACAACTCTACGATTACGAATCCTTAAACCAGCACGGTGTTATCCCTAACGGCTATCTGTGGTCAACTAGTGGCGGCGGTGGTTTCTTTGGTCCTGGAGGTCCAGAAAATTGGACGGCGTATGACCCACTTGATGGCGAAATGCTATTCAAGCTAACTAATGTTCCTCCTGGCACTGAGATTCGGGGACCAAACGGCGAGATACTCCGATACGTACTCAACACACAGGGTAACTGGCTTGGACTTTGGAATAACACTGCACCCCACGATTTAACCGGCTCAGCGAACCCGACAGACTACACAAGCACAGACTATAACCAATGGCGTCCCGTAGGCAAAACAGTTGATGCAAGCAACGCATACTCTTGGAACGTGACAATACCCCAACTAGCTCCAGGCTCCTCCATAATCGGGGCATCCTACAATGATGTGGTGATTGTTAGTACACCCCTAACGGGCTTCTTGGGCTTTGGTACACCCGAAACTACCACAGTGAGTGGAATAAGCGTTAAAGACGATGAAACTAAAGGTCAAATTCTGTGGACAGTCGACATTTCAGCACCCGCTGGCAACCAGACGCGCTCCTTCGTAGGATTAGACGCCACAGCTCGTGCATTCGTTTACTTTGACAAAGAAACCATCTCTTACACCGCTTACAGCATGGATGATGGGCACGAACTTTGGGGTCCAACGCCCTCTGAGAACCCGTGGAACTTCTATTCTGGAGGCGGCGGCGCCATGAGCACAGTTTCGTTAGCTGGAGGCAAACTTTACTCAACTGGATATTCAGGCGTACTCTACTGCTACGACCTAGAGACAGGCGACCTGCTTTGGACTTATAATGCACCCTCAGGGTTAGACACCCCTTACACTGGATACCCACTGGGCATTGCTGGCGTTGCGGATGGAAAAATCTATTTGCACACAAATGAGCACTCATGTAACGCTCCATACTGGAAAGGCGTATTGGTTCGATGCGTAGACACTTCAGATGGCACAGAACTGTGGACTCTGTATGGTCACGGCGCCTCAACTTCTGGTAACGCTGGCGCGGCTATTGCAGACGGCTACTTTGTATACTTAAACAACTACGACATGCAAATCTACTGCATCGGTAAAGGTCCAAGTGAAGTTACTGTTGATGCACCTTTGACTGCTGTTTCTCTGGGACAAACTCTGCTCCTCCGCGGAACAGTGACCGACAAAGCAGCAGGCGCTAAACAGTTAGTTGAGAGCGGCGAATTCAACACTGTTCCAGCGATGTCTGACGAAAGCATGGGCGACTGGATGAATTACATACATATGCAAAAGCCAAAACCCACTGATGTAACTGGCGTTGAAGTGCATTTAACTGCCATTGACCCCAACGGCAACAGTCAAGATATCGGTACAGCAATTAGCAATGACTTAGGCAACTATGCTATTCCGTGGACTCCGCCAGTTGAAGGCGTGTACATTGTCACCGCTACCTTTGAAGGTTCCAACTCTTACTATCCAAGTGAGGCAGGAACTTCGTTTGTTGTCTCTGAAGCCGCAGCAGCTGTGATAACGCCAACTCCACCCGCACCAACACCCACTCCAGTTGCACCCACCCCAACCCCCACACAGCCCGTTTCACCTTCCCCCAGCGAAGCTCCACAACCAACTAGCGCAGGCACGCCAACAATCACATATGTTGCCATAGCCGCAGCAGTCCTTGTCATCATCGTTGCAGCAGCGGTTCTTGTACTACGGAAACGCAAATGATATCCGCAAAAAACACTCCCCTTTTTCCTTTTTTCTTGAAAAATAGCCATGTGAGTAAAGTTTGGGGCTGAATGGGTTTTGGCGATGAATTTCCAACTTTGCTTGTTGGTTTTTCTTTCATCTCTCCTAAAAGATTGCGTTCCAAAGCCCCAGCAAACCTTCTTTCTTCTAAATGCGTTATCCGTGAGGAAACATGACAAATTTGTTCTGAAAGTTCAAAGAGTTATTTAAGAAACTAAGTGCCTCGAGGGCAGAATTTTATGTGTTGATTAAAAGGTGTCCTACCTATCCTAATGTTTGAGGCAGAGAAACCCTTTTCCCGCAAGTGAACGCTGGAAACCTACATATTCCCTACATTTGCTGTTTCAAGTGCCCTTTCAAAGTAACTCTTAGCCAACTCTACGATATGAGGGTTGTTTGACACTATTCGAGAGCTTTCGCCAGGGCGTTCATTTGAAGTGCATATCCACACTCTCTTATCATCACGAATGGATAAAAGAACCCCCTCAGAATAAGGAAGAACTTTCAGTATGAAATTTTGGTATTGAGTTAATTGGGTTAATTCTTTTGCCAATGCTAAGATGTTTTTTTCATTGCTAGGTTTATACAATAATACGGTTATTTTTACTCCTCTTTTCAATGCATCAAGATATGCATTAGCAAACTTTTCCCTGAACAGTGGTAAGCCATATTCTTGTAGCAGTCTTTCTGAAGTTAGGTTTTTTACGCTTCTTTCCACTTTTTTCATTTCCTTTTCCATGGTGTGATAAGCCATTTCTGCTCTTGGGACACAGAAAGTGCACTCTTCTTGCTGCAAAATTTCCCTGTGACCAATTGAATGCTCAAAAATGCGGGTGGCATCTTTCTGAATTTGGATGACTTCAGATTTCTGCTTATTAAACAAGATTTGCAGTAGCTCTTTTAGCGGGGTCGCCTTGTACTCGACTGGATTTGTTAAAATCTTTAGCAGGAAGCCTTTCTCTTCAAGTTGAGTTATTGAGCGATATGTTTCTGCCCTGTCCAAATGTGCAATCTTGGCGATTGTGCTAACTTTTGATTTGTCCAATTTGACAAGTGTCAAATAGACCTTAGCCTGCGAAGCAGTGAAGCCTAATTTAGTTAATATCTGGATGCTTTCATCCTCCGCCATGACTAATTCTCTCCTATCTTGGTTCGTGCGGAGAGGGTCATATTTATTAAACGTATTTATCACTTTCCAATTTCGTTCTAACGTTTGCTTCTTGATTTTGTCGCCACATACCTGCGGTTGAAACTTTCAATCGCAACACGTTATATTTCATAACTACACACCGTTCTGAAAATTGAAGAGGAATAAGTTTGGAAAATAGCTTTAAAAAAAAACTAAACAAAGCAATATCAGTTTTTGTTTTGATGGTGCTTGTCACTTCAATGCTAATGGCTTCCTTGTCATTGGCTAATGCTCAGACAACTCTTCCTACGTATGCATATCTTAGCGCTTCCCCAAATCCAGCAGGAATTAATCAGCAAGTAACCATCTCAATGTGGCTGAACATAATCAATCCACTAACAACAGACATAATCGATACTGGCGTTAGATGGGATGGTTACACAATGGCAATAACTAAGCCGGACGGAACCAGTCAAACGTTGGGTCCGTTTACAGCAGACAACGCAGCATTTGCAAACACTCTATATGCACCTGATCAAATTGGCAACTACACCCTAAAGTTCAGTTTTCCAGGACAGCATGTTACAGGAACTGGAGTTCTCGGAGCACCTGTAGACGCTTATTACGCACCAAGCAGTTTCTCGACAACGCTCACAGTACAAAACATATCCTCATCGTCAACGCCACAAGCTTCACTTCCCACAAGTTACTGGGCACGTCCAATAAACTCTCAAAACCAAGAGTGGTACTCGGTCTCAGGAAATTGGTTTGCTACAACTCCAGCAGAAGCTGACAGTTACAGTGACTATGCTGCCCCATACACAACGGGTCCTGATAGTGCTCATATTCTTTGGACAAAGCCTCTGATGGCTGGAGGACTAATCGGGGGCGAATTCGGAAGCAGTCTTACAAGCAATTACTATCAAGGTCGGGATTATCAACAGGCCTTCACTCCCCCAGTCGTAATCAACGGAGTACTTTACTATAATGCGCCCATTGCTCCTTACCAGGGATACTATGCGGTAAATCTGAAAACAGGACAGACCCTGTGGTGCTGCAATGCCACCAGTCCTGCAACTAATCCTAATCGACCGCAAGCAATAACATTAGGTCAAGTTTACAGCTTTGATACCCCAAATCAAGAGGGCGGTACACCATACTTGTGGAATACTGCAGGCTCCACTTGGTATATGTACGATGCTAACACAGGAAATCAGATATTGCAAATTAATGGTGCAACAAGCGGCACTATGGTGACAGGCCCTAACGGTGAGTTGCTGGCATACATTCTCGGAAAGGGTTGGATAGCAATGTGGAACTCATCTCAGTGCATCCAAGAATCCACTCAATATAACCTCTTTAGGCACATTGACGACTGGACTTGGAGACCTGGAATCAATGCGAGTCTTAGCTGGAGTGCTGGTTTACAATGGAACGTTTCGGTAACAACTTACTCTGGAGAATCAATAACAAAAATTAATTCAGGCGTAGTACTTACGGCTCAAATTAGCGGACAAAGTGCGTCTGTTAGTCCACTCGGCTCTACAATGATAGTAGGTTATGACTCGACAACAGGGCAACAGCTTTGGGTTGCTAATGTAACACTCCCGTCGGGGCCTGCAACCTCCTATGCCTATCAAATGGGGCCTATGGCTGATGGTGTGTTTACTACGTATGATGCTTATGCTATGCAGTGGTATGGCTGGAATGCTTACACTGGAGAGCTGTTGTGGGGTCCGACAGTACCTGATCCTGATCCCTGGGGTTCAGTGCCCGTTTCCGGTGGTTCTGCAATCTCTAGCGGAGTTCTATATGGAGTAACTGCAGCTGGTGTTCGAGCTTTTAACCTAACAAATGGCCAGGAACTGTGGTCATTTAGTGGATATCAGAGTGGCGCGGACGTTCCGAGCTTCAACTACTATCCTTTCATACACGCTGCAATCCTTGTTGCGGACGGAAAAGTATATGTAACAAATGGCGTCTCGCATGGAGACCCACTGTTTCGAGGCATGCAACTTTACTGCGTAAACGCCACTTCTGGAGTCTTGCTTTGGAGCACCAGTTCGTTCACCACTGATAACCTCGTTATAGCAGATGGTGTCCTTTTAGCACACAACGACTATGACAATCAGATTTACGCGTATGGTAAAGGTCCAAGCGCCACAACAGTTACGGCACCCGACTCTGTTCAGTCGTTAGGCAATGAAGTACTGCTTCAGGGAACGGTAATTGATATTTCTGCTGGTTCTTATCAGGAAGCGGTTGCAGCAAACTTTCCGTATGGTCTTCCGTGTGTTTCTGATGAGAGCATGACTCAATGGATGGAATACGTGTACGAGCAGCAGCCAAAGCCAACTGACGTGACTGGTGTTGAAGTGCATTTGACGGCCATTGACCCGAACGGTAACTTCCAAGACCTAGGCTACATAACTAGCGACTATACGGGCTCCTATAGTACTCTATGGGTTCCACCAGTATCCGGCAAGTACGTAGTTACGGCAACTTTCGAAGGAAGCGCATCCTACTATGGTTCATCGTCAAAAACAGCAGCTTTCTTTGTATCGGAAGCAGCAGCGCCAGCGATAGCCACGCCAACTCAACCGGCATCTCAGACACCAACATCGTCCTCTTCAGCTCCAGTACAGTCAGTTGCGCCTTCACCCTTGCCTAGCGAAGCTCCACAGCCAGCAACTAGCGGTGTACCGCCGACAACTTACATTGCGATAACCGCGGCAGCAGTTATCATAGCCGTAGTCGTAGCAGCAGTCGTTCTGAAAAGACACAAGTAAGCACCTACCTTCTTTCTCTTTTTTTGAAAGAAATAAAGTTCAATTGGAAAAAACGGGGGCTGAGTGGGCTCTGGAAATGAATTTCCAACTTGCTTGTTGGTTTTTCGTTCTTTCTCTCCTATGAACGCCCGTCCAGAGCCCCAGCAAGCCCTCCCAAAATGCCTTTGAGACACATTTTGACGACGCGTTTTCGGTCGAACTTTGGAAGGCTGCCTGCCCTTTTGTGACAAAATTTGACGTTTCCCGCCGTTCCCTGTCACATCCCGCCTATCCCCGACGCATGTTAAGCCCATTTCCGACGCAGAAACAAAAAAACAGCCCAAAACAAGCCCAACAAAAACGTAGGGGAGTCTAACAGAAATAGCGCCAATACAGAGCGCCCGCAAAACGCCAACGGCATCAGTAGACAAATATTGAAGGGCAAACTTTACATACAAAAACAACGCAGCAAACACAACGGTGACCAAATGAAGTACCTGTTAGTCGTCGGCGACGGCATGGCAGATTACCCTGTCCCCGAATTAAGCAATAAAACTCCCCTTCAGGTGGCACATAAACCCAACATGGACGCCTTAGCCGCTAAAGGGCGAAGTGGGCTCATTAAAAACGTTCCTGACGACATGAATCCCGGCTCCGAAACCGCCATCCTTTCGCTTCTGGGCTATGACCCCCACATCTACTGCACGGGCAGGGGACCACTTGAGACACCCGCCAGAGGCATAACCCTCAACGAAAACGATGTTGCCTTCCGATGTAACTTTATAACGGAAAAAGATGGGGTTTTAGTGGACTACGCAGCAGGGCACATTACAACTCCTGAAGCTGAACAGTTAATCCACGCCCTAAACGAAGCCTTTGGCGTACCTGGAAAAGTCGAGTTTTATTCGGGGCTTGACTATCGGCACTTTCTGATTCTGCGTAACGTTCTCCACTCTAAAAGTCTTACTTGCTTTCCACCTCACGATGCTGTGGGTGCAAAAATCTCCGAGGTGCTCCCTAAAACTGAGTCTCCCTGTGCTCAAGAAACGGTAACTCAACTCAAAACGTTGATTGAGAAATCCAAAATTATCTTAGAAAACCACCCCGTTAACGCTGCCCGAATGAACACTGGCAAAAACCCCGCGAACATGATTTGGCTTTGGGGCGGCGGACCAAAACCCTCCATGGAGACTTTTAAACAGAAGTACGGTTTGAAGGCAGCTGTGATTTCGGCAGTGGATTTGGTCAAAGGAATTGGCGCATACGCGGGCATGCAAGTCATAACCGTTGCGGGCGCCACAGGTTTGAGCGACACCAATTATGAGGGCAAAGCCGACGCCGCATTGAAAGCTTTGGAAGACAACGATTTGGTTTTTGTACATGTGGAAGCCCCCGATGAAGCGGGTCATGTGAAAGATTCTGCGTTGAAGGTGAAAACAATCGAGGACCTTGACCAGCGACTGTTGGGCAGACTGCTTAACGGTCTTGATGCGCCTTGTGCGGTTGCGTTGCTTCCTGACCACCCGACTCCAATTACAGTTGGAACGCATACCCGAGACCCCGTACCCTTCACAATTTCTTCCCCCACAATACAAGCCGACGACGTTGCAACCTTTGACGAGGTCTCGGCTAAAAACGGTGGCTTTGGGCTCGTAACTGCTGAAAGCCTACTGTCCCTTCTCCTATGGGCAGGACAAAAATAGGGTCTCAGTTTTTCCTACTTGGCGAAGTGATTAGGGGCGCCTTTTTTTCGTCTAAAATTAACGACGCAAAAACGTTAAGTGGCCATTCACGGAAAGGTTTGTGAATAACAAATTCTGATTCCTCAATGCCTTTAACTTTGCGAACCTGCTCTTTAACTTTGAACAGGTCTTCAAAGTCTCTTAATGCAACCATGAACCGCAGGTCATAGCGTCCAATAATTCTGATTATAACAATAACATTGGGGATTTCTAGAATCTGGCTGTAAATCGCTGGGATTTCACTTTTGTTAGCAACTTTGATGAATACGTTAGCCATAGCGTTGTAGCCGAGTTTCTTCAAATCAACCGTGATTGTTGAAAGCGTGAGCAATTTGTCTTTAAGCCTGCTGTATCTCTGGATGACGTTCTTGGTTGAAATATTTAGCTCTTCAGCTATTTTTTTGAAGGGCTTTCTGGCATTCCGAACTAGCGTCTTTGCGATTTCCAGGTCGTTTTGATCAATTTTTACACTTGAGACATAAGACGTGGCTGGATACAGAACCTTTATTGGTTGTTTCTTGTCATCGAGTGCAGGGTGAATAAGCAAGTTTTCTGGGAGGTCCATGTTTGTTGTTTCAACCCAAATCATGGTTTCCAAACTTTTTATTCGTGGGTTAGCTTCAATTTCTTCTTGGATTTGGGCTAGTTTTTCGACACTTGGTAGAACTGTGAATGTTCCAATGTTAGATTTCCAAAATGGAGCTGGTCCACTCATTGCTGTGTATGGGTTTGCTCGAAGGAACTCTAAAACTTCTTTTTCATCTTCAATGTTTGTAGTGATGCCCAAGTCTGCGACAAAATTGTATCCTATGGCTTTGGGGTTTACCTGCATTATTTCTCCAGTGATTACTTTTTCTTTTTTTAACCTTTCAAACCGTACTCTCACGGCGCTAACTGAAATTCCACATTCTGCTGCGATGTCTGTGAATGTAGTGCGTGCTTCTTTTAGCAAATTCTTTAGGATTCGTGCGTCAATTTCGTCTATTTTAGGGTTATCAAGCAATTCTGTATCCTTGCTGCCAGTTATTTTCTTTAAGTATTTTTTTCGTTACAGTTAAAGCTTTTGAACACTTCTTTTCTGTCAGTTTTTGTCAGTTTTGGTTGGTTTTTTTTCTTTTTTTGCCGATATTTGGATAAATGTTATATACAAATTCTGCTGAAAGGTGTCCTTTACGGAAAATTAGGAGAAAAGAAAATGAACGTTTCGATAGGAAACATTCTCATGAGAAAGACCTCAACCCACAAAGTTGCGGCAACTCTGACCACGCTATTTCTGGCACTTATCCTTACTTCCACGCTCGTTGCTCTGCCAAACGTCTCTGCACATGATCCCCCGCAAGAAGTCCCAACATATGCTTATCTTACCGCTGCTCCTGACCCCGTGGGCGTTGGACAACCAGTATCTCTCATCTTCTGGCTGGATAAGGTTCCGCCTACCGCAGCTGGCTTTGGCGGTGACCGCTGGGTTGATATGACAATTGAAGTCACCAAACCCGATGGACACACCGAAACCTTAGGGCCACTGACTTCCGACCCAGTTGGCGGCGGTTACGCTAGTTACACCCCTGACCAGACAGGAAAGTACACTTTTGTGTTCACCTTTCCTGGTCAGGTTGCCAGTCTATATAACCCTCTAACGGGTTTGATTGGTAGCCCAAGCGCCTATGTCAACGACACCTACCTCGCTAGCACAGCAACGGCAACGCTTGTTGTTCAACCAGCAGCGGTATCAGCAGTCGCAGATTTTCCTTTGCCGACAAGCTACTGGACCCGACCCATTGAAGGACAAAACACCAACTGGGCAACCATCGCATCGAACTCTCTGTCTGGAAGCGCAATAACTGGGCACTTCCAACCTGATGGTGTTGCTCCAGCAAGTGCTCACATAATGTGGACCAAACCGCTCTCCTTCGGAGGTGTCGTAGGAGGAAGCAATACCCTTCCAAACGACATCACCTATTATGATGGAACCAACTATGAAGGCAAATTTGGTGACCCTATAATTCTCAACGGCAGACTCTACTACAGCCTACCTAAAAGCGACGCTACCACCGGCGGCGGATACGTTTGTGTTGACTTACAAACAGGCGAGGAACTTTGGCATAGCACCACTTTAGGTAACACTCTAAAGGCGCCCTCGTTTGCTCAGCTTTACGACTACGAATCAATGAATCAGCACGGAGTTATCCCCAACGGTTACTTGTGGTCTACAACAGGCGGTGGCTTCTTTGGACCTGTAGGTCCCGCTAACTGGACTGCATACGACCCGCTAAATGGCGAATGGTTATTCACGCTGACAAACGTACCCACTGGCACAGAAATCATGGGTCCACACGGCGAGATACTGCGTTATATCCTCAACGTTCAGAATGGCTGGTTGGCTCTATGGAATAACACGGCAGTGCAAGCCCTGACTGCATCCACAAACCCCGCCGACTACACAAGCACCGACTATTATCAATGGCGTCCCGTAGGCAAAACAGTTGATGCAAGCAACGCATACTCTTGGAACGTGACAATACCCCAACTAACATCTGGCTCCTCCATAGTCGCCGTGGTCTACGATGACATGGTTATTGTCAGCACTCCCTTGACTTCTTTCCTTGGCTTTGGCACCCCTGCAATCACCACCGTTAGCGCTTTGAGTTTGAAAGAAGAAAACCGCGGTCAACTGCTGTGGACGATGGAGATGCCCGCGCCGTCAGGAAATGCCACCCGCGCCTTCGGGGCAATTGATGCGACTGCACGTGTCTTTACCTACTTTGACAAAGAGACCATTTCATGGACCGGCTACAGCATGGACACTGGCTCGGAACTTTGGACGACCGCCTCTGAAAACCCCTGGAACTTCTATTCAGGCGCAGGCGGTGCCATGACAACCTCCGCAGCAGCATACGGCAAGCTTTTCTCAACTGGATACTCTGGTGAAGTATACTGCTATGACCTGACAAATGGTGATGTCCTGTGGACTTATAATGCGCCTTCTGGGCTGGAAACACCCTACAGCGGCTATCCGCTTGGCATTTCTGGAATTGCTGATGGCAAGATATACTTGGCCACTAACGAACACTCTTCTGGTGCGCCTTACTGGAAGCAGGCAAAAGTGCGCTGTTTAGATGTAACCAATGGTGACGAACTGTGGACTCTATATGCACACGGCGCCTCGTCATACGGTGACGGCGGTGCAGCAATTGCAGACGGCTACTTTGTTTACCTTAACCTCTATGACATGCAAGTCTACTGCATCGGCAAAGGACCCAGCGAAGTAACGGTTGACGCCCCCTCCGTAGCCATAAACCACGGTCAAAGCCTGATAATCCGTGGAACAGTTACCGACCGCGCAGCAGGCGCAAAACAACTGGTTGACAGCGGCGAATTCAACACTGTCCCCGCAGTTTCTGACGCAAGCATGGGTGAATGGATGGAGTATCTTTACATGCAGAAACCAATGCCGACAAATGTGGAGGGTGTGCAAGTGCATTTGACTGCTCTTGACCCCAACGGAAACACTCAAGACATGGGCAACGTAACAACAGACAAAAGCGGACTGTACAGCTATTTGTGGTCGCCACCAGTGCCTGGAAAATACACAGTTATTGCCACATTTGAAGGAAGCAGCTCTTACTGGCCCTCAAGTGCAGAAACAGCAATCGGCGTAATGGAAGCAGCCGCACCCATAGTCACAACGCCCTCCCCGACAATAGCACCCACTTCGCCGGCGCAGACTCAGGCACCCACGCAAACGCCAACTTCTCCCTCGCCTAGCATTGCCCCTCAACCGACCAGCGGTGAACCCACAACGACATACATCGCCATCGGTGCAGTAGTGGTCATTGTTGTGGTGGCTGCAGCTGCCTTGATGCTTAAGCGTCGCAAGTAACCTCCCTTTCTTTTCTTTTTTTGCCTGTTTCTTATACACTCCCTTTTTTTTGGGTATTTTCGGCTGTTTTTATTGTCTATAAATTTATTTTTTTTCTTTCTGTGTATGTTTAAAGAAAAATCTTATATATGCTGACAAGATTGGTAATTGAAGAAAACCTCAAGGAGAGAAGGAAATGAAAAATAATCCGTTAACTAAAAGGTTTAAAATTAGAAAAAACGAACTCCTTGCTGCCACGCTGTTTTTTGCACTTGTTGTCTCTGTTTTCTCCGTCCTCCCTATTGCTGCCGCTCATGACCCTGCATGGACCATACCCACTTATGCCTACATCACGGCTGCACCCAAAACTGTGGGTGTCGGCGAAATCGCTGCCGTAGTCTTTTGGCTTAACTGGCCTCCACCAACCGCTGCTGGTTCTGGTGGTGACCGCTGGGTAGACTTAACCATTGAAGTCACTAAACCTGATGGACAAACTGAGCTTTTGGGGCCATTCACATCTGACCCTGTGGGTGGTGCTTACACTGCCTACACACCTGACCAGATTGGTACTTACACTTTCGTCTTTAACTTCCCAGGGCAAGTAGCCGCGTTGAACGGTCCCACTGGTGTCCCTGGCTCACCCAGCAACTACGTAAATGACACTTTCTCCGCTAGCACTGCAACCACTACCCTTATAGTTCAGCAAGAACGGTTGCCTACCCCCGAAAGCTATCCGCTTCCAACCAACTATTGGACGCGCCCAATTGAAGGACAAAACACCAACTGGGCTACATTAGCTTCAAACTGGCTTGGCAGCCCACAAATTTCAGGACGTGTACAACTAGACGGCGCAGCCGCTAACACTGCGCACATCATGTGGACAAAACCCCTCTCGTTCGGAGGCGTTGTGGGTGGAACTCGAACTGGAACCGACGGCATGACCTACTACTCTGGAACCGCATACGAAGGAAAAATGAGTAGCGCCCTAATCATCAACGGCAGACTCTACTACAATCTGCCCCGAAGCGACGTTCCCTCAGGCGACGGCTATGTCTGCGTCGACTTACGCACAGGCGAACAAATTTACTGGCAAAACATGCCTATGCCCTCTTTTGCTCAGCTTTACGACTATGAATCAATGAACCAACACGGGGTTGTTCCAAACGGCTTCATGTGGGCAACCACAGGCGGCGGCTTTTTTGGTCCCGTGGGCCCAGCTAACTGGACTGCATATGACCCAATTGACGGAAACTGGCTATTCACTCTGACTGGCGTTCCTGCAGGAACCAACGTGTATGGTCCAAACGGTGAAATCCTAATCTACCAACTCAGCCCAACAGGCAACTGGTTAGCCCTGTGGAATAACACGGCAGTTCAAGCATTAACTGGCGCTACCTCCCCAACAGACACAACCAGCAGCGGCGCATTCCAATGGCGCCCCGTAGGCAAAGTCACTGATGCAAGCAATGCCTATTCATGGAACGTCACCCTTCCCTCATCCGTAGGCGCGGGGGCTTCCATCTTAAAAGCAGTGTACGGTGACATGGTTATTGGCAGAACAGGCGCTTTTCCAACAGTTGGAACTTCATGGTCTGACTACACGCTTTGGGCAATAAACCTCAATGCCTCCAAGGGAGACATAGGCAAAGTGTTGTGGACACAACCAATGACTGCTCCCAGCGGCAACATTTCCGTTTCAATGGGACAAATTGACCCAATCAGCCGCGTATTCACCCTCTACTACAAAGAAACCATCCAATGGGTAGGCTACAGCATGGACACCGGAGCGCAAGTTTGGGGACCAACCCAATCAGAAGATGACTGGAACTTCTATGCCCTAACCACTGGAGCCTTCGGCGTAGGCGCATCCGCGGTCAACTACGGACGACTATACACCACTGGCTACTCTGGCATAATCTACTGTTACGACATGAAAACCGGTGACCTGCTTTGGAACTACACTCAACCACCCACGTTCGCAACGCCCTATGGTGCCTTCTCCTTGCTAATTGGCGCGGTCGCAGATGGCAAACTCTACGCCTACAGCTACGAGCACTCAGCAAACGCACCCCACTGGACAGGCTCTAAATTCCGATGCATCGACGCATTCAACGGCACCGAACTTTGGAATGTCGCTGGATGGGGCGCAGACGGCAGCGTTGCAGTCGCCGACGGATACGTAATCTACCTGAACCTCTATGACATGCAAATATACTGCTTTGGCCAAGGACTGAGCGCCACAGCCGTCTCGGCGTCACCCAAAGTCACAACCCAAGGTAGCAGCGTCCTAATCGAAGGCGCAGTCACCGACCAATCACCTGGTCAAACTTGCCTTGGCATCCCCGCGGCAGGCACCCCCGCAATTTCCGACGAAAGCATGAGCGAATGGATGGAGTACCTTTACATGCAAAAACCCCTGCCCTCAGACGCAACTGGCGTCACAGTAGAGTTGACTGCTCTTGACCCCAACGGCAACACGCAAATCATCGGCTCAGTAACAACTGACAAAGACGGTATGTTCAAGAAACTTTGGACCCCACCAGTTGAAGGCGAATACACCATAACCGCCACCTTCGAAGGAACCTGCTCATACTGGCCTTCCCATGCAGTGACCGCTATCGGCGTAACCTCTGCCCCTGAGCCAATCGTTACAGCAACACCCCCACAAACTTCCGCTCCGACATCCCCACCAACTTCAACACCTACGCAGACACTTTCCCCTTCACCCTCCCAAGCAGTTCAACCAACTAGTGGTGCTCCAACCGCAACCTATCTGGCAATAGGCGCTGCAGTGGTTATCATTGCCCTTGTAGCAGTAGCCCTCATCTTGAAGAAACGAAAGTGATGCCAAAACAACAAACATCCCTTTTTTCTTTGAAAACCGGAACGCTTGGCTTGTTGGAGGGGCCGAGTTAACTCTGGGAGCAATCACACTTGCTCGTTTGATTGTTCATCATCTCTCCTAGATCGGTCCAGAGTTTCGGCAAACCCTTCAACAAGATGTTTTTTCTTATTCCAAATCGTTTTCAAAGTATGTTACTGTGTTCATCTGAAGAGTATTAAATTGTAACTTTATTGAAATGGCTTTGAATGCGTCTGTGTACTTGTTCTGCAAAACCTATTAATAAGCGCAGACCAATCAGATGGCATTGGTTGGAGGTAAACGCGCTAAAACCTCAAAAAAATACACGAACAATCGAAGAAATAAACCAAAAAATTAGGAAAGGCGATGCGCAGGTTCTGACCGCTCAAGAAATGAAGCGTCTTGTAGAAAGTAGCGGTGTGGAAGTTGCGTTTAAAGAAGTTGATGTTGTAACAACGGGCACTTTTGGGGCAATGTGCAGTTCAGGTGCTATCCTAAATGTGGGGCACCCTGACCCGCCTATGAAACTTGAAAATGTCCACATTAACAACGTTCCCATCAGTCATCCCGGCGCAGCCGTGGACTTGTACATTGGCGCCACTGCCATGTCCGAAACGCAGCCGTTTGAGTATGGTGGTGGACATTTAATTGAGGACCTTGTTGCGGGCAAAGAGGTTGAGCTAGATGCCACTGCGTGCGGCACTGATTGTTATCCGCGGACAGAGCTGAAGACAACCCTGACTAAAGATGACTTTAACCAGTTTTATCTGCTTAACTTCCGTAACTGCTACCAGCATTACAACTGTGCGGTAAATAGCCGAGACGAAACCATCTACACTTACATGGGGAAACTGTTTCCGCGAATGCATAACGCCACCTTTTCAGGTGCCGGCGAGCTTAATCCCCTCATGAATGACCCTGACTACGAGACCATCGGCATTGGAACTCGCATCTTTCTGGGCGGCGCGCAGGGTTACGTTATCGGCGAAGGCACTCAGCATGAAGCCAAAAGCCAGAATGGCACGTTGATGGTTCGGGGGGACGCCAAGAAAATGAGTCCCGAGTTTCTGCGTGGGGCATCATTTACGCGGTATGGCACAACCCTGTACGTTGGTTTAGGCATACCTATTCCCATCCTTAATGAGGGGTTGGTGAAGAAAACCGCTATCCGCGACGAAGAAATCTTTACGGACGTAGTGGATTATGGGGTTCCCCGCAGAGACCGACCTAAATTGGCTAAAGTTAGCTACAAAGAATTAAAATCAGGCAGCATAACCTTGGGCGACAAACGAATAAAGGTCAGCTCGCTTTCCAGCATGAAAACAGCCCGCAAAGTTGCTGGAACCCTAAAGCAGTGGATTGCGGACGGCGAGTTCTTTTTGTCTTTGCCTGTGGAGCGGTTGCCTTTGGACACGATTTCCAAACCGATGAAGCAAACCGAAGCCACAGCTTTTGTGGTCAACGTAATGCAAAAAGCGGTGACCTGCAACGAAACCGAAGCCATCGGCGACATAGCCAAACGAATTGTGACTAAATCCGTTAACCACATCGTAGTTGTTGACGATTCAGGCAAACTCAATGGTATAGTGACTTCATGGGACATCACTCGTGCGTTAGCCGAAGGCAAATCTGCTTTGGCTGATATTGTTACTCGGCGGGTGTTTACGGCAAAACCTGATGAGCCGCTGGAAACTGCATCAAAGCGTTTGGCTCAGCACAACATTTCTGCGCTTCCGGTAATTGACAATGACAAGAAGGTTTTGGGGATAGTTACCTCTGAGGATGTCTCTAAACTGTTGGGGAGGAAATAAGCGGATGGTGCGGATTCTTCTCAGATTCTTTGAGGAAACTGTTGAGCAGCCCATTGTTTCCCAGATTATCCTCGACTTGAAAGTGCCCCTCAACATTCTAACTGCTTACGTGAACAGCAAAGGCGGCGAAGTCCTCGTTGAGGTTCCCAATGAAGCCTTGGATAAGGTTGTGGCGGCTTTCCGCAAAAAAGGGGTCATTGTCAGCTTCCCCAAACTAATTGAAGTAGACACTGACAAATGCATCAGCTGCGGCTCCTGCGTTTCTTTGTGCCCAGTGGACGCCATCACCGTGGCGAAAGATTGGTCGATTGTCTTTGACCAGGAGAAATGCGTCGGCAGCACCTGCAGTGCCTGCGTGGATGCTTGTCCCGCGAAAGCCATAAAATCTGTTAAACAGAACAATTCGCATTAGAAGAGGCGGCACAATAGTCAGCATGACAAAACTGTTCAAAGAAGCTTTCACCTACAAAGACTCCCAATGCACCATCGTCTCCGACATTGAGCGCGGTATCCAAGCCGCCAAAACCTCAATTCAACATCATTACACCCAACTTGAAGCCTTCATCGAAAAGCACCCAAAATTCAACTACACCCTCAAACCTTTTCCCCCACCCACAGAACCCCCTGTGGCAAAGTTGATGGCTCAAGCCGCAGAAAAAGCCGACGTGGGTCCAATGGCTGCCGTTGCGGGTGTGCTGGCGGATTTAGCCGTCCAAGACATGGTCACAAATGGTTGCAGGGTAGCGGTTGTTGAGGACGGCGGCGAAATTTCTGCTGTTTCTAACATCCCAGTTGATGTAGCCGTTGTAGTCGGAGATGAACCATTGTCAAGACGCTTCGGTTTTCGTTTGACCGAGTTTCCCGTCGGTTTAGGTACCAGCTCTGGCAGGTTTAGTCACGCGTTGAGTTTTGGGGATGCTGAGGCGGCGACGGTTTTCTGCAGGGAAGCGGGGTTGGCGGATGCGGCAGCAACGGCAGTGGCAAACGTGGTGAAGGGCGAAGACTTCAAGGCGGCAATTGAACGTGGCATCTCGGTTTCTAAGTCCATTGTTGGTGTGGAGGGCGTGATGATTGTATATCAGGGGAACGTAGGCACATGGGGCAAGATTCCACAGATAATCAAAGTCAACCCAACAACACAATAAACGCCCGTTGGTGTGTAGGTTAACTACTTTTGGGTAGACCCCTATCCCTCTACCCTTTTAGTTTCTTTGCTGATTTGCCCACGGCATTCGCTTCAGGTCGCAGAGTTTGGCTCCGAAAAACTTTTATTTTTTAAGCTCGAAAAACATTAGCAGGTTCGAGGCTATACTCATGAATTCGCACCAAAACGCGAAAGAATTTTCTGCACGTTTCCCTAGCTTCGAGTACTACTTTTATTATCCCTATAACTGAGCCCAGAACAAAACTTTTGAGCAAAGTTCTGGGCGCGGATGGATGGCAAATGAAACCTGAAAAATCTTGCAAAAAAATCGTGGTTAAATTCGGTGGTTCTAGCCTAGCTGACCCTGAGCGGCTTTCCAAAGCGGTAGCTGCCGTGGTTAACGAAGCCAAAACAGGCACAAGGATAGCTGTGGTTGTCTCAGCGATGGGCAAAACAACGGATGTGCTTATGAACACCGCCAAAAACACCTCCAACGGAAAACTTGAGAAACACGAACTTGACGACATTCTCTCGATGGGTGAGCGGACAAGCGTACGTATATTTTCTGCTGCCCTGCGCACTAACGGTGTTGACTCCCGATACTTTGACCCACGAGACGAGGATTGGCCAATCATAACAGATGACTGTTTCTCTAACGCGAATCCTCAACGGCAACTCTGCGAGCAGAAAATCCGCGACTATGTGCTTCCCATAGTCGACAACGGCATTGTTCCAGTTATCGCGGGGTTCGTGGGCAAAACAGAAAAAGGTAACGTGACCACCCTTGGACGAGGCGGAAGCGACACCACCGCGTTCCTTTTAGCTGAAGCCCTCTGTGCAGATGAAGTGGTTTTAGCCACTGACGCCGACGGCATAATGTCTGCTGACCCCAAAGTTGTCACCTCTTCTAAACGCCTGCCCGAAATAGACGTAAACACTCTTGTGGGGCTGGCGGATTCAGGAGCCAAATTCATTCACCGCAAAGCCCTCAAATACAAGCCACCCGCCATTAACGTGCGTGTAATAAGCAGCACGTATGGTGATTTAACCCGAGAGGGCACAATAATCACTGGTGCCTTAGAAACCGAGCTGGATGTAGAGCAAGCAAACGAGTCACCCATCGCGGAAATAACCATTGTGGGTCATCGGCTTTCCGACAACTTCAAGCTTGTTGAAGGGTTGGTTGCCAAAGCCAAAAAACACGCTGCCCTACTCGCCCTATCAATGAATACTAATTCTGCTCTCCTCTACGTGTCCGCCGATAAAAACCTCGATGCCCTCTTTAACGACATCCACCAAACCGTCCTTGAAAACGAAGAAGCCAAAGCTATGGCGGTCAAAAAGGATATTGTTTTTCTGAAAATCCGCGGGGTCGGCTTGGAGGAAACGCAGGGCATAATTGGCAAAGTTAGCGAGGTCTTACGGGTGAACGGCATAAACATCGCGGGTATATTGACCATAACCTCAAGTATTTTGCTGTTTGTGGATTGGAGTGAACGAGAAAAAGCGTTGGAGTTAATCAGAAACTCCTTAAGGAGCAAATGAGATGGAACTCCCCAGAAATCACGAGTTTATTTGTGGAGCGGAATACAAGGGATGGATGTAGGGAAAAAACGGCGATTAACCCGAATATTCAGGGAAGACAACCGAACCGTCATTGTGCCCATGGATCACGGCGTAACCATTGGGCCATGTGCGGGCATACAGAACATGCAGAAAACAATCAACAACCTTCTTGACGGAAACGTGGACGCCGTTTTAGTTCACAAGGGCATCGCAAAAAGGGTTGACACGGGAAAAGCTGGACTTATCGTTATGCTTTCTGGGGCTTCAAACTTGAGCCCAAACCAGAACAAAAAAGTGCAAGTTTGCAGCGTGCAGGAAGCCGTACGCATAGGCGCCGACGGGGTTTCAGTGCACATTAACGTGGGGGCACAAGACGAAGACCAAATGCTTGCCATGTTAGGCAAAGTTGCGGAGGAATGCGACCTTTTCGGCATGCCCCTTTTAGCCATGATGTACCCGCGAGGACCAAAAATAAACGACGAACACGCCCTCGATGTCGTGGCACATGCGGCTAGGCTGGGTGCGGAGTTGGGCGCTGACATCATCAAAACCAACTACACAGGCAACGTGGAATCATTCAAAGCTGTCGTGGAATGCTGTGCGGTTCCTGTCGTTATAGCAGGGGGACCTAAAGCCAAAACAGCCTCCGACATCTTGGAAATGACCGCCGAAGCCCTAACCGCAGGCAGCGCAGGCTTATCCATCGGGCGAAACGTGTTCCAACACGAAAAACCCGCCCTCATGGTTAAAGCGCTCTCAGCAATCGTCCACGGCGGCGCATCCGTTGACCAAGCAAAGGCAATTTTGGAGGGGCAACCTTGAAGGAACTCTGGATACAAACCAACCAAGAAAACCTGTGCGGGCTGGCTTCTCAGTACGGCGACGCAGTTGTGAACGGCAACAAAATAGTCTTCACCGCCGACCAATCCGAAGTCACCCTCACAGACTTAGCCGCAGAACAGCAACCGATAGAAAACCTATCCACTCTACCTCAGGCTTTACGCATAACCATTAAAGGCAAGGAATCAGAAAATTTCGCGGTTCACGCCGCCGAGTTAGGCGTCAAATACATCGTTATTGACTGTGCGGATTGGCGGGTTATTCCACTGGAGAACCTCATCGCCAAAACCCGCGGCAAAAGCAAACTCGTCGCCGAGGTCGCCAACGCTGAAGAAGCCCGCGTCGTGCTTGAAACCCTAGAGTTAGGCACCGATGGTGTGCTGCTCAAAACCTCTGATGCTGACGAGTTGCTTAAGACCGTCGTCGTTGCAAAACCCAAGGCGCTGAAAACTGAGTTGACAACCGCAAAAATCTCCCTCACAAAACCCATAGGCAACGGCGCACGGGTCTGTGTGGACACCTGTGACCTGATGGAAGCAGGCGAAGGCATGCTTATCGGAAGCCAAAGCGCTGGGCTCTTTCTGGTGGAAGCCGAGGTGCACGAGAATCCCTATGTGGCGGCGCGTCCGTTCAGGGTCAACGCCGGCTCGCTTTCCATGTACACGTTGGGTTCACTACAAAACACACGGTACCTCTCTGAACTCAAGGCAGGCGACGAAGTAATAGTCGTCAACCGTGAGGGCAAAACCCGAAAAGCCAACGTTGGTAGAGTAAAAATCGAAATCCGCCCCCTTATGCTCATTGAAGCCCAAGTGGAAGGCAAAACCATCAAAACCATCCTACAAAATGCTGAAACCATCCGCGTCGTCACCCCAAACGGTTCCACCCCAGTCACCGAGCTCAAAGAGGGCGACGAAGTTATGGTTCACCTCTCAGCGAAAGGCGGCAGGCATTTTGGCGTCTCCGTCACGGAAGAAACGGTGATTGAACGTTGACCATTCGAATCTGCGTGTCGATTCTTCCCAAAACCGTAGCGGAAGCCCAAAAGCTAATCGCACAAGCCGAAGAGTCACAGGTGGATTTTGTTGAAGTCCGATTAGACTGCCTGGAAAAAAACGTTAAACTTTCCGATTTAACCGCACAACACAGTGTCCCCCTGATTGCCACGGATAAATCTCAAAAGAAAGAGGCGGACCGGCAAGAGTTTCTGTTGCACGCCGCGTTAAGTGGCTTTCGATATGTGGATGCTGAGTTGTCTACTCCTAAACTTCAAAACTTTGTCACCGAAGCCAAATCCCGCGGCGCCAAATGCGTCGTTTCCTTCCACGACTACACCAAAACCCCAAGCATCCCCGACCTAAACCGCATCTTGGAGCGGGAAATCTCCAGCGGCGCCGACGTCTGCAAAATCGTAACCACCGCCAACAAAATGGAAGACAACCTTACCCTGCTGCAGTTTCTTCAGGCAGCCCCCGTGAGGAAAAAACCCGTGTGCTTTGCAATGGGGGCATTGGGCAAGGTTTCGCGGCTTCTGTCGCCTCTTTGCGGGGGCTTCTTCACGTTTGCCGCATTGGAACGGGGCTCTGAAACAGCGCCTGGGCAAATGACGGTTACGGAGATGCGTTCGGCTTACGAGTTATTGGGACTCAAATGACCATGAACATATCTGGAAAAACCGCCCTATACGGCGTTATAGGCGACCCCATAGAGCACACTTTAAGCCCCGCCCTGCAGAACGCCGCTTTCCAAGCACTAAACCTAGACGACGTTTTTTTGGCTTTTCACGTGTTACCCAGCCAAGTTGAAGCCGCCATGAACGGCGTACGCAGCTTGGGCATACGCGGCTTGAACGTGACGATGCCTCACAAAAAAGCGGTTATCCCCTTTTTGGATGAAGTTGACGAAACCGCCCAGTTTCTCGAATCAGTTAACACAATCTTTAACGACAACGGCAAACTGCGCGGCTTTAGCACCGACGGCACAGGTGCCCACCGCGCGCTGGAAGAAAACGGGGCAGAATTGGCGGGAAAAAAGCTGGTTTTGCTTGGCGCGGGCGGTGCAGCAAAAGCCATTGCTTATGCTCTTGCACGAGAAGTTGACGAGCTGGTTCTTTTGAACCGAACGCCTCAGAAGTTGGCTGGTTTAGCGGAGACCTTGAACCAGAAATTCCGCAAAAAAGTTGCCGTCGCCTCAACTGCCCCTGACGATATCCGGCAAAACCTGCAGGACGCCGACATACTGATTAACGCTACCAACGTGGGCATGCAACCCCAACCCCGCCTGAGTCTTGTGAAGCCAGAATGGTTAACTTCCCGTTTGACTGTTATGGACATCGTGTACAACCCGCTGGAAACCCAGTTAGCTAAAGACGCCAAAACGGCGGGTGCCCGCGTGGTCAGCGGTGTGGAAATGCTGCTCTATCAAGGCGCGGCGTCTTTTGAGCTATGGACAGGCAAAGCTGCGCCCGTAGGAGTTATGAGGAAGGCAGCACTATCACAGTTGCATCAATAGGTGATAAAAGGTGACTCTGGGAAAAGCAACAGCCATCGCACACGGGGCAGCTACAATCGTGAACGCCATCGCCACCGGGGCAGGCGCAGCTTTCGGCGTGGACCTTTGGACTAAGGCTGAAGTGGAGCTTACCAGCGAACCAAACCTGATCCAAGCCAAAATTGTTTCGGACCCCTCAGAGAATACACTGTTAATTGAACGTGCCGCAACCAGAGTGCTGGAGCATTTTAAGGCGGAAACGCAGTTTGGCGCCAAAGTGACCACAACCTCAAACATTCCCGTTGCCCGCGGCTTAAAAAGCAGCAGCGTCGCCGCAAACGCTGTGGCGCTGGCAACTGTTGCCGCTTTAGGAAAATCTCTTGACGACTTGGCGGTGGTCAATTTGGGTGTGGACGCCGCCTTTGATGCACGGGTTACTGTGACGGGTGCCTTTGATGATGCGTGTGCATCGTTTCTGGGCGGCATCGTGGTGACAGATAACTTAAAGAGGAGACTTGTCAAACATTCAATATTGCCCGAGGGTTTATCTGTCCTGTTCCATGTGCCCTCCAAGAAGGCTTACACGGGCGACTCCAACGTAGCAAAACTGCAAACTGTTAAGCCGCTTGTGGACGTAGCCTACAAAGAAACCCTCCAAGAAAACTACTGGACTGCCCTCTCCCTAAACGGGTTAATCTACTCCGCAGCGTTAGGCTACGACTGCTCCGTGGCAATAGATGCCCTCAACGCAGGAGCACTCGCTGCGGGGCTCTGCGGAAAAGGTCCCGCCGTAACCACGGTGGTTTCCCCCGACGCAATTGACCACGTTAAGACCGCCCTTGAGCGGCACACAGGCGAAGTAATAACGGCAGGGTTAAACCACCAAAAAGCTAAAGTGATGACCCAACAATGACCAACCTCACAGTTCAAAGAACCGAAAAACTCCGAGGCGACGTATGCGCCCCTCCATCCAAACCCTACACCCAGCGAATGCTCATCGCAACCGCTCTAGCCTGCGGCAAATCCAAGCTGTCTAACCCACTAATCTCTGAAGACACCCAAGCCACCCTGCGAGCCGTCAAGGCACTGGGCGCAAAAGTCACAGAAACAGAGAACTGCTGGATTGTTGAAGGCACAACTCAACTAAAAGGCGCAAAAAAACCCATAGACTGCGGCGAATCAGGCGCTACCCTAAGGTTCATGATTCCCGTTGCCGCTTTAGCACCTGAACCATCCGTTTTTGTCCTCGGAAAAGGCTTAGCAAAACGACCCATAGCGCCGTTGCTGGAGAGTCTGAAAAAACTTGGTGCCCCAACCCAAATTCAGACGATGCGGGGAAAAACGTCTGTTGTTGTGGAAGGTGGAGGCATACACGGCGGACGAACCTCCATGCCTGGCGATGTAAGCAGCCAATTCGTTTCTGGGCTCATGTTTGCCTGCCCCTTGGCAAAAGCCGACACCTTGTTGACTTTAACGTCGCTGATGGAATCCAAAAGCTACGTGCTCATGACCGAAAATGTTTTGGACAAACACGGCGTCAAAGTCGATATTTCTGAGGATTTTAGCCGCGTAAAAATCCCCGCCGACCAAACCTACACTCCCTTAGACAGCATGGTTCCAGGCGATTTCTCTTCGGCGGCTTTTCTGCTTGCAGCAGCAGCCCTCACTGAATCCAACGTTGCCATCAAAAACCTTGACTATGGCTCAATTCAAGGCGACAAAGCCATCGTGCGTATCCTCAAGGAGATGGGTGTCAACGTCAAAGTTTGTGAGAACCAAATTGAAATCGAAGGCGATGGCAACCTGCTGACTGCTGGGGACGTGGATGCACGAGACATCCCTGACCTTGTTCCCATATGTACAGTGCTTGCCTGCTACGCTGACGGAACCTCGCGGATTCATGACGCGGAACGCTTAAAGTTCAAGGAATCTGACCGTTTAGCCACACTTTACGCGGAGCTATCCAAGATGGGCGCGGATATTGCTATGGATGAAAGCAGCTTAACCATCAAGGGACCTTGCAAACTTCACGGCACCTCAATAGACACCCACAACGACCACCGAATTGCCATGGCGTGCGCTGTCGCCGCTTTGCGAGCCGAGGGCGAAACGGTGATTCAGGACGCTGAATGTGTCAGAAAGTCTTATCCGCGGTTCTTCACTGATTTAACTGCGTTAGGAGCCGATGTCGTTGGGGAACTCGATAGGTAAAGAATTCACTGTTACAAGTTTTGGGGAAAGCCACGGACGCCAGATAGGCGTAGTTGTTGACGGTTGCCCCGCGGGGCTGCCTTTTTCTGAGGTGGATGTGCAGGCAGATTTGGACAGGCGGATTCCCCTGCAAAAACCCGAATTGGTTTCAGGACGAGTGGAAAAGGATGTTGTTCAGATTCTTTCGGGGGTCTTTAACGGATTCACGACGGGCGCCCCGATTTGCATGATAGTAGCGAACCGAGAAACCCGCTCCAGCGACTACGACAGCCTCCAAAACCTGCCCCGACCCGCCCACGCCGACTACCCCGCCAAAGTCAAGTACGGCAGCTTCAATGACTATCGTGGTGGTGGAAGATTTTCGGGCAGAGTCACGGTAGCGCTTATAATGGCGGGTGCTTTAGCAAAAAAACTGCTGAATCATTTAGGTGTTGACGTGTTAGCCTATACAGTGTCCATTGGCAGAAACCGCGTTGAAGAGTTGCCAAGCCTTGAAACTATTCGGCAAAACACTTACCAGTCAGCATCAAGGTGCCCCCACCTAGCTTGTGCGCAGCGCATGGAGGAAGCCATTTTAGAAGCACGCAAAGCCGGCGACAGCTTGGGCGGCATCGTGGAATGCATCGCTCTTAATGTTCCTGTTGGTGTTGGGGAACCGTTGTATGATACTTTAGATGCAGACCTTGCAAAGAACTTGTTTGCGGTTCCTGCGGTCAAAGGCGTTGAGTTTGGCGCAGGCTTTCGTATAACCGAACTTCTTGGTTCCCAAGCTAACGATGCCTTCCAAATGCAGGCCAACAAAGTGGCAACGGCAACTAATCAGTCTGGAGGCATTTTGGGCGGCATATCGTCAGGTATGCCCATAACTTTGCGCGTAGCCATCAAACCTACCCCCTCCATCACCAAGGAGCAGCAAACCGTTGACCTCTCCAAAATGGAAAACGCCAAAGTCAAAGTTGGGGGCAGACACGACCCCTGCGTGGTTCCCAAAGCGGTTCCCGCCGTGGAAGCCGCCGTTGCAATAACCTTAGCCGACCACCTGATTAGGGCAGGCTTCTTACCCCAAGTCCTCAAGAGGCAAGACTGATGGCTAACCTCAAAGACATGCGCAAAAAAATTGACTTTGTAGATGAGCAGATTTTGCGTTTGCTTGCTGACCGCGTGAAAATCTGCGAAGACATCGGCTCTGCAAAGAAGCTGCAGGGGTTGCCCGTGAAGGATTTGGCGCGTGAAAAACTGCTTTACCAGCGCATTCGAGACCAAGCCGAGCAGTTGGGGATTGACCCCGTTTTAGTTGAGGCAGTTTACCGCGAAATAGTTAATATGTGCAGTTCCGTTCAAGAATAGGAACTTACGCTAACTCTTTACGGAGAGTAACCTGTATGCTATATGAAATAAATGAGAAAGCCCTAAAACTGGAAAGTGAAGGTAAAAAAATAATCCGACTTAACTTGGGCGACCCCGACTTAGACACGCCTCCTGAAATTGTAGAATCCGCGTACGCTGCAATGAAGGCAGGAAAAACCAAGTACTCTTCTGCTTACGGCGAAATGAAACTCCGCGAAGAAATCGCCCAAATTCACGGCGTCAAAGCCGAAAACGTTGTAATCACCCCTGGCTCTAAGTGGGGCGTCTTTGCCACCATGTATTTAATGACGCGAAACGGCGGCAACATCATTATCCCCACACCTTACTGGACCGCCTACAGCCTGATTGCAAAAAACATAGGTGCCACCGTAAAACTTCTTCCAACCAAATTGGAGAACGGCTGGAAAGTAGACCCCGCTGAACTTGAGGCGCTTATTGACCAAGACACCAAAATGATTATTCTCAATAACCCAAACAACCCCACCAGCAAAATCATGGATGACAAAACCCTTGATGCCGTGGTTGAAGTTGCCAACCGCAGAGGCATAACCATACTCTCCGACGAAGTCTACGCTGCCATCGCCTTCACCAAAACCAAAAGCATCTTGGAATACGACGGCGAATGTAAACACATCCTCAGTAACGGCTTTAGCAAAACCTTCACAATGACCGGCTGGCGTATCGGCTACATCATCGCCGAAAAAATGCTGGTGGACAAGATAACCAAACTAAACCAAATAACAATCAACAACGTCCCCGTTTTCGTTCAAGAAGCCGCCATGAAAGGTTTAGAGCTGCGAGAAAAAATCGCGACCGCCATCAAAAACGAGTACAAAGAACGCGCTGACATAGCAAGCGAGATGCTAGCAAAAGCGGGCTTTTCCTTCTCTAAACCCGAAGCCCCCTTCTACGTGTTTCCCAAACGCGACGGGTTAAACTCCGAAAAATTCACCATGGACCTGCTTGACAAAGGCGTCGCCATCGCTCCAGGCTCCTCTTTTGGAGACTACCTTGAACACTTCCGCATCTCTTTGACGGCACCACGCGACCAGATAGAAACTGCGCTACAACGCATCTGCGAGGCTCAGTAAAATGAACACCGCGATTCTGGGCGCAGGAAAAATGGGCGTCTGGTTCGCGAAGTTCTGCAAAGAAAACGGAGACCACGTTATCCTCGCAAGCAGAAACACGCAGAAGCTTGCGGTGCTGGGAGAAGAGCTTGGCGTACAAACCGCCACTTTCACTGACGCCGTGAAAGCCGCCGACCGCATAATGCTCTGCGTTTCCATAAGTTCCTTTGAGGAAGTGGTCAAAACAATCGCCCCTAACACACGCGAAGACCAAGTCATCATGGACATCTGCTCAATCAAAGAGTACCCTGTTAAGGTGATGCATGAGAACTTGACGCGTGGCTTGGTTTTGGGGACTCACCCCCTTTTTGGTCCAGGAAGCAAAGGCGTCAAACACAAAACCTACATCCTCACACCCACCAACGCCCAAGAAACTGCCTACGCCGACGAATTTCGCAAATGGCTCGATAAGGAAGGTGCCCACGTTTTTGTAATGTCGCCGGAAAAGCATGATGCGTTGATTTCTGTGGTTTTGGGGATGCCGCACTTTCTTGGCCTTGCCGCTTGTGAAACGTTGCTGGAGCAACCTGATTTTGCCGAGACCAAGCAGGTGGCGGGAACCACGTACCGCATGCTGTTCACGTTAGCAGAAGCCACAGCGCTAGAAACACCTGATTTGTTTGCTAATCTTCAAACAAAACTGCCCAAAATTCGGGAAATCGAGGCGCAATTCATCACGAAAGCCCAGGAGTGGCTAGACCTGATAAAACAGCAAGATTCAGCAACCATCACTGAACGGATGAAGCAGCTTAAGCAAAAGTTGGAGAAATCTGACGCTGACTTCGTTAAATCCTATGAAGTCATGTACAAAATGCTTGAGTCAACAGAAAAATAGCCTTTAACTGTTCGACTTGCAGGTTGCGCCGCGTCAAGTAGCTTTTAATGGCCTTTCAAGAAGGAAGAAGCAATCATGGCATGCATACTGCCTGAGAACCCCCTCGATTTGTGACCTGGTTCATTCCCTTACACCGTATCTTTTCTCTAACTCCAATAATGAACCAATTTTGCCAATTTTCTGAAATTCTGTCTGCTCGGCTGCAAGGTTCCATTTCATGCTAAAGTAGTCTCGCATTACTGCAATGAACTCTCTATTATTTGACCATAGACTTGTTAGCGCTTCAGAATTCAGGGGGTCATAGGTTACTATCTCCGAAGTTTTGCCATCAACTAAAGCCAGAATTGCAGGTGGTGCAGTTGAAAGATGTCTAATTTCTAAATCGCCTTCTTTCTTTAATGATAGAACGCTTTTGGGTATTCCCTGATGTATCGAGGCATTTGTGAGAGTTCGTATAATAACTCCCCGTTTTAGAGCATTCTCAAAAAGCTCAAAATGTTTGTCAAGCACTCTAAGAAACTGATTCCACTCTACTATGCAATCTATCGTGCTTTCAACCTTCTTAAGAGTCGCCATTAACTCTCTTCTTTCTGCCTTCTGGCCATAAATTAAGAAGTATTTAGGCTCCTCGTGCTCTTTTCTTTCAAAAACCCTTTTTCTATGGTGTTTAACTATTTGATGAGCTCTGACTTTAATTGCCTCATGCTCCTCGTTTGCTTGCTCTAAAAGTGCAGTGATTCCCTCGGTGATGGTGAGTGCCTCGTAGGTGACTGGGTTTGTCAAGATTTTTCTAACCAAGCCCAGTTGTCGGAGTATGGGCATCACTCGGAAGACTTCGGACCGTTCAATCTGGGCGTTTTTCGCGATTGATGTGACCCGTGAGGGTCCCAATTGAACCATGGTTATGTAAACTTCGGCTTGCCGGGTGGTCAACCCAAGCAGGTTTAGGATCTCGAGTTCTTCAGTTTTAAAATTCAATATTTCTTCTCTCCAGCTTCCATTTTTCTTAAGTTGTGAATATAAATTTAACTCGGAATCCTCGCGTGCTACACTTCGCTGCTAGTACGTACAATACTAGCAAACCGCTATAAGCGGTTCAGAAAGAATTTGTGAACCATTATGCAAACGGAGAAAGAGACATGAAAAATTTTGGGAAAAAACCCTATTCAAGAAACAAAACCACAGCAGCCGCAATTGCATTGCTTTTGATTCTCAGCATGACTTCTGCTCTTGTGCTTTTGCCCTCTTCTCATGCCTATTCGCCTCCTTGGGTCATTCCAACCAGCGCCTACGTCACTGTTACTCCAAACCCCATCGGCGTTAACCAACGTTGCCTAATCGTTGTGTACACTGACCGGTATTCGCCTACAGCCGGCGGCGCAGTTGGTCAAGTCTGGGAAGGCTACCAGTTGGATATCACCAAACCTGACGGAACCACCGAGACGATAGGACCATGGACCTGTTCCAGTGCAGTCGCCAGCGACTTCGTGTCGTACACGCCTGACCAAATTGGCAATTACACTATAGTGTTCAGTTGGCCTGGAGGCACCGTCAAGTCCAGTGCAGCCACCTATGATACGCCCACAATTGGTGACGAATTTCTTGGCTCAACAAGTGAACCCTGCTCCCTTGTCGTAACTGCCGACCCCGTATCTTATTGGCCTGAAGCATCCCTTCCCGATGGATATTGGACCACGCCCATAAACAGCCAAAACCGAGATTGGTCCCAACTTGCAAGCAACTGGTTGGGGGGCACCTGGCTAACTAACAGTTTCCAAAGAGCCGGCACTGGACCAAAAAGTGCTCACGTGTTGTGGGCAGCATCGCTTTGTGCTGAATCACCCTCAAGCAGTGGCTACCCAGGGGGCATCGCCGATGCACAATGGCCCTCGATATCTAACAACATAAACGACTATCAGAGTTCTTTTCGCAACCCCATAATCATGAACGGAATACTCTACTATAATGCGCCTACAACTCAACAGACGGCAAAATATGGTTACTACGCAGTTGACCTCTACACTGGAAACCAGATTTGGTATAAGAACGGCACCGACAATGGCCTTGACAATCCTTACTCAATAACTACACCCAGCCACATATCCACCGCCCCTTCATACGCGCAACAATTCTACGTGCTATCCTGCGGTCAACTATACCACTACAACTCAGTTAATGGCGATGGAGTCGCCTCGTTCCTGTGGATGCAGCAGCAAATGGCTACAACATTCGCTACCTCAATGTCAACGTGGTACATGCTTGACTCCACAACTGGAAACGTAATCCTGACCCTGACAAACGTGCCCAGAGGCACCTCAGCAACAGGCGAAGATGGAAGTCTGCTGATCTATCAGTACGACAGTGCCAATGGCAACTTTCTCTGCTGGAATTCAAGTAAGGCTATTTATCCTGGAGGCGCAACATCGAGCGGTGCACAGGTTTTCCGACCTGCATTAGGCGCAGTAATCGACGCGGTTAACGATACAGCCTGGTTAAATGCCAGCACAACTTGGGGCAGCAGTTTTGAACCCGACCTACAAACTGCATTGCTGACTCCGCACTCAGGCTACACAATGAACGTAACCGACGACTCCCTCAAAGGTCTGCCGGGGTCCATGACGATACTTCAAGATAGCCAACGCGTACCCAAGCAGATATTTGGTTCATCGATCGCTTCCACTTACGGCAGCATCGGAGGCTCCTGTACTGGAGACACAATCGCCATATGGCTTGCAACAATAAATGAGCATGCTACAGATTACAGTCCTTGGCCAACTTTAGACCCCTGCGTTAACACCAACCTTGGCTTCACTATCACACTGGACTATAACAAGGACATAACAGTTCCGTTGCCGGGACAAAACCACACTTGGAGCATCGCCACAGTGGACTATGACAGTGGCATCTTTGTTCTAAGATGTGCACAAACAGGTCAACTCTGGGCTTATGAGTTAGCAACTGGAAACCTGAAATGGGGACCCACTGCAACGCCGCCTCCAAATGAACAATTCTACTACTACAGTCAACGCGCCGCCGTCTACGATGGTGTACTCCTAGTTACGGGACAATACACTGGAGCAATGTACGCATACGACGCTATTACGGGTCAAGAACTTTGGGTTTACAGAGCATCATCAGCACCCTACGGTTTTGAAAGCAACTACGGAGAAAACATGCCACTTAGCATAGGTGCAGTCTGCGACGGAATGGTTTACGTTTACTCCACTGAGCACTCGCCAACCAATCCCCTCTGGCGCCAATCCTACGTACGCGGCATCAGCATAGATAACGGTGAGGAAGTCTGGAAACTGGCATGTTTCAGTCAGGGAATTGCTGTAGCAGACGGCTACCTCATAAGCTCCAGCCAATATGACAACAAGATATACTGCATCGGCAAAGGACCCAGCGCCACAACCGTTGAGACCCAAGACTTCGCAGCACCCCTTGGCACTGAAGTGTTGATTACGGGCACAGTGACTGACCAGTCCCCTGGAACAACCTGCTTTGGCGCCTCAGCCGCTGGTACCCCAGCAGTTTCTGATGAATCGATGGGTGCATGGATGGAGTACCTTTACTGTCAACAATCAAAGCCAACAGATGCTACGGGTGTTCCCGTTTGTTTAACGGCAGTTGACCCTAACGGCAACACTCAAGAAATCGACACTGTGACAACAGACCTGACGGGCAACTTCGCGCTGTCTTGGGATCCACCCGTCCCCGGAGTCTACACCATAACAGCTACGTTTGAAGGCTCTGACAGCTACGGTGGCTCAAGCGCACAAACCAGCTTACTAGTGAGCGAAGTAGCGGTAGCACAAGTCACGCCCAGCAGTCCACCGCAAACTGCAAACCCAACACAAGCTCCGACAGCAACTTTAACTTCTCCCTCTCCCAGCCAAGCAGAAGCTCCAATGCCCACCAGCGGATTAACCACCACAACATACATTGTCATCGCAGCCGCAGCAGTCGTCATTATAGTGGCAGCCGCAGCAGTCCTCCTTAGACGACGCAAATAAACGCAAACCCCTCTTTCCTTTTTTTATTCCCCACAAGAACCGAAGCAGGATTGGGCTGAGTGAGCTCTGGAAAGATGAATTTCCCCCTTGCTCGTTGGGTCTTAATTCTTCTCTCCTGACATTTTTGTTCCAGAGCCCCAGCAAACCAAAAATCTGCTGGCGGCTTCAAATGTGTTTTTTTCTTTGCTCAACTGCCGCTTCTGAAGTTGTTTGTTTACACAGTTTTCAGGTTTTCAGGCTAAATTTATTAGCGTACCACAATTAAAAGTAAAGAACTATGTGGAGCACAAAAGACCTCACGATGGTTGTTTCTCTGGCGGTTGTTGGTTTAGTTTTGACTTTGCTAGTTGTGCAGAGCGCTTCTATGATTACAGGGATTCCGGGGGCGAATGCTGTTTTTACGGTTATTTTGGCTACTTTGACCAGTTTTTCTCTTCTTATGTACGAGGGCAGGCGTTGGAGGTTTTTTGCTCAGATGACGATTTTCATGCTGCTTATTGTCCCTACATATTTGGGTGGGTTGCCCTTTGATCTGCTGGGTAAAATCTACATCGTTGTTACCGCTTTTGTGGTTGATATTGTAGTCAACAGTCTGTATCCTGTTTTCAGTGGTCGTAAAAAGCTGAAATTGTGGAGTGTCCTTAACGGTTTGTTTTATTGGGTGCTGCAGCCGCTTGTAAGTATCCTTATTTCTACCTTTTTGTATGCCCCTGCCTTTTTTTCTACCTTTGTTTCCGTTTTTGTCATGCTTTTGCCTGTGACTATCGTGGAGTCTTTAGCTGGCGGTTATCTAGGCTATCGCCTGTATCAACGAGTTAAAACAACTAAGCAAGGGTAAAGGCGCACCCGATTTGATTTAGGTTTAGAAAGTGGTGAGGTACTGTCTAGGCCCTGGCCAGCGGTACGTTTCCCTCATGCTGCACTCAATTTTCTTGATGTAGGGTATTTTCGTTAATTTATCGTTAAAAGCAACAATATCGTCGCAGTCCTTTATTAAAACGGCTACCGACAAATCATAGTCACCACTCAATTTGACAACATGGCTTACCCCGGGTATTTTGCACAACGTCTCCACTATTTTGTTTGTTTCGCTTTGTATCGCTATCGAAATACGCGTATCCAAAATTATTTTGAAACCCAGTTTTTTGGGGTTGATTTGTATCGAGGCTTTGATGTAGCTGTTCTTTTTTAGCCGTTCATATCTTCGACTAACCGTTTCTGTCGAAATCCCCAGTTCCTGCGCAATTTTACTAAACGGTATACGTCCATCAGCGGTGAGCTTATCTATTATCTGGGTGTCTATCTCGTCAAGTTTTAGTTGATTGATTTTTCTGAAACTTGAACTACCGCTCGTAGTGTTGTTTGGCGTTTCCTTAAGAAAGCTTGTGACGATGTTTTCTGGAATATTCCTCACGTCAGTCCAAATGTACGTTTTCATTTCGTTTACGGGGTTTTGTCTTGTTATGGTTTCTTTAACCACATCCAAATCACTCAAATCACGTAGCGTGGTTATGGATGAAATGTTGTTTGTTGCATTGTAGTTTCGCATGCTTCTGACGTCGGGGATTTTGTTAAGACGTGACAATACGTCGTTGACATATTGTGATTCCACGTTAAGCAGCACCATTGCTACTCCGCTGTAACCGAAGTTGCGGTAGTTGAATTGAATGGTGGCGCCAACGATGATGCCGTTTTCTTTCATTTCTTTGTAACGTTTCCAGACAACGTCCTGAGATACGTTGCAGTTTTTTGCTATTGTTGCAAAAGTTTTTCTTCCGTCTTCTAGTAGTTCCCATAATATTTTTGCGTCTGTTTCATCCATTTCGTTGCAACCGTTTTCTTGTATTATTGATGTAGGCTGTTCTTTATCTTTTACTTCCGAATATTTACGGCTACTTTTGGGTTTGTTAGCGTAATTTTTAGATTTTTACAACAAAAATCGTAAATTCCCGATAATTTTATGTTTGGAGTCCCTCGTAGTGTTCTGAAGAAAGGCAAAAAATATAGGAGAATGAGGATGAATGATAAGTTTAAAAAATAAAAAAATCGCAACCGTGGCTACACTGATTATGACGCTTTCAATCGCTGCCACATTATTTGCTTTGCCAACCGCCATCGCGCATGAACCCGCTTTGGATGTCCCAACATGGGCTTATATTTCAGCTTCACCCAACCCCGTCGGCGTGGACCAGACTGTCCTTATTGTTTTTTGGATTAACCAAGTGCCCGCAACCTCTCAAGGATTGGGCGGCGACAGGTGGCGTGACTTAACCGTAGAAATCAACAAGCCAGACGGAACCACCGAAACTTTGGGTCCTTTCACGTCTGACCCTATTGGAGGAGGCTACGCTATGTACACCCCTGACTCCATTGGAACATACACCATGACCTTCAAGTTCCCAGGGCAGGTCCTCTCGTTGTATGGACCAACAGGTGAAATCGGCCAACCCAGCGACTACGTAAACGACACTTTCCTGCCCAGCAGCGCCACACTTGACTTAGTGGTGCAACAAGACGAAGTGTCTCCACCCTCAAGCTATCCCCTTCCAACGGAGTACTGGACGCGACCCATAGAAGGACAAAACACTGCTTGGGCTACTATCGCATCCAACTGGCTTGTTGGTGCAGGACCCGCTGAAACATATAATGTTCAGCCAAATGGTGCGGCTCCAAACAGCCCACATGTTATGTGGACAAAGCCCCTCCAAGATGGAGGTGTTGTCGGCGGAAGCTACCCTGTTTCGGACATAACATACTATGCTGGAGAATCATACGAGGTGCGCTTTGGCAATCCAATGATCATACATGGAAGACTCTACTATCCACTGCCGTTGGGGCATGCGAACTCTGGCGGCGGCTACTTGTGTGTTGATTTGACCACTGGCGAAACCCTCTGGTCACAAGAATGGACAACCGCTCTTCCATCGTTTGGTCAACTCTTCGACTATGAATCTCAAAATCAGCACGGCGTTATACCCGATGGAACTCTGTGGCGTGTAAGTGGAACAACTTGGATGGCATACGATTCATTAACTGGGCTTTGGCTCTACAACTTAACCAACGTTCCGTCAGGCAGCAACATCATGTACGGTCCGCGCGGCGAAATAGTACGTTACGTCATTGAAAACAATAACCATTGGCTTGCTTTGTGGAACAATACTCAGCACAATGTGGGCTTAGAAGGCGCCACCGATGAAACAAGCACTGCAGCTTATCAATGGAGACCTAACGGGAAATCAGTTGACATGAGCAGCGCCTATACTTGGAACGTAACAATCCCCCGCCTTAACGGCTATGGCAATCCAACAGTGCGCAAAGTCATCCCTGAAGACATGCTGCTTGGAAGCTTCGGTTCCGCCTCAACTACGAGATACCACACAGAGACTGAATTGGCATACACCGTGTTTGCAATTAGCCTGAAACCCGAATCACGAGGCGAACTCTTATGGATCAAGGATTACACCACTGTCGGAAACGTCACACGCCAATGGGGTCTAACTGACATCGAAAACCGCGTGTTTACGCTTGCAGACCAGCAGACAATGCAGTGGTCCGGCTACAGCATGGATGACGGAAGCTTGCTTTGGGGGCCAGTCGGCGACGAAACCGCCTTCAACTACTACTCTTACGGTGGAATGGGCGGCTATCATGCTGGTGCACAATCCCTAGCTAACGGCATATTGTACTCTGCAGGAACAGGCGGAATAATCTATGCTATGGACATAAAGACAGGCGACCTTTTGTGGACATTTGGCAACGGCGGTCCAGGAAACAGCACGCACACACCACTAGGAGAACCCTACCCCAACTGGCCAATTTACATAGGCAACATCGCTGACGGAAAAATCTACACCTTCACCTACGAGCACTCAAACGATAAACCCTCACGCAAAGACGCAATGGTATACTGTATCAACGCAACAACCGGCGAACAAATCTGGAGTTTACTTAGCTGGCCTTCTTCAACCAACCACGCTAACAGAGCCGGCGTAATTGCCGACGGTTACCTAGTCTATTTCAACACCTACGACAGCCAACTCTACGCCCTAGGTAAAGGTCCAACCGCAACCACCGTCACCGCACCAAACATTGCTGTACCCCAAGGAACCCCCGTACTAATCCAAGGTACCGTCACTGACATCGCGGCGGGCACAAACCAAAACGAACAGACAACTCGCTTCCCCAATGGTGTTCCTGCGGTTTCTGATGATTGCATGAGTGCTTGGATGGAGTATGTGTACATGCAGAAGCCTAAGCCTAACGATGTTTTAGGCGTTTCAGTGCATTTGACTGCTGTTGACCCCAATGGAAATACACAGGATATTGCGACCACAGTTACTGACTCTCTTGGCAATTTTGCGTATGCGTGGACTCCGCCCGTTCCAGGAACATACACGGTGACTGCAACCTTTGATGGCTCAGAATCATACTACCGCAGCCAAGCAGGAGCAGCCTTTATCGTTTCAGAAGCCACAGCAGCCGCGCCAGCTGTGGTGCCAACCCAGCCATCTGACACAGCAACACCAGCCGTAGTAACACCAACGCCCGCCTCGCCTTCACCCAGTGAAGCTCCACAACCATCCACCACCGCAGGTACACCAGCAACCATCTACATCACTATCGCCGTAGCCGTCATCGTAGTTGTTGCAGCTGCTGCAGTGTTAGTGCTTAGACGAAAATAAACCCCAAACACCTTTCCTTTTTTTGTGGAAAAATGAGTTTAACGGAGCGAAAAATGGGCTGAGTGGGCTTTGGGAATGAATTTCCAACTTTGCTCTTTGTTTGGACGTTTGTTTCTTTCTCTCCTAAGATCCGTCCCAAAACCCCAGCAAACCCTTTCAGCGCTATTTCCTTTTTCTGTAAATGGCGTTTCATATTTCGTCAAATCCATTTTGAAAACCACGGTTTAGGGGTGCTTTATTTTTCAGGTCGTTCGCTCGAAGTATAATTTGCCTGAATTGGTTGCTTGGGCAAATTTAGATGTTCTTGACGTGGAATAATACTTGGTATTGTTACAATTTTTTTGGGGTCTTTAGCCAACATAGCCACCACAATAACCGAAACAATTCCCGATGCGCCCAGCACAAACCCCGTCGCTTCATAACTGTATGCATTTAATGCTAGACCGCCGATAGTAATTCCGATAAGAGAACCCAAACTGGAAAATGCTCCGCTTAAAGACATCATTGTGCCACGGAAATTTGACGTTTGCTCCAAGTTCAGCCCTGCAAACGCGGTCGACGCAAAGCTGAAGCATAAGATTCTGGCTGTGCTTACTCCCCATGACAAAGCAAAGGTCGGCATAACCATCATCAAAATTATCAATACACTCTCGACTAATCCCCCAGTTATCAAGAGGATTTTTCGTCCAGTCCGATTTAGCAGTCGACCAGCAACTAAACCCGCAACTACGCCTACTGAAGAGTTAACTAATATCGTCAGAGACGCCATGCTTGTAGTTATTGCAAATTGATGCTTCCAAAAAGAAACCAAGTACACAGACATCGCACCTGCCGACGCAAAAAACATTATTCCAATAAGGCAAGCTAAAATGGATATGTTCGAAAGAATTTGTTTAAGTCCTGGCAAAACAGGCTCGCTGGGTGTTTCCGGTTCTGGTTGTTTTGATTGAATGGCTATTTTGGAAAAAACCAAGCTTACCAATGAAATAGGTAACGCAAACCAAAGCATAACTACCCGCCAGTCTCCAAAACTCGAAATTAGCCCGATTAGTGGTGCCCCAACGATGAAACCTAAGCTTCCAGCTGCGACTATTCCGCCAATCGGTTTACCCCTCTTTTCTGGAGGATAAAAGTCACCCACCAACGAATATGCCATCGCAAGAACTATAACTGATCCAACGCCGTCAAGAAAGTGTGCCAATCTTAAGATGTCCAGCGTTGGAGATAGAAAGGCTATTATGCTTGCGATAAATTCACAGGTCAACCCAAATAACAAAAGCGATTTATGTTTAAAGCGAATGCTAAGTACAGCAATTAATAGTCCAAAGATCACTCCTGCGATTGATGAGCTCGATCGTATGCTGCTTGCTATACCAACCTGAATTTGAAAGGTTTTGGCGATGTCTGTAAGAAGTAACGGTGCCGAGACATCTAGTATTGTTGTTGCAAAAACTGCAAGGATTATCGCTGGAAGAAGGAGTCCTGTTTGAATTTTCCTTTTGGGGGAAAGGAACCTGCAGCCCACCGTAAGCCCCCTATCCCAACTCCTTCCAACCATTTAATATTTAACCCTTTTGAGAATTCACTTAAATGGAGTTTTCTTCTGGGTTTCATGCAGCAAAAAGAAAACTTCTTTCTTATCGCTTTGAATCAAAAAGGAATTGCAGACTCCCACAGTTTGTCAAAGTAGTTTCGGAACATTAGGATGAATCCTGCGTGATTTGTCAAAAGACATGGAGACTCCATATAGCTGGCATCGGGCTTGATTAGAAATGTTGCTACTTCATTGTCGAAAATCGCGCCGACAACTTTAGGGACCTCTGTGATGTACCTCCGTTGTTTATTGGATAACCTTTTTCCTTCAGGTTCAGGGCGGTTTTGGACTATTTTATTGGTTGGATTCTCTATTATTGAACGAAGTTTTACTCCTCGTTCCAGTGCCTTTTTCTCGGCATCAGCGTAGATGTCTGCCGACTGTGCGGACCTTTTTTGAGTCGAGATAATATCTATGCTGTGTTTAGCATTCTGATAGTTTTTGATGCTGGCATTAATGTATGAAGTTCTGGGGGAAACTATCAAGAATTGATCTTTAGACATTTGAGGTTGATCACAGATGGGTGTTTCAAATTTTTCGCCTAGAAGTGTTGTTAGCTGTGTGACCTCGACAAATTCGTCTTTTCTCCTTTCGTTTAAAAGCGCGATGCCTTCCTTTATTGGAATTGCTTCGTAGAGGTTTGGTTTTGCTATAATCTTGTTAACTAATGATAAATTTTGAAGACCCACGACTGCCCTATAGGTGTTGGCAGCGTCTGTTCTAGCCAACTGTGCAATTACTTTGGTTGATGTCCGACCTATAATGACCAGAACTAGGTATGTTCTAGCCTGCGCGTAGCTAAGTCCAGCACGAACAAGTGTCTGGATGTCTCTCTCCGATAGTATCATTGATTCTCACTGTTTCTTTCAGGAGGTATACATTGTCTATTATGCTGTCCGTTTTTAACCGTTTTTAAAACTCACGTTTGTATTGTACACACCTTAGTTCTTAATAGGATTTTAAGACAAAGCTGGTGGCAAAAAAAAGGGGGAAATACGAGTAAAAATCAACAACTTTGAACTCTTTAAAACTTGTGAAAAAAAACTTCACGCTTGTCGAAAAACAACTAAACCAAAACCTGCAACCGCTGCTGTCGCTCTACTCCTAATTCTGGCTATTGCTACCTCAATGGTCACCATTTCAAATGTGCATGCTGCAGACCTCAGTACTTACTCTTTTCTTGCTGTCGCACCTAACCCTATTGGGCTCGGTCAAAGCGTGACCCTTTCAATGTGGCTCTCGAACATCCCGCCACTTGATACTCAAGGCTGGGCCATCCCATGGGCGGACTTTATAGTAGATGTGACAAAGCCAGATGGAACAAGGGAAACTCTTGGGCCCTTCTCTTCCGACCCTGTTGGCTCTCAATGGGCTAAATATACTCCTGACATGCTTGGCAACTACACTTTCCTATTACGCTACACTGGGCAAACAATCGGCTCAACAAACTACAAAAGCAGCATGAGTTCTCAAGTAGTGCTCATAGTCCAACAGGATGAGCTGCAATATTTACCGTCAACGTCACTTCCTGACGACTACTGGCAAAGACCAATATACGCAGAAAACACGCAATGGGCATCTATTTCTGGAAATTGGCTCCAAGCTGGCTACGACATAAGCTATCGTGGAACCTCTGGTTTCTTTGGCGACGGTGGAGCGTTTAATCCATACACAACCGCACCCGAGACTGCACACGTATTATGGACAAGGTCTCTCGCATTAGGCGGCCTAACTGGAGGCGAATTTGGAGACATAAACCTCTACACAGGACTGACCTACGAAGGTAAATGGGCACCGCCAATAATCATCAATGGTCGACTTTACTACAATACTCCTTTGGGGACCTCTTCATTTCAAGGATTCCAGTGTGTTGATATACGAACTGGGGAAACACTGTGGACACAGGACACCAGTTCCTACAACAACGGCGGTCCATTAACGTTAGGTCAACTGTATGACTACGAGTCACCAAACCAGCACGGTGTTATACCCTATCTCTGGAGCTGCCATACCAACACCTGGATAATGTATGACGCCTTCACAGGCGAGCAAATATTGACTTTAGCAAATGCTACCTACGGAAAATTTGTAATGTCTTCCAACGGTGACATGTTGGTGTATATTCTTAGCGGAGCACGCAACTGGCTTGCACTTTGGAACTCTTCTCTGGTAAAAGGTATGGTAGAAGGCACATCGGGAACGACGGCATGGCAATGGAGACCACGCGGCGGGTCACAGTTGGACTGGAACACTGGAATTCAATGGAACGTAACCGTGCCCGACGTCACAGGGTCACAGTCTATCAACCAAATTTCCGACGGCATAGTACTGGCTTCAACAGCGAGCACCAACGTTCAGCAAACATGGGTTGACATCGGATACAGCGCAAGCACAGGGGAACAATTGTGGCTCAAAAACCGAACTGCACTAGCTGGTGATGTTCCGCTGATTTTCGGAGGCAACTTCCCTAGACCCTACGGCGAAGGCGTTTACGTAATGTTTGCAAAAGAGACAATGAAATGGTACGGCTTCAGCATTGCCACCGGCGATGCCTTGTGGGAGACGGAGCCTATGACTGATGCTTGGGCCTCATACCCTGCAGGAGGCGTTATCGCTTACGGTAAACTCTACACATGCGGCTATGACGGAATGGTACACTGCTACGACATTAAAAACGGCGCACACCTTTGGGACTATTACGGTGGAAACGCAGGACTGGAAACTCCTTACGGTCACTATCCCTTCTTTGGTGGAATAACCGTTGCAGATGGAAAAGTTTACGTTGCAACCAACGAACATAGTCCAGGCGCACCCGTATGGAAAGGCGAAAAACTACACGCTATAGACGCAGAAACCGGCGAAGGCATATGGACCGTTTCAGGCTTATGGAGCGGCTCAGGAGGCGGACGCGGAGCTGGAATGGGACCCGCAGTTGTCGCAGATGGCTACTTGCTATCCCTTAACGGAAATGACAACCAAATCTACTGCTTCGGCAAAGGCCAAACAGCAACCACAATAGAAGCTACACCTACAGTTTCGGCACAAGGGTCCACAGTGTTGCTTACAGGCACCATAACTGACCAGTCCCCAGGTAATACTTGTCTGGGAATCCCAGCAGCCGGCACTCCCGCAATTGCTGACGAAGTCATGACTGATTGGATGGAGTATCTATATATGCAGCAGCCAAAACCCACAGACGCAACCGGTGTAACAGTACATCTAACCGCTATCGACCCTAACGGCAACTTGCAAGACATCGGGAACGCCATAAGCGACACTGATGGCATTTTCGGTTTGACTTGGACTCCGCCAGTTCCAGGGCTCTACAAAGTAACCGCCACCTTCGAAGGAAGCGACTCTTACTTCAGTTCGCATGCTGTAACCATGTTTGCTGTGTCAACAGAAACCGCTGCAGCCCCACTTGCTTCGCCAGTCCCAGACCTCACACCAACTCCCACTCAAACCACTGCACCAACTGCACCGCCAACACAGGCTCAGGAACCTTCACCAAGTCCTGCTCCTCAGCCAACCAGTGGATTGCCAACAACAACCTACATAGTTATAGCTGCAATCGTCTCCATCATCATAGTAATTGCCGCAGCTTTAGCTTTCACTCTTCGTCGACGACAATAAACAGAGGAGACCAAATACCACCTCTTTCTTTTTTTTATGGAAAAAAGTTATGGCTACAATATGGGGGCTGAGTGGGCTTTGGGCATGAATTTCCAACTTTGCTCTTTGTTTGGATTTTCGTTTCTTTCTCTCCTAAGATTCCGTCCCAGAGCCCCAGCAAACCATCTCTCTCATGCTTGTCTTCTGTTGACGTTTTTTCTTGTACCAGCGGGGTTTTTTTGCTGACTGCCACTTCAACTCAAAATAGTCTTGCGCTAACTCTACTAATGCCGAGCTTGTTGTCCGTAAAACTTCAATTTCTTCCTCATTTGTGTTCGATACGATAAAATGGATTATCTTTTTGTCATATATATCCACTCCTGCTTTTGGGACTTCTGAAACGGTTTTTAATTCAAAAGAATTAGTTTTGGCCAAGGCTTTGATGAATTGCGGCATCTTTGCATCTTTAGGCGCGCATGTGATGTATCGAATTTTCGCGCCCCTTTCTATGGCTTCCTCGATGTATTCAAAGTCTCTATTAACCGCATCTGACATGGTTTTCCAGTCCAAAATGCAATCTTTGCTAGTTTGGGTTCCATGCAGGTCGGATCGATAATTTCGCTTCACAGCTCGTAGTCCAGTTGCCAAATAATATTCAGAGTTTTCTTGGCTTGTGTTTTCATTGTGGCTGTCAAATTCCCGGAGAAATTGCTGTGTTTGCCGCTGGATTTTCCTGTGTTTTTCAGCGTTATACTCCAGCAGAATTGCGAATCCTTCAGATAATGGGGCTGCTTGAAAGGCAATGGGTGCACTTATGATTTTTTTCACAAGTCCACGCCTTTGGAGTTCTGGTATAACACGATAAACTTCGGCTCGGTTCATTTGCGCAGTTATCGCGATAGTTTTTACTGTTGCTTGTTCCAATTTGCTGAGGGTTACGTACACTTTTGCTTGTTGTATTGTCATGCCTAATTCAGTAAATACACTTAGGTTTTCCTCGTTGATGGTCATTTCTCTCTCCCTTTTTTCAGTGACGCCAAAATGTGTATATATAACTTTTGTAAAAACCTTCATTTTCTAACGATAAATTGGCCTTCTGCTAGTGTCTGAAACACTAGCCAACCTATAAATTTTGAATATTCGAATATAGCCCACGCAAATTGAGGAGAACCAAGAGATATGTCTATAAATATGCGTAAGACAAACGCAAAACCTCGAAGAAATCCAACAAAAGCTGCAACAATCGCTCTGATTCTGGTCGCAACTATCACTATTTCACTTGCTTTACCAATTGCCACAGCACATGATCCACCAGTGACCGTCCCAACATGGGCTTACATCTACGCTACACCCAACCCCCTTGGCGTCAACCAAGAAACATTATTTGTTTACTGGCTTGATTCGATCCCGCCAACCGCTTTAGGCGCTTACGGGGACAGATGGCAAGGTTTCACCGTGGAAATTACCGCACCTGATGGCTCCAAAGAAACACTTGGTCCTTTCACTTCGGATGCACTAGGCGGCGGATACGCCAGATACGTTCCTACGCAAGTGGGCATCTACAAAGTTGTGCTCCACTTCCCTGATAACGTAGTAACTGGTCTTCCAACCGCTTCAGGCGTGCCGATGAACAATGCCGCTGTCAATGATACCTATGCAGCTTGCACAAGCGACGAATACATACTCACCGTTCAAGATGAGTCGATACCGGCATACGAAGAAGCCCCTTTGCCGACTAGCTTCTGGACTCGCCCCATCAACGGAATGAACAGAAACTGGCAGGAGATTGCAGGGAACTGGTTGAACGCTGGCGATACCGAAGCCGGCGCGCCTGGGGCAGGTCCTACTAGGAAGTATAATCCCTATTCAGAAGGACCTGAAAGCGCTCACATTATGTGGGCACGAGAGTTTTGGGCTGGAGGCGTAATGGGCGGACAGACTGGCGACGCAGGCTACTACACGGGGCAGTCATACGAACTCTTTTGGGACCCTGCAACAATCCTTAACGGGAAACTCTACTACAGCGTTCAAACCCCTCCAAGATACGGCTACTACTGTGTTGATCTCTACACGGGCGAAACAGAATACTTCTACAACACTACTGGTTCGATAAACTTGGCTACAGGTCATCCTGGCGCTAACCCTTCAGGATGCATCAATGGCGAGCTAATTTCATTTGGTCAAGTCTACAACTATGACTCGCCCAACCAGCACGGTGGCTTCCCATACTTATGGAGCACAAACGGCGGAACACCTAAAACAGTGATGGGTCCCTTTGGGGCGTCACAGCAATATACAACATGGAACATGTACGATGCCTTTACAGGAAACTACATTTGCAGCATAGCTAACGTGACTCAAACTGAAACTAGGTATGGGGCTTCGGTTACAACTGGTGCTACAGGTACTTCTGTCTACGGTAAAGACGGAAGCATACTGCGTTATAATATCGTCAATCTTGGAAACGCAACCCATCCTGAAAAGTATTTGCAGGTCTGGAATACCAGCAGAGCTATCTGGTGGAATCCAATCTTTGACAGTCCCACTTATGACCCAGCAGCAGCATTCTCCAGTTTCTACTACTGGGAATGGAGACCATACCTTAACAACACTTGCGACGGAAGCAAGGGCTTCTCATTAAACGCATCAATCCCCAACGTCGGGGGCAGCATTCTAGCCGTTCGTGAAGACCAGTACGTTATCGGCGGAACTGGCGGAAGCAACAATGATGTAGGAATTACTGAGGGCAACCTTTGGGCAATAAGTTTGGAGCTTGGACAAGAAGGTGTGCTACTGTGGAACAAAACGTTTACGCCGCCTAAAACAGTGGTGCCTTCCTCAAAAGGAACTACTCACGCCGTAAGCATGGCTAGTGTAGACCCTGAAGATGGCGTATTTACCTTTGAAGAAACCATGACTGGACAAAGATGGTGCTACAGTCTTGACACAATGCAGCCCTTATGGGGACCATCTGAACCTGAACCTGACGGAGCCTTCTATGGCATGGACGAAATCATCTACCAAGGCATGCTTCTGGGAGGAGGCGTGGCCGCAGGACTTGGAAACGTAGCTGGCTACACAGGACACATAATAGCCTACAACCTAACGACAGGAGAAGTTTTATGGGACTACGCCAGCGGAAACGCAGGCTTCGAAGCTCCCTACGAGAACGTTCCGATAGGTATCGGCTGCATCGCTGACGGAAAACTCTACATTTACTCAAATGAGCATTCACCAAATCAACCCTTGTGGCGCGCTTCATACATGAGGTGCGTTAACGCATCAAACGGAGTTGAACTGTGGAGAATAACACACTGGGGAAACAATCCATCTATCGCAGACGGCTACCTCGTTGACCTAAACCTTTTTGACAACAGAATATACTGCTACGGCAAAGGTCCAAGCGCAACAATCGCATACATACAGAACGACGTTGTACCTCAAGGCAGCACAGTGCTTATCAAAGGCACCGTCACAGACCAATCTGCAGGCGCCAAAAAACTCGCAGACAATTTTGGCTTCACCGATGGTGTTCCAGCAATCGCAGACAAAGACATGCAAGCATGGATGGAGCACCTTTACATGCAGCAATCTGAGCCCAAAGACGCAGAAGGCGTAACCGTACACCTAACAGCGATTGACCCCAACGGTAACTCCCAAGACATAGGTTATGCCACAAGCGATGTTAAAGGCGACTTTGCACTACAGTGGACGCCACCAGTTCCAGGCATGTACAAAGTCACGGCTGAATTCGAAGGCTCAGCTGCCTACTACGGAAGCAAAGCAGGAACCTCCTTCTATGTTACGGAATCAACGGTTAGCCCTGTAGTAACGCAAGGTCCGCCAAGTGCTGCGCCCTCTCAAACAGCGGTTCCAACTCCAGCACAGCCAACACCCGCGTCACCATCACCAAGCGAAGCTCCACAACCACCAACCAGCAGTGGTATGCCAACAACCACCTATGTTGCTATCGGAGCTGCAGTCATCGTTGTCGTCGCAGTTGCAGCAGCACTTGCATTACGCAGACGCAAGTAATAGCAAACAGCCTTCCCCTCTTTTCCTTTTTTGTTTAGTTAGAAAAATTTGTATGGGAAACATAGACAGGGGCTGAGTGGGCTCTGGAAAATGATTCCAACTTTGCTTGTTAGTTTTCATTTTCTTTCTCTCCTGATTTCCGTCTCAAGAGCCCCAGCAAACCCGACAAAAAAATCAAGTGTTCATTCGCCAAAACACGGAACACAGAGAAAACAGACACCAGCCAAAAAGGCAAACGGAAGTGGATTCCAGCCGCACTCAACATGTACGTACACCGCAACCAGCAACCCGCAGCATGCCGCCATGCAGGGAAGTGGAAAAAAGACCCGCATCCCACAACCCAACAGCAAAACAAAACCACCCCGAAAAGAAGCGCCACACAAGACGCCCACAACAACACAAAACAACAGTTAAACAAAACGTATATCAAAACGTATAAACAAACAACCTCCCTCCCCTCAATCATTGCACACATAAACCCAAAAAAGAACACAGCAGCAAACAACTAACAACGAAAAGCAGCCTTCTACATTTTGCTCCACACGAATTCGAAAACCACAACCTTTTTATTTTAATTTCAACGTATCAAAAAGGAACTTATATCTTGGAGGAAAGAACGTGAGGGATTGTCACCTCTGTGCAGTATTCGTTCGCCGTTTTGTCCAGGCATCCCTCTAAGAAACTCCGCACTGATTCTTCATTCAACACCTCCGAGTTTTCACAAATCACAAATAGTTTAGGTAACAGAAGGAGCCAAAACACATGACCAAAACCTCAGGCGCAAACGCCCTAATCAATGCCCTAGACAAACAAAAAGTAGACACAATCTTTGGAATCCTAGGCGGCGCAATCCTGCCCGTTTACGACGCTCTCTGCGGACACAAAACCATCCGGCACATCCTAGCCCGACATGAACAAGGCGCAGCTCACGCAGCCGAAGGATACGCAAGAGCTTCTGGGAAACCAGGCGTATGCATGGCAACTTCAGGACCAGGCGCAACCAATCTGGTCACTGGTATAGCCAACGCGTACATGGACAGTAGCCCCGTCATAGCCTTAACTGGGCAGGTCCCCTCCGTTGGTGTCAACACCTCCTACATGATTGGCAGAGACGCCTTCCAAGAAGCCGACATCATCGGCATAACCACCCCGATAACTAAACATAACTATCAACCCCGAAGCGTAGCCGAAATTCCCACTGTAGTGAACAATGCATTCTACATTGCTACTACAGGGCGCCCGGGACCAGTACTGATTGACTTGCCCAAAAACGTGCAGGCTGAGGTTGCCGAAGTCGAGTACACTCCCCGAATTGACGCACGAGGCTACTGCCCAACCTTAGAACCTGACCTAACCACAATCAGCCAAGCAGCCGACCTACTAGCCAACGCTGAACGCCCCTTGATTTTGGCTGGGGGTGGAGTAATACTCTCCAATGCTTCCGATGAACTCACCCACATGTCTGACCTGCTAATTGCGCCAGTGGCAACAACCTTCATGGGCAAAGGCGCATTTCCCGAAGGACATCCGCTATCGGTGGGCAGCATCGGGATGCACGGAAACCCCGCCGCAAACAGGCTCATGGGTGAAGCCGACGTGCTATTGGCAATTGGAACCCGTTTCTCTGACCGCGCTACCGCTAACCTGAGCAGCTTTGCTCCGAACGCCAAAAAAATCCACATGGACATTGACGCAGCCGAAATTGGCAAAAACATAGACGTAGATGTGTCTGTACTTGGTGATGCCAAAGTTTCCCTACAGACGCTTTATGCAGCGACCCAAAAGAAGTTGCAAAAGAATGAAGAAAGCACCTGGGCTAAGCGAGTCAATGAAGTTAAAGAAAAACTCAGTCCGATACTCAAGGATAACCCTCAGGATTTGGTTCCCAAAATGCTGCTGACGGAACTGCGCAAGATGCTCCCCGAAAACGCCATAGTCACCACCGAAGTGGGTCAAAACCAGATGTGGTCCGCACTATACTTCAAAGCGCTTAAACCCCGAACCTTCATCAGCTCAGGTGGCTTAGGAACCATGGGTTTTGGTTTCCCCGCCGCGTTAGGAGCCAAAGTAGCCTGCCCCGACCGCCCCGTTGTTGACATCGCTGGTGACGGCAGCTTCCTGATGACTGAAAATGAGCTCGCCTGCTCCGTAGCTGAAGACATCCCCGTAATCGTAATCGTCCTCAACAACTCCGTGTTGGGTATGGTGGCGCAATGGCAACGAATGCTCTACAAAGGCAGATACATGGCGGTAAACTTGGGCAAATCACCTGACTTTGTCAAGTTAGCTGAAGCCTACGGAGCACAAGGCATGCGTGTTGGCTCAATTGCGGAATTCCAAACAGCCGTTAAAAAAGCTCTTAAGAGCAAAGTCACCACAGTAATCGATGTGCCCATCGGCTCTGAGGAAGACGTGGTGCCCTTTGTTCCGCCGGGATGCGGCTTACCACAGCAAATGGGGGATTACTAATGGAAACAAGAAGCAACCGTGTAGTTTCAGCAATCGTGGAGAACAAACCTGGTGTACTTCACAGCGTAGCAAACCTGTTTCGCAGACGCAACTTCAACATTGAAAGCATCACTGTAGGCGCTACAGAACAGCCAGAAATAGCACGCATCACCATAACGGTTAACGCAGACGAAAAAACCCTTGACCAAGTCGTCAAACAACTCGATAAGCTGGTAGATGTTGTTAAAGTCACCGAGCTTAACCCCAAAAGCATCGTCACAAGAGAGCTAGCACTCATCAAAGTTCACGTGCCAAGTGCAAAGGAACGCGCCGACGTAATCAGCTGCGTACATGTCTTTAGAGGACGTGTGGTGGATGTTTCACCTGAAAGCCTGATGGTGGAAATCACAGGCACACCCGACAAGATAGACGCCTTCCTTAACCTCATGAGAACCTCTGGCGTAATCGAGTTAGCGCGAACAGGTATTACAGCTCTCTCACGAGGACCCCAAGCCGTCAACATCGAAGAGTAGCCAATGCACCTCTTTTCTTTCCCTTTCATTTAACAACAGTTAAGCGTAAGCAAAATTGAACGGTTAAGGCAAGTGGACTGGCAAATGTTAACATTCCAACAGTGACTTGTCCAGAGAAACACTTAACTTGCCCACCACAAAAAATGGAACTCAGTGAGAAAAAATAATTGAATCACCCGAAACCCGAGAGAGGCACAAAAATGAACATATCAGAAAAAATCTTGGCTAAAGCCTCAGGTAAAACCGTCGTGCAGCCAGGCGAAATCGTAGACGCCAAAGTTGACGTAATAATGGTTCACGACTTAACAGGGCCTTTAGCGATAGAATCCTTCAAAAAAATAGGCGTTTCAAAAGTCTGGGACAACAAAAAAGTAGTCATAATTCTGGACCACCAAATCCCCGCCGAGTCCGTGAAGATGGCGGAGCTGCACAAGATGCTGCGCAAATTCGCCAAAGAACAATCCATCCGCCTCTACGATGTAGGCGAAGGCGGCATCTGCCACCAAGTTATGCCTGAAAAAGGCTACGTAGCCCCTGGAGCCTTGATTGTAGGCGCTGATTCGCACACATGTACCTACGGCGCGTTTGGCGCTTTTTCCACTGGTATTGGTTCAACTGAAGCTGCCGCTGTTTTCGCAACGGGCAAGCTGTGGATGAAAGTTCCCCCAGCCATCAAATTCAACATCGAAGGCGCATTCTCTAAATATGTAACTCCAAAAGACCTGGTTTTACATATGATTGGAAAAATCGGCGTTGACGGCGCTATATACAAAACCGTTGAGTTCACGGGGCAAACAATGCGAGAAATGAGTATCGCAGGAAGAATGACCATCTGCAACATGGCAGTTGAGATGGGCGCCAAAAACGGCATTGTGGAACCCGACGAAACCACCCGCAAATTCTTAGAAACCCGTGTGCCCTCTGGCAAAGTCGACATTGAACAGTGGAAGAGTGATGCTGACGCAAAATACGAGAAAACCATCAACATAGATGTTTCAGGTCTGGGGCCTCAAGTTGCCTGCCCCAGTTCAGTGGACAACGTCAAACCAATAAGCCAAGTTGGCGACATCGAGGTTAACCAAGCCTTCATTGGCTCCTGCACCAACGGAAGAATAGAAGACCTGCGTGTAGCCGCCAAAATTGTGAAAGGCAAAAAAATCAAAACTGGCGTCCGCGCCTTGGTCATTCCTGCATCTCAGGAAGTTTACGCTCAAGCCTTAAAGGAGGGTTTGGTGGAGACCTTCACTGAGGCAGGTGCTATGGTGTGCGGCGCAACCTGTGGTCCATGCTTAGGTGGACATATTGGATTGTTGGCTTCTGGTGAGGCATGTGTGAGTACCTCAAACCGGAACTTCATCGGCAGGATGGGCAGTCCCCAAGCTGATGTCTACTTAGCTTCACCAGCGGTGGTTGCGGCTTCCGCGTTAACGGGCAAGTTAACTGACCCAAGGAAACTGGAGGCATAACCCCGATGAATGCAGTTAAGGCAAAAGTCATAAAATTCGGAAACAACATCGACACAGACGTTATCCTACCCGGCAAATGGCTGTCGCTGATTGACCCCAAAGAGCTGGGAAAACACGCCTTAGAAGGCTTAGACACAGAGTTCCCAAATAAAGCCGCTGCAGGCGTAATCGTTGTGGGCGGAAAGAACTTTGGTTGCGGCTCCAGTCGTGAACAAGCCCCTATCGCGCTGAAAAATTCGGGTGTACAGTGCGTGTTGGCGGAGTCGTTTGCACGCATATTCTACCGTAACAGCATCAACATCGGCTTACCTGTAATTGAGTGCGCAGGTATCTCTGCAGCCGTGAACGATGGTGATGAGTTGGCGGTTGATTTGGAAGCGGGTAAAATCGAAAACCTGACTCAAAAACGGACGCTGCAAGGAACCAAGTTGCCCCCATTCATAATGGAGATTCTCTCTGACGGCGGATTAATTGAAAATTTACGAAAGAGGATGAACAAACAATGAGCAAATACACAATTTCCGTAATTCAAGGCGACGGTATAGGACCAGAACTAACCGAAGCAACTTTGGAAATTCTGGAAGCTGTTCAAGAACGATTTGGCATAGAATTTGACATCGTCTACGCGGATGCGGGAGACACCTGCAACGAGCAACGCGGCGTTCCCCTGCCTGAAGACAGTGTTCAAAAAATCAAAGACAGCCACGCTTGCCTCAAAGGACCCGTAGGTGAAACCGCAGCTGACGTAATTGTGAAGCTGCGTTTAATGTTTGATTTGTATGCGAACCTGCGTCCCATAAAGACTTACCCCGCCGCGGTTGCCGCAAGACCAGACATCGACATGTTCTTTGTAAGAGAGAATACTGAAGATGTCTACAAAGGCTTAGAATACGCCATCGGCGACACCACCCTCTGCCTGCGCGTCATAACTAAACAGGCTTGCGAACGCATCGCCAAGCGCGCTTTTGAAATGGCTAGGCTGCGGAACGGTAAAAAGAAAGTAACCGCCATCCACAAAGCCAACGTTATGCGCGTCACCGACGGCTTATTTGCCAGCGTATGCAGGGAAGTCTCCAAACAGTACCCTGACATTGCATTTAACGAGCTTTACGTGGATGCAGCTTCAATGCGGCTAATCAAGCAGCCCGAGGAATTTGACGTTCTCTGCACTTGCAACATGTTTGGTGACATCCTCAGTGATGAAGCAGCCCAACTTGTCGGCGGCTTAGGCATGGCTCCCGGCGCAAACATCGGTGACAATTTCGCGTTGTTTGAGCCTATTCATGGTTCTGCACCTAATCGGGCTGGTAAACAAACCGCTAACCCGTTGTCCATGATTTTGTCTGCGAAGATGATGCTGGACTGGCTGGGTGAACGGTACGAGGATGACACATGCATAAAAGCGGCGGCTGCCATAGAAGATGCTGTGGTTCAAACGCTGGAGGCAAGGAACACTGTTCCAGACTTAGGCGGAGACAAAACCACGTTGGGCATGGCAGAAGCCATAGCAGAAGCCATTGTTCACACCACCGGTTGAATGAAACATGGAAACAAAACTCCCAACCCCCATCCGCATTTTTGATACAACCTTAAGAGACGGCGAGCAGTCGCCCGGCGTTTCTTTAACTTTAGACGATAAGATAGAGATAGCGCGGCAATTGGGGCTTTTGGGAGTGGATGCCATCGAAGCAGGGTTTCCCAGCTCTTCAGAAGGCGAAAAAAAAGTCGTCAAAGAAATCGTAAAATCAAAGGTTGGCTCCGAAATTGTTGGTTTATGCCGCGCTAACAAAACCGACATCGACGCAGCCATAGACTGCGATGTAGACGCGGTTCACGTGTTCATTCCAACTTCGCCCGTGCAGATGCAGTACGCAGTTAACATGTCGCCTGAGCAGGTTCTCTCTGCCGCCGCGGACTCAGTGGCATACGTGAAGAAGCACGGTTTAACCTGCGAGTTCTCTCCGATGGATGCAACTCGCTCTGAACTGCCCTTCCTAAAGCAAGTCTGCGTCGCAGTGCAGGATGCAGGCATGGACCGTTTGAATGTGCCTGATACTGTGGGTATAATGATTCCTAAAACCATGAGCCAACTTATCCAAGAAGTCCAAAGCGTTGTTACGGTGCCAATTAGTGTGCACTGTCACGATGATTTTGGGATGGCGGTTGCGAACTCGTTGGCTGCTGTTGAGGCAGGCGCCGCTCAGGTTCATTGTACTGTTAACGGGTTAGGTGAACGTGCGGGCAACGCCTCTTTAGAGGAGGTTGTGATGGCTTTGCATATGCTCTACAACTGCAAAACTAACGTTAACCCTAAACTGCTCTATAGCACCTCCCGTTTAGTTTCAGCGCTATCAGGGCTTACCGTGCAAGCTAACAAAGCGATTGTCGGCGAAAACGCCTTTGCGCACGAGTCAGGTATCCACACGCGTGGCGTCACTGAAAAACCATTAACCTTTGAGCCCATCGACCCTGAAATGGTTGGTCGCACCCGCAAGCTGGTTGCTGGAAAACTGGCTGGAACAAGAGGCATCAAAGCGGAACTGGAAGAAATCGGTATCCACCCGACAGAAGCGCAGCTTAAAGATATCGTACAGCGAGTTAAGGAGCTTGGCGACAAGGGCAAAATGGTCACCGACGCCGACCTCCTCGCATTGACAAGTTCGGTTATCGGCGAAGTTATCGGTGAAGAAAAAATTGTGGACCTCTGCGATTTGGCAGTGATGACTGGCGTGAAGGTTTTGCCGACCGCGTCCGTCCGCTTGACTTTGGATGGGAAAGAGTACGTCGCTGCTGAAACAGGCGTGGGTCCCGTGGATGCTGTGCTGAAATCTATTCAGAGTTTGACCAATAACTTGGAGAAGATTCGGCTGAAGGAGTATCGTTTAGAAGCCATAACTGGCGGCTCTAACGCTGTTGCCGAGGTAGTCATAAAAGTGGAGGACGAGAAAGGCAACATCGTATCAGCGCGTGCAGCCCGCGAAGACATCGTCATGGCAAGCGTAGAAGCTATGATTAACGGCATAAACAAGTGCCTTATAAAAAATCGTAAGCAGGGACACCCCAAGTGAAAGTTGCCTTCCAAGGCGAACAAGGCGCATACAGCGAAAGTGCAGTGTACCAGTTTTTTGGTTCCAACGCACAGGTGAAACCCTGCCGCGAATTCCGTGACGTCTTTGAAAGCGTACAAAAACAAGAAACCTCCTTTGGGGTGGTTCCTGTAGAGAACAGCTTAGAAGGCAGCGTAAACCAGAACTATGACCTTTTTTTGCAGTACGACTTGAAGGTCTGCGGGGAAGTCATCGTCAAAATTGAACACTGCCTCATCGTGAATCCCGGGACCTCACTGGCGGACATAAAAGCGGTTTATTCGCATCCGCAGGCGCTGGCTCAGTGTCGAACGTTTCTGGAACGGTCCAAGTTTGAACTTATCCCAACATATGACACGGCGGGTAGCGTAAAGATGCTAAAAGAAAACAGTTTCCGTAACGCTGCGGCTATCGCCAGCGAACGGGCAGCTAAACTTTATGGCATGCAGATTCTTGCCAACGACATCGCGGATAACCATGAAAACTATACGCGGTTCTTTGTTTTATCTCAAGAGGACGCCCAGTTTTCAGGCAAAGACAAAACCTCCATAATTTTCTCAGCGGCTCATTCGCCTGGTTCCCTTTACCATGCTTTGGGGGAATTTGCAAGACGCGGCATAAACTTGACTAAAATTGAGTCCCGACCCACAAAGCAGAAGCCTTGGGAGTACAATTTTTATTTAGATTTTGAAGGTCACCGAAGTGAAGCCCGTTGTGTGGAGGCGCTTAAGGGGCTGGAGAAGTTTGCGGCTTTTGTAAAGATTTTAGGGTCGTACCCTAAAGCTAATCGCCTGCCATAGTTTTGGCAAGACTTTTGTGCTATTTTTTGTTGGTGAATATGCCGATGCTGGCTATGATTGCAGTTGTCACGATGACCACAACGGCTGTGTTCACGAATAGGTCAGCGTAGGGTAGCCCGTATTGTGCGGGTAATGTGGCTAATACGGCTGCGGCTAAGCCTCGGGTGAGAATTGTTGACATCAGTTTGCTTTCGGTTCTCATTTCGCTTTTTATGGTGGTTAGCCATACTGCGCCGTATCTAGCCCCTAGTAGTGCAACAGACAAAATCACTCCCACCGCCAGAAGACTGAGGCTTGAGAAGGTGGCAATTATCCCTAGGAACACAAAGAAGAAGGTGCGTATGAGGAAGGCGATTTCCGATTCGAATCGTCTTAAGCCATCTGTTATGGCGACTTCTCCATTGTCGGAAAGCTTGAAAAAGCTCAAGATTTGCTGTTCATTGCCCAAGACTAATCCAAATAGCAGTGCGCTAAGTGCTCCGCTTCCGCCAAGGCTCTCTGAGAAGGCATATGCAAACATGACTATTGCTAGGGTGAGTATGTATGAGAAGGGAAGTGTGTTAACTCGTCTCATGATCAGTAGCCAGATGAGGCCGACAAACACGCCGATGGCTGCGCCGATTAAGAATTTGCCTCCGATACCCACTGCAATTGAGGAGTAGTTTGTTTGTCCTGTGGTTATTACGCCGATTATGACTAAGCTTACGACGATGCAGAGGATGTCTGTTATTGCGGATTCCAAGATTAGGGTGGTGGCGGCTTTTTCGCTAATTTTGATTTTTGAGGCTACAGAGATTACCACGATGGAGCTGCTTCCGCCGTAGATGCTTCCAAACAGTAACCCGTAAAGGATGGGTACGCCGAAGGCGACGATGGTTATGACCGCGGTGACCAGAACGCTTAGGATGAATCCGACAACTGCGAGAATTACCGCTCTTGGACTGTGTTTTACCACTTTTTGTATGGTTAAACCCATGCCGCCATCAAACAGTATGTAAACCAGCGCTAAAGCGGCGATGTAGGGGGCAAAGCTCTGAACAGCAGCGGGTTCTATTGCTCCCAAGATTGGTCCTGCGAGTGCACCTATGAAGATTAGGATAAGCATGTCCGGTATTCGGGTTTTGTTGAAAAGGTAGTTCGCTACGAACCCTACTATGATTACGGTAGCACATATCATAAGTGCAGTGGAGATGTCAACCACGTCGCATCGAATCTTCTACGTGGCTTGGGTTTTTAAGACTTTTTACAGAAAAAATTGTAGTTCTGATGGGGTAGGTGTTTATTGGATTGCTGATAGCGCCAAGTTTATCGCCTTTTGGAAAAAATTTTGTATAAAAGAAGAAAAGAGCGGCGACTTATTTGCCGTCTATTTTGTTTATTGGTTCACGGCTTTTGTACCGTTGCCGTTTAACGCTGTCAGTACGTTCATGCCTGCAAGTACCGCGTCCATGCTTGCCATGACGATGTCTTCGCGCACTCCAGTGGCTGTGGCTGTTTTGTTGCCTTTGCGCATGCGAACCACGACTTCAACCATGGCGTCTGTTCCACCAGTAATCGACTTCACATGGTACTGCTCCAACGTTATGGGTTCTGTTGCCGACACCGCTTTCTTGACTGCGTTTATGACGGCGTCAACGGGGCCCACCCCTGTGGCTGCTTCAGTGAGTTCGTTCTGGTTTAGCTTTAGCCTTACTGACGCGGTGGGCGTGACTTTGTTTCCGCTGACAACAGTGACTTCCTGTAGCTGAATCACCTTGAGTTTTGCTAAACCAGTGACTGCCTCGGCGATTGCCAGCAAGTCTGCGTCGGAAACGGTTTTGCCTTTGTCGCCTACGGTTTTTACTCGGAGCCAAATCTCTTTGAGTTGCTCTTCATTGGGGTGTATGCCCATGGATTCCACGGAGGCTTTTATGGCGTGGGTGCCGCTGTGTTTGCCTGGCGAGATGCGTCTTGCTACGCCGACCATGCTTGGGTCAATGGATTCGTAGGTGGACGGGTTCTCCAGCAAGCCTTGGGTGTGGATGCCTGATTCGTGGGTGAAGGCGTTTTCGCCGACAATTGCCTTGTTAGGTTGTACCATGATGCCTGTGAGCCGTGAAACCAGCTGTGAGGTGCTGTAGAGCAGTTCAGTTTTGACTCCTGCGTCTATCTCGTAGAGGGATTTGAGTGCAACTACAATCTCCTCTAAGGAGGCGTTTCCTGCGCGTTCGCCTAACCCGTTGATGGTGCAGTGAACTTCGCTGCAGCCTGCCCGTAAAGCCGAAACTGAGTTGGCTACTGCCATGCCAAAGTCGTTGTGGCAATGGACACTTACGGGGACGGTTAAGCTTTCGACGAGGTCATGGTAGAACTCATAGGCTTTTTCAGGCGTCAACACTCCAACGGTGTCGCATGCAACAACGCGGTCGGCACCGGCGGAGATTCCAGTGCTGAAAACCTTTTTGAGGTAGTCGCGGTCGCTTCGGGTTGAATCCTCTGCCGAAAGCTCCACCACTAAGCCGCAGTCTTTGGCGTGTTTGACACATTTTTCGGTGATCTGCAGAACTTGGTCGCGGGTTTTTTTGAGTTTCCAGTCTATATGGATGTCGCTTGTGGGAATCACCAAGTGGATGCTGTCGGCTTCGGCTTTTGCGACTGCGTCGATGTCGTTTATGGTTCCTCGGGAGCAGCTGCAGATTTCCGCTTTCAAACCTGCTTGGGCGATGAGCTTGACTGCTTCCAGTTCGCCTTGGGAAACCGCTGCAAAACCAGCCTCGATTATGTCCACTCCGAGTTCGTCTAGGCGTTTAGCAATGCGGAGTTTGTTTTCAGGAGTCAAGCTGACTCCGGGTGTTTGTTCACCATCGCGGAGTGTGGTGTCTAAAATTCTTATTTTTTTCGGGAAACAGTTAGGGTTGGATAAAGCAATACCCCATTTTACATCTCTCACGTTAGTCTTTTTCAAAACGGCAAGCGAAGATATAAAATTTTTGGAGCGTTTATTCTTTTGTTCTTGCTGCTTTGGCAATGCTGTCTTTTTGGTGGGATTAAAATTTTCTGCTTCTCACTTAGCAGTCAAGAGCTGTCGCAAAAGACTTAACCGCCGCTTGCATAATACACTGCAACAAAGCTTCATTATGAGAGGTTTGGAAATGCGAAGCGACGAAGTAAAACTTGGCGTGGAAAGAGCAGCCGCACGTGCCCTGCTCAAAGCCGACGGATTAACCGACGAAGACTTTGGCAAACCCTTCATCGGTATAGCCAACAGCTACACAAGCATCGTTCCCGGTCACATTCACCTTCAACGGCTGGGTGAAGCCGTCAAAGAAGGCATACTTGCTGCCGGCGGAGTTCCCTTCCAATTTAACACCATTGCCGTCTGTGACGGCATCGCCATGGGACATGAAGGCATGCGCTACAGCCTGCCCAGCCGCGAGCTAATCGCTGACTCAGTGGAGGTCATGGTGCAAGCCCACCGATTGGACGGGTTAGTTACGCTTTCAAACTGCGACAAAATCACCCCTGGTATGCTCATGGCAGCCGCGCGGCTTGATGTGCCCACAATTTCAGTCACAGGCGGACCCATGGAATCAGGCTTTCACCAAGGCAGAAAGGTCGGCGTGGACAGCGTCTTTGAAGCGGTCGGCAAAGCCTTCGCAGGCAAAATCACCAACGAAGAACTATCAAAACTGGAACGCGCCGCCTGCCCCGGCTGTGGAAGCTGCAACGGCATGTTCACAGCCAACACCATGGCATGCATGACTGAAGCGTTAGGCATGTCGCTTCCTTACTGCGCAACCGCGTTAGCCACAAGCGCCGAAAAAGAACGCATAGCCAAGGCATCCGGAGAAAAGATTTTGGAGCTTGTCCGCAAAGACCTCAAGCCCAGCAGCATCCTCACAAAAGCGGCTTTTGAAAACGCCGTTGTTGTCGACACCGCATTGGGCGGCTCAACAAACACCGTGTTACATTTGGCTGCCATCGCCAAAGAAGCGGGCGTGTCGCTGCCAATTATGACCTTTGACGACATCAGCCGCAAAGTCCCTCACCTGTCCAGCATGGTCCCCAGCGGACCCCACGATATGGAAGAGCTGGGTAACGCAGGCGGCGTACCTGCCATCATGAAAGAGCTCGCATCATTCCTTAACCTAAATAGCTTAACCGTGACCACTAAGACGGTGGGCGAAAACATCCAAACCGCTCAAGTCATCGACAACGAAGTCATCCGACCCCTAAATAACCCCGTGCACAAAGAAGGCGGCATAGCCATCCTGAAAGGCAATCTCGCGCCGAAAGGTTCCGTGGTCAAAGCCGTTGCCGTGTCACCCAAAATGCTCAAACATGTTGGTCCAGCCAAAGTCTACGACTCCGAGAAAGAAGCCGAAGCCGCAATGAAACGCCTCGAAGTCAAAGCAGGCGACGTGGTTGTTATCCGCTATGAGGGACCACGTGGGGGACCTGGCATGCCCGAAATGCTGTTGCCTACCGCAACAATTTCTGGTATGGGGTTAAGCGACTCCGTGGCGCTCATAACTGACGGGCGCTTTTCAGGTGCGACTCGAGGAGGCTGCATTGGGCATGTGGCGCCAGAAGCGGCGGAAGGCGGACCCATAGCAGTTGTCCAAAACGGCGACGTCATAACCATTGACATCCCCAACCGCATCTTAAGTGTGGACCTTTCCGAGCAGGAACTCCAACATAGACTGGCAGAATGGAAGCCTCTGCCTAAAAAAATAACCAAAGGCTACCTGTCCCGATACCAACCCACACCCTCCGAATAACCTGCATGGGCTTCTTCTTTCTGCCTTTTTTCTCTCTTCTTGTCTTTAGATAGAAAATCTAAAATGTTTATATAAAAAGCCCTCCGTAAAAATGAGCATGCCACGTTCACGTAGATACCGGAAAAATCAGGCAAAGCCCGAATGGGGCAAAAACAACCCGCAGACAAAAGCCAAAAACAAAAGAAACCTTATGATAGTGGGTGTTATCATAGCTGCTATAGTGGTCGTGGGAGTCGTTTTGGCTCTGAGTCAAAATGCCTTATTTGCTAACCCTTCCAGCAGCCCCTCACCATCTCCAAGTGGGTCTCCAACTCCGATGCCCACTGCTGCGCCTCCGCTGACTTCTCCCGAAGGTGAATACAGTGCAGACGGAACCCAAGTTCTTCTGGAAACCTCAATGGGCAACATCATAATTCAGATGCGTGATGACAAGCCGATAACTACCCAAAACTTCGTGAACTTGGTGAATCAAGGATTATACGACGACACTGTCTTTCACCGAATCATTGATGGTTTCATGATTCAGGGTGGAATGAACCAATCTGCAGATGTTGCAAAAATCTCTGATGAGATTGGTAACGACAACCGAAACGTGGAAGGCACCATAGCTATGGCAAAAACCGACGAGCCTAACTCGGCGACCAGCCAGTTCTTCATAAATGTAGATGACAACGGAAACAATGTTATCGACCAAGCAGGAACCAAATTCGACGCAGTCTACACCGTCTTTGGCAAAGTAATCAGCGGCATGGATGTTGTTACAAACATCTCTAAGGTGCCCGTGACATCAAATGTTTACGGGGAATATTCGCAGCCCATTGACGAAGTCACGTTAATTAGGGCACAAGTTCTGCCTTAAGAAAACTTTTTTTCTTTTTTGTAAAAATTTTAGAAAAGAAAGCGGTGGGTGCGCTCTACTTCTCTTTTGGTTTGGAGCCGATTTCTACGCATTGAATTTGGACTTGGTATTTTTTGCCTCCAGCCACCATTTTGCCTTGTGAGTAGTAGCCTTTGCTGCCTGTTTTGAATTCTTTTGGGTCAAGGATAAAGTTTTGTTTATCGCCCTTCAGCTGGATGCTTGCTTGGTTTACTTCTTCAGTCATGTTTGTTACACCTTTGTTTGTATTTAGCGACGTCTTTGCTTTTCACCTTTTCGCTATGCTTTTTTAGCAAAAACACTCCCGCGCTTTGTTTAAACCGTTTTCGTTTAACGATATTTTTATGTAGCTTTAGTTCCTAATGCAAAGGAACTTCGCCGACTGGTTTTCTGGATGGGTGCCAGTCTGGCAAAAACTTTCAAAACGCTTCAAACACATGGTGGACTTCATGTCTCAAAACCTTGACTGCGCGCTATCCCAAGAAGCCTACACACACCTGCAAAAAATCAAACAGGCCGACATTTTAGTGGGCATACCCAGCTACAACAACGTCTTAACCGCAAGCTACGTTATATCTCAGGTGGTTAAAGGCTTAGAAACCTATTTTCCTCATTCACGTTCAGTAATTTTTGTTTCAGACGGCAACTCTGTAGACGGAACTCTAACCTCAATCAAGACGGTTCAGCTTCCACGCACACACGGCTCACAAGGCAACCTGGACCTGATTCCTGCTGTCTACTTGGGCATTTCAGGCAAAGGCTCCGCTCTTAAAGCCGTTTTTGAAGCCGCCCGTTTTCTCGAAGTGAAAGCGGTAGCGTTGGTTGACTCTGACCTGCGCACGATAACCCCAAAATGGATGGATCTGCTGCTTACCCCAGTCTTTGAAGGGGCAGGTCTGGTGGTTCCCTACTACAACCGCCGTAAATACGATGGAACCATAACCAACTTCTTATGCTACCCTGTCACCGCAAGCCTTTACGGAAAGAACGTGCGGCAACCGATAGGCGGCGACTTTGGGCTTTCCGCGGCGCTGGTTGAGGCACTTTTAGGTTCTCCGCTTTGGCAAATGCGTGATGTGCACGAATTCGGCATCGACATCTTTGAAACGCACACCGCCTTGGCCGAAGGTTTCGAGGTGAAGCAAGCGTTTTTGGGCATCAAAGACCACGACCCAAAAGACCCCACCAAGCAGCTGGCACCCATGTTCCGGCAGGTCATCGGCACCATGTTCACATGCATTGAAAAGTACGAATCCAAATGGAGACCAATCCAAGAAGTTACTGAACTAGAAATGGTGGGCGAAGAAAAACACATCAACTCCCAACCGCCCATACCCATCGACCTGCAAAACATGATAAACACTTTCAACGAAAAATACGGCAGCCACCGTAACCTCTACAACGCCCTACTCAGTCAGGACCTTCTAGAAGAGTTTGACCGACTCCAGAATTTAGAAAACAGCAAGGTTAGTGTTTCGATGGATGCTTGGGCAAAAACAGTTTATGCCTTCATTGCAGCTTTTCACAGGGCAGAACCCGCCGCCCGCGAGTCCATCATTGACGCTTTGCAGGTGCTTTGGACAGGCAGGCTCGCCGCTTTCATTAAAGAAACTTTGCTTGTTAGCCCTGCTGAGACCGAGAAACAAATCATAGAGCAAGCCTGCGCCTTTGTACGGTTAAAACCTTACCTGCTTGAACGCTACTAGTAACGCGGGTTGTTATTTTTTGCCAAAGGTTTCGGGGTCAATTTCTCTGCGTTTTCCCTCTTTATCCACAACGTACATGTGGAAGTCGTATTCTTCGCAGTAGTTCTTCACTTCTAAATACCTTTGTTTGTCGCCTTCAAACATGTCCTCCGTGGCGATTTCGCAGATGCGTTTGCTGCAGCCGTCTTTTTTTGCTTCCAGGTCGGGTGTGTAGTTGCCGATTTGTGCTGGCTCCTCAAAATCAGGCAGGTTAGCCTTGACGTTCCATTTGTCTTTTTTCAATTCTTCGACGATGGTTCTTACGCATTCGTCGTGGTTTTTTGATTTTTTGGGTTCAGCCAATTAAAACACCACACCTACGACTATGAGAAGTGGCTTTAATTAAATAGTTGCCGAAGGTACCTGTAAGCTGAGAAGCTAGTTTTCTAAGTCTGGCAAATCTTCGATTAGTTTGGCAAGACGCTCCACTATGACGCGGTCTGTTTTTTGGTCGTCTTCAATGTTTATTGGTGTGTTAGGTTTTGCCATGGCTGAATCTATGGGTGTTTTTTATTATAACAATTCTCCTGGCTTGCTCTTCGAACTTCGAAGTGGCCGCTTTGCTGCCTCGGGTTATTTTGACGTAAAAAGCTAAAACTTAACAAACAAGAGTAAAAAAGTTGCTTGATTTACGGCATTTTCGTGCGTTAACGCTGTATAACCGTTTTTCTGTCCTGTTGGTCTCGTCAGCTGTTTTCGGTGGGCTGCATTAACGCAACAGCATTCTTCGGCACGCGATAGGTTGTTCCGCAACGGCTACACATTTCTTCCTGCGCTTTCCCCGCAAACGGCTGCTCCGCACTGCAATGTGGACAACTCAAAGTGACTGCCACAACTTTGCCCGCCTCATTTTTCGCTGCGCCCTTCTGCTGCTTCTTTTTCGCCATTATCCTGCATTCTTTAGCTTTGTCCCACAACTCCATTTTCTCGTATTTCAACGCTGCCTCTTCATAGTTTCCCGCTTTGGCTAAACGGTCAATTTCCTTTCTGGCTTTTGTTTCGTCTTCGTCCGAAATCAGGTTCTTGCTGCGGCAGTAAGGACACATTGCGGGGTCTGCCTGCAGAATTTCTTGACCACAATCTCCACATTTCATTTTTCTTCACTTCAAAATTACTAAGCGTGGAATATTTCTGTTTTGTCCAAAAATCACAAACTTAATGTTGCAGTTAAACTTCCGGGCGCTTTTTGGTTTAATAAAAACCTTGCCACAAGCTGGCGGTTGCTTATTGATGCTCTACAGCTACAATTACGTTTCCCTTTGCGCCCTCTTCAACGTCCGATGAGCCTCAACCATTTACTCAAATGCTGCGCCTGCATCAATTCAACCCTGAACAATAACAGAAAAAGAAGGAATTTTGTCCGTTGCTATATCCATTTGGTTACAGGGGACTTTTTTTGTGGTCCGATGCTTTCAAGCGCGTTACGAATGGCTTCGCTAAGGTTTTCTTTTGGGTAGCCCAGCAAGATTGGCCCGTAAATTTGTTCGTTTTCTTTTAATTCAAGGGCAGCAACGACGTCTGTGTTGCCTTTCACCATTGAACCAAAGCCTACGTAGCAGCTTCCCAGCCCCAAGGCTTGGGCGGCAATCATTACGTTTTCGCAAGCTAGTGCACAGCTTACGGCGTTATCTTGGGGACCTATGACAAAGAGGATGACCGGTGCGGAGTAGTAAACTACGTCTTTGGGGTCATCCAATGCATCGTGAAGGGTCATTGCCATCTTGTAGAGTTCGGGGCTGGCGTCCTTCATGGCGTCGATGGATTGTTTCCAAATTGGAAACGCGGTCTGAAAGAGTTTCTGCTTGAACTCGGGTTCTTGGGCAACGACAAAACGCCATGGCTGGGCGCGGGTCATGGATGTGAATGGTGCATGGTTTCCTGCTTCGATTATGGTGTTGAGTATGTCTTTTGAAACGGGTTTTGCTTCAAAGGACCTTGTGGATTTTCTGCTGTTTATTGCTTCGATTACTGAATCCATATTCTACCACGTCAGACTATGATGTAAAAACGACCTAAAAGTGTTCCTGAACGTATTGTTCAAAATATTTTTATTTAGTATTTGACATAAAATAGCTTGAGCTGTTTTTTCTGAAGTATCAGAAGCTACGTGACGCAGTTTGTTTTTGTCTTTTCTGCCTGAACTTATGGACGTTACCGTCAAACCTGTGCCCACCCAAACATTCTAGACCCGACAAACGCCAAAGGTTTTCCTGCAAGAAGAAAAATCCCACACCCCGACCCGTAAGCAATCCTCCACCAATGTCCAGTGTGTTTCTGGCTTCTTTTTTATTTGCGTTAAAAGCAAACGTAGAAAAGTGACCGCATATTCCATGAGTATCCTTACAACGCCTGATGTCCGAGACAACGCAGCTCCGAGGCGGAATTTCTTTACATTTATATATCCTTCCCGAGCCACCTATTGTCCAACGGAGAAGAGAGTTGTGAGAAGGAACCGTCTTGTAGTTATTTTCGTTCTTTGTTTTCTAATCATTCCAATATTCCTTATCCATACCAGTTATGCGTCGCTAGGTTGGACCCAAACATACGAAGGCGACGGCTACGATGCCCTGTTTCCATACGCGGTCATACAGACCAGCGACGGCGGATATGCTCTGGCAGTTTTCGCCGACACTAAACAAGTTGAAGAATCCCCCTCTTGGCACCTGACAGAGCAATACCAGCTTTGGCTAATCAAAACGGACTCTTCCGGCAACATGCAGTGGAAGCAGATTTACGGAACAACAACTCCCCTTGCTTCAGGTGGCCGCTACAGTTTAGTCCAAACCCGTGATGGAGGATACGCAATTGGGGGAAACACCGCAGGCTCCGAGTGGTGGCTAATCAAGACGGACATTTCAGGAATAATACAATGGAATAAAACTTACACCAGTCAAAACGCCAACGATTACTTTAATCTTGCAAACTCGATGATTCAGACAAAGGACGGCGGCTACCTGTTCGCTGGTAGTGCATCAAGCCAAAACAGTGGCGGAAGCAGCGATTTTTGCCTCTTAAAAGTGGACACCACAGGCAACGTTCAATGGACCAAAACCTTTGACAGTGGCACAACACCGAACCCTTCAGGGGACACATACAACCGAGATGACGAAGCCTATTCACTGATTCAAACCCGCGACGGCGGCTACGTCATAGCTGGTCAGTCAATGGGGTATAATTCCCCTGATTTTTGGCTAGTCAAAACCGACTCTTCTGGCGCAGAAGAATGGAACAAAAAATACGCCGAGCAGTATCTGGCTGGAGGGCTGCATTTTTTGGAAGACATACAAGTGGTACAAACCAATGATGAGGGCTATGCTTTCGTAGGTTCCGAAGAGAAGTCTTCTGACGACAACGATTTCTATTTAACGAAGGTGGATTCCGCTGGGGATTTCCAGTGGCGGCAAACTTATGGCGACAAATACGTTGACACGCCTTGTTCCGTGGTGCAACTTGCCGACGGGGGCTTCGCAATAGGCGGAACCATCACGGAAGCAGGAACCACTGGCCCAATAAGCAGGGACTTAGCTATAGTTCGGACGGATTCATCAGGAAACATCCAATGGACAAAAACATATAACGCAAAAATTAATGCCACATCAAACACTAAAAGCGAAGATTTCGCCTACTCCCTGACCAGAACCAACGACGGTGCATACGTAATCGCCGGCACAACCGAGAACGCATGGGACGGAAGTCACGTTGATGTTTTTCTCGTCAAAACAGAACCCACAGAAACACCTCCAGAAGGGTCCCCCTCCGCTTCAGTTGAAGAGGTTGCTGGGCAAATAGAAGTGCAGGCTCCTGGACAGAACGGATGGGTTTCTGCAACTGATGGTGCTTCTTTTTCTGCAGGAACAAAAATTAAAACCTCCGAGTCCAGTGGAGACTTAACGCTCAGTGGAACAACAAAGCTTCAACTTGCACCAAACTCCCTGATAGAAATTCAATCGTCGTCCGAGAGCAGCCAGACACTAGAGCTCGTACAGGGCGAAGTCACGGCGGATGTGAAAAATCTGCCTGAAGGCGCCACCGTTGAAGTTGAAACCTCTGAGGCATCCGCCATCGTCAAAGGAACCACGTTCACAGTCACCCATGGGGCGGGTGAAACTACGCTTAGTGTTCAGGAAGGCGTTGTCAGATTTGTCTCAAAAACAACTGGAGACTTTATTGATGTGACGACTGGTCAAAGCGTCACTGCAACCGCCGCTGGCTTAAATGGCGTAGCAGAGGAAGGTGGGTTCCCATTAATGCTGACCGTTGCTGTAGTTGTTGTGGTCGGAGCAGTGCTGGGGATAACCTTTTGGATGTTTAAGGCAAAAAAGAAGTAGCTGCAAAGATGTTTTGGTGCGGTCGCCGGGATTTGAACCCGGGATCATTAGCTTGGAAGGCTAAAGTCCTAAACCAGACTAGACGACGGCCGCATTGCCTATGTTTCATAAGCTAAGCAAAATTTAAGTTTATCTAAGGTAATTGAGCGTCAGCGTCAGATAATGCTTGCAGCTCCAACTCTGCAGTTTGGTCTTCTGCTTCTTCATTGTCTTCAGGCGCTTGAGGTGTTGGTGGCGGTTCAGGTGCTGGCTCTTCTTTAGGTTTACTTTTTGTTGTGCCATTTTTCTTTCGGTGTCTGCTCCGTTTGCATTGGACAGTGTCTTTTCCGTTTACGTTTCCGTTTTTCTCTCTGAAGAACATGATTAGAAACGCCATAATTTCAACCCTGCCTAGCAGCATGAGGAAGATGAAGAGCCATTTTAGTTCTGTAGCCAATGAGAATGAAACAATGCCTGCGCTTAAGCCTGCGGTTGCAAGGGCTGATGTGGTTTCAAAAATTGCGTCGATAGGTCTGTACCCGTAGTGGCAAACGACTAGTGATGAAACAAAAATTATGGCAATTGCCAAAAGCACAAGCATTGCGGCGTGCATAACTTCAATGTTCGTGTATGATCTGCCAAACAGCTTTATCTTCTGTTCATCATTTTCTGTGACGGTGTCTACAATGGCTTTTTTGGTTGCTTTCAGCAGTAAAACAAACCTGAAAATCTTAATGCCGCCCGCTGTGGAAAAACTGGCGCCACCTACTAGCATCAAGAACACAAAAAACAGCTTAAGCGAATCAGGAAAAGCAGGGACAGAAAGAACCGCAAATCCTGTGCACGACATGGCACTTAAGACGTGAAATGTTGCGTCAAAAACTGAGAAGTCAAAGAAGACAACAACTCCTACGATTGAGACGGCTGCAAGGGCGAGGAAGACAGAGATTTCAGAGTTGAAAAACGCTTTAATTTTGCCCTTAAACAATCCTGCCAAAGCCAAAAAGTTTGTGGCGCCAAGGACAATGCTGACCAAGATGATGGCGTTCATTGGGGGTTGAGTAGCGATTGGGGTTATGTCTGGAACAGGCGAGAAACCGCCTGTGCCTAAGGCAGCAAAAACGATGGACGCCAAGTTTATGATGTCGTGATAGCCAAAAATTAACCCTGCGCTAATCAATGCAATTGTAAGACCGCAGTAGACCGTGATAATTAGTGTGATGGCTTTTTTGACTTTGCCGTTTTTGGTTAATCCCATACTTCTGGCGAACTCGTGCAGTTTGGTTTCAGGATAAAAGAATGCGATCAGAACCAGCACGATGCCCACTCCTCCGATGAACTGGGTCAAGCCGCGGTATAGGATGATTGATTTGGGGAGCAGGGATACGTCGGGTATTACTGAGAAACCAGTGGTTGTGAATCCTGATGTGGATTCAAAGATGCTGTCAGTTATTCTTTGTAGGATGTTAACGTTGGTGTCTACGTAGAAGTAAGGGATGGAGCCAATTAGGCTTAGGATAACAAAAACCAGCACGACAAGGGTGCAGGATTGTTTGTAGCTGAGTTCTTTTTTTTCGCAGAGAGTGTTTAATGCGAATCCGAGGGCTAAAAATGCGGTTGCGGTTAAGAAAAGTGCAATTGTGGCTTGGGTTTCGTTGTAGATAAATGAAACCACTATGGGAATAAGAATAAAAATCCCAGAGATCTGCAGGACAAACCCCATGTTAGCTAATAATGCCCTCATTTTGCCCTCAATTAGAGATTCATATTGCCTTGCGTCTTTTTATGCTTTTCTTGTATATAGTTTTTCAACTTTACGTGTTGCTGAAAATTCAAAATTGAATCTGAAGAGTTTAAACAAAAGTCTGTTTTATTTAGACAAATGTGCATTTGGCTTTGTTTCAGCCTTTTACACATGTTTCCCTACGCCCTCCTGGTTCGCGCTGAAGTTATGCGGGTGTAAGGAATGGTGTTAGCAAGGAATTTGCATCGGGTACGCGTTTTTTGGGGTCTGTTTTTTCTTTGTAGCCTGTTTGCTTGTTGGGTTGGCTATGTTGAAGCCTGTTAGGTGGATTATGCTCATGCATTTGTTGCATTGGATGAGCAGTTCCACTAAAGTGTCCCTTTTGGTTTTGGCTTCCCTGATTGTGTAAACGTTTTCAGTGTGGTCATCTGGTGAGATGGTGACCTTGCATTTTGGGCATTTGAAGTCGCCACTTCCTTCTGCTATAGTGAGGTCCAATACAAATTCTTCTCGGATTTTCTGCATTTCTCCACCTTCCCTGTTTTTGTTTGCTTGTGGTGGTTTAGTGTATTTATTCTATGGGGCACCTGATATAAACGTGCTTGTGATTTGTTCATACTTTATCTTAATTTGCAAACAATAGTTTGTTTGTTGGGTTTTGATGTGGGTGATTGATTGCTAAATGGTTGGTGCTGTGGATATCTGTGCTTTAACCGCAAGCCAAACGTTGCCATCTTGGCTCGCAAAGTTTGGTTCTTTTCTCAAAAGAAGGCGTCCGCAAAAGTAAACAAGGGCAAAACGCCCTAAGCTGTTATTGTTTGCTTATCCAGTTTTGATTTTTACCCAACACATCACTTATTTCTGCAGCCCGCTCCAAAACTTTCCCAGCGAGGTTTTCTTCGAAGTAAGGTTTTGGCGACTGGAGGTTTAGTTCGGGCTTTAAGGTTTGGCATTGGGGAACTTTATGGGTGGATAGGTGGTTCTCTATTATTTCAATCATCTGCGAGAGCACTGGCGCCATCATGATTTGTTCGCCGCAGTCAGGGCACCTGATGTATCTGGGCGTTCCAAATGATATTTCCTGTGTTTTCTCATTTTCTGTGCTCATTTAATCCACACCTTACCACAATATCTCTGGGTGGGCATTAAAGAGTTCATAACATGCTGGTATATTGAAGAAAGCTATCTTTTGGGTCATTTGGGGAGGCTGCTTGGAGTGATTTGCGTTTTATTCAGTTTTTCTTAGTTTCCACATGTCCAGTTTTAGACACAAACTTGCAAAATATGATGAACCGCGGAGAGGTTTCTGTGGGTTTTTTCAAGGTTTTTTGTCACGTGGCGTTCCAATAGTCTTAAAACTCCTACCCTGTATCTTCTTCAATATATGGGGGAAAAACCTTTGCGAACCCTTTGCCCAAGATGCAATAGCGAAACCATAGAACTTGACAAACCCGTAATCGAAGTAGCCAAAAAGAAAATACGCGTAAGTTTGCGGCAGTGCCCTAAATGTAAACTCCTTTTCCAGGAAGGGCAGTAACGCTTTTTCGCAAACCCTTCCTGAGTAACTTTCCATGCACCGTTCATCGACTTACCAACTAAGCGTTCTGGTGCATCGCCTTAAGAGTCTCTTCCGCTGCTGCATCAATTTTGGCATGGATGTTACCCACGATAAGGCCTTCGACGATAAGCGTGCATGTAAGAAACGCTGCCAGAACCCACGTTACCCTCACGAGTAGGGCAGCGGCGTTGGGTTCAAACCGCCCCGTTCCGTTGCTCCACGCAAGCCATGACCAAACGCTCGCGCCCGACGCCGCGTAGTTTTGCAGGTCCCACCCAATCCACAAGCAGAGCAGCATTAGTCCAGCCGAAAAAATGCATCCGATTATGGTGACGGTTTTGTAGTCTTGGGTTGGCCTTGTGGTGCTTGTGATTTGTGTTTTGCCCTGTTGTTCTTGGAGCTTGAAGGTGGTCTGTTTTTTTGCGGTTTTTGGTTGAGTGCCCCAGATGCTGCCTTGAACTGTTGTTATTGTAGTGGGCGGGTCTTGTGCCGTTAGGTTATGCTGGCTCTGGATTAGCAGAGCTTTGAGTTTGTTGTAGGTTTGGTTGATTTCTGCGTTGATGATTGCTTGGGGCAAGAACCGACTCGCCTCTCAAAAGAGAGCAATAAAGAGTGGTTAGAAGATGTAGGGTATGTCTTTGCCTTTCTCTTTAATCTCCTTAAGCGACTCATACTGAGCCTCGACAAGGATTTTGAGAGCGTCAATGTGTTTACGGATTTCACCGATTTCGTTGCCTTTCGCCAAAACACCCGACTTTTCCAGTTGTTCTTTGATTTTGTCCACGGAAACTTCGAGCACTTTGACTTTGAAAGCAAAAATCTGCAGCGAATACAACAAGGTAAGCTGGGACGAGAGCCTGTCTAAACGGTCGTAGGCAATCATCCGGCCCATGAACGCTCTGAGTTTCTGCTCGTCGGTTGCCTCTTTTTTCTTCATAATCAGCTCGTAAGCGGCTGTTTGCTTTTGAGCGGTTTCTTTAGTTTCTTCAAAGAGTTTCTGGTTGCGTTTGGCGATCCTTTCCAGTAGCTCCAACACTTCATCCAAGATTAGTTTCCCCGTTCCAATGCTGTTACATGCAAGGTGTATTTCTTGTTTTCCATCCAGAAAACCCCGATGCATCTTTGATTCACCCCGCACAAAGAGCATCTACCATGCGCAAAACTGTCATAACCTTAATGCAACGCCCGTTTTCGGTTGTTTTTGATTCAGAAGCTGAACCAGTCTTTTTTCGCGGCGGGAAACGGTGTAGATAGGCAAGATTTGGCACTGTTTGGCAGAAATTGGGCGGTACAAGCCTGCTGTTTTATCCTTCGTTCATGGCTTTTTGTTTTTGCTGAAAGGGCACCCACGGTGATTGCTACCATGGCTATTGCGAAACTAAGTATAGCATATTTGAATTCTGGGGCTTCTGGTTGAGGTGGTTGAGTTTGCGGTTTAGAGGAGACTGTTTGTGCAAGTTGTGGGTTGGAGAGTGCAGGGGTTACGGTTTGATTTGAGGAGTTGGACGGCATGTCAGTTACGCTTAACCTTAGTGTGTCTGAATCGTTTACGTCGCCCCTTTTGTTTTTGGCTGTCAATGTTACATTTATGAAATGCGCGCCTTCGGGGAGTCCTTCCAGAACCGTTTTGTATGTGGCGTTTAACGTATGCATGTAGCCATTCCAAAAGTTAATGTCGGGGGTCGCTGTGTTTGAGGTTACATTTTTTGATGTGATGTTTTTCCATTCGCCCTTGTCCAAGCTGTAGCGGCAGGTTATGTTCTCAAAAGAGAATTCGTCCAAAGTTGATGTTGTGCCGTAACGGAAACTTGCCCTAACAATTAATGTAATGTTAGTGTTGGCTTCAACGTGTGCATCCTCGGGCTTCTGGATTGATACCTCTATCGAATCGACCACATACCTTCCATAAACAACGTTCATAACCTGCACGTTAGTCAATGCTAAAGCTGCAAACGCCAAAACGACTAGAACGCTCCGCACCGATCTAGTGTGCATTTGGATACTTCCTGTAAAGTCTAAAGGTGTAAGCGTACTTAGCTCTCCCTTTGGAACAACATGGTTCTCACAAAAGAACACCCGCTGTCCTTGGTGGCAATTGAAAAGGCGACGCTGCATTTTTCTTGACATAAGAAATCTTTACAAACAGGCTTTTTAGGCGAGTTAACCTTGAAGTTACTCGATTGCTATGGGTAACCGAACAGTTATAGTGGCAATCGTGACCTCAGCAGTGATTTTACTATTTGCATGCCCCTTTTTTGAAGGGGCTAACGCGAACTTTTATCTTCCCCCTGCCGAGAGTTTGCCAGCAATCCAAATCAACCCTGATGGAAGCATCGCGCCTGTAACAAATTTAATCAACCAAACAGGTAACACCTACTATCTAAACAGTGATATCATTCAACAGTATGTTCTTGAGGTGCACTGCAGCAACATTGTGATTGATGGACAGAACCATACGATAGACGGCAGACACTTTGTTGGCAGCGGAATCTTTCTATCTGACGTAACCAACGTGACCGTAAAGAACACCCGCTTATCTTATTTTACATTTGCCGGGGTATACCTTGACAATTCTTCAAACTGCACCGTTTCGGAAATCACGGCAGAAAACATCGGCACTGCAGGCATCCTTCTGGGAAAAAGCCACGGCAATATTGTTACCGAAAATCAGATAGACACCAATAGTATGGGGATACAGCTTGAATTATCAAGCGAAAATGAACTTTTTGGAAACAACATAACCAGCTACGGGTTTGATTCCATTAGTGACTATCCCGGTATTATGCTTATGAATTCGCCAAAAAACAGTATCCAATGCAACAACATAATTGGTAAATTTACCGCCGTAAGCCTGATAACTCACGCAATATACCCCTACAACACCTCCAGCAACAGACTTTACCTCAACAATTTTGTAAACAACTCTAATCCCGTCTACTTTCAAGACACACCGTTTGTAAACTCGTGGGATAACGGTGTGGAAGGCAACTACTGGAACAGCTACAACGGCACGGACGCAGACAAAGACGGAATAGGTGATGTTCCTTATGGGCTGCACGAAAATAACGCAGACCATTTTCCGCTTATGTGCCCTTTTGGTTCCCCTGAGGTAGAAGTTTTTGAACTAGCAAATTCCACCTACAAAACCCCAAACATTCCCTTAACCTTTAACGTGCCCGAGACAGTTTCGTGGGTTGGCTACAGTTTGGACCACCAAACCAACGTGACTCTCTTGGGAAACACGTCTCTTTCTGACATGGCAGAAGGCGACCACAGCTTAATCCTGTACGCTAACAACACCGAGGGCAACATGGGCACCTCAGGCATAAAGCATTTTACCGTGGTCCTCCCAACCTCTTCACCCACTTCGACTTCGACTGTCCCGCCGTCACCTTCCGCCACAGGGCAACCCACACAAACCTCAAACACTAAACCAGCGCCGTCCTTGCCCATAGAATACATAATCGTAACGGGTGCGGCAGTTACGGGCGGGGTGGTTGCTGTCGCAGTTTTCTTGCTAAAAAAACGTTGAAACGGTTTCTGGGGTTTTGTCTGACTGGTACAGAGGCTTTTTCAAAGGGAAGATGCCCTTTTTTCTGTTATTCATTGAGTTATGCTCAATTTGTTGACCAAACAACACCTGTAGCGACTGCAGATGAACTATCAAGTACCGGTTTGTTTCATCCTCAACTTAGGTACCCTTAAGGAAAATCCCTTTTTTATAATAAATCTTAAGGGACTGCGTATATCGGAGAAATAGAGGTAGAGATGAGCCTTCCAAAAAACAGAATAACTTTCCCGATATTTTCCTGATAAGGAAATTGGACAGTAGTTGGCTGTTCCTTTGGAGGAACAGTTTGTTCCTCGGAAATAGCCAAATACACTTATGGTCACTGATATTTGAGGTGTGCCTGTGTGAGCAAGATATTCTCTCTAAACGCGGTCTTTAATTTTGTTTTTTGGTTCCTTGCCTCGTTATTGGTTGGTTCGTTATTGATGGGCGGTCAAACTGTTAAAGCTCAGAATACTGTAGATGAAAAGAGTTTTCCTATTGTTTACCCAACTACCATAATATCTCCCTCTAATACGACGTATAACTCTAATTTTCTAACTCTAAACATCACTGCCCTGACCGTATTTGATCCAAGCACCCTAAATATAACAATGGTTTATTGCGTGGACGGAAAAGATAATGTCACAATTCCCGTCGCAGAAATTCCCGAAGTTAAATTAGTAAACATAACTTATGCAAATGGCACTACTGAGACAGTTCAAGGTGAACCGCCGTTTGTTCCAGACACAATTGCTGGGTGGGTGGCTTTACCAAAATTATCTGAAGGCACACATGCTCTTACAGTTTACGCAAAATACGAGTACACTAATGGTTATCAAGAGTTTATCGGATTAGACACTAGTAGCGTTTACTTCACTATAACTGATTGCGCTCCCCCGGTTATTTCAAATCTGTCTCTTGAAAATAAAACTTACATCCGAAATGAACTGCCTTTAAACTTCATAATAGATGAGCCACCTTCTTGGATAGGCTACTGTTTAGATGGAAAAACAAACGTCACTATAGCTGGAAACACAACTCTGGCGGGGCTAACTGACGGACCACATGACCTCATAGTGTACGCCAACGACACCGCGGGAAACATGGGAACCTCAATAACGATACACTTTGACGTATCCCAACTGCCTTCCTCAAGCCCATCGCCATCCGTCCCCGAATTCACGGTTACAACCATCATGGTTTTGGCAGTGGCAATAGGTCTTGCTATACTTGGTACAAGAAAAAGCATTCCCAGCAAGCTAGTTACAAAGACGTTTAATGATGCTACTTAACTATCCAGAAGGGCTATCTGCGGAACGAAAAAACTATTTTTTAGGTATCCTGATTCTAGTTTTATGCGGGCTCCTTTTGTGGTAAGTTTTTGTTTGGAAACCGTTACAGTCAAATGCTTCGACTCAACTTTTAACCTTGAAAACCATGTCCTCCCCACAAGAGAATGTTTACTGCTTTATTTCGGGTAAGAATTGGAAGCTTTCTCTTGCCGAACTCACCACATACCTCAACGCGCGTGGCTGCGGGTTTGAGGTTTTGGAGTTTAGCCGCAGCTTCTTCACCCTCAAAACCCAAACCCCCATAGGCGCCTCAGTCATTGACGATTTGGGCGGCACCCTAAAAATCGCCAAGATCGCGGGGTTTGTTCCCACCAAACGCATAACCGACGCCTTCCTCGAAGAGAACAAACAGGTCAAAAAACAACTCAAATTCGACTTCCCCTTCGACGCTCTAGCAGACCAGATGCCCCGCGCTTCCTCGGGCAAAGCGGTTTTCGGCGTAAGCGTCTACTGGGCCGACCCCTTCTTCAAACCCGCTGGACGCCTCGCGCAACGCTTCGTAGGTAGCGCCCTCAAAGACGAGCTCAAAGAGCAGGACAAGAAAGCCCGCTTCATGGGGTTCCCCCACGACCGCTCCAACCCCCAACTCACCCCCGTCGAAGTCATCAAGCAGGGGCTGCTGGAAAACCACGCCGAAATCCTGCTCTGCATCGGCACCCAACAAACCGCAATAGGCACCACAATCGCCGTGCATAACCCGTTTGAATTCCAAAAACGCGACTTAGACAAACCCGTGCAACGCAAAATCTTTGGTATTTCGCCGCGGGTTGCCAAACTTCTCCTCAACCTCACCCAGTGCACGCCTAGCAAAGTTTTCTTGGACCCATTCTGTGGGGTGGGGAACATTTTGCTGGAGGCGTTGCTTGCCAAAGCCCGCGTCATAGGGGTGGATATTAATCGTTGGTGTGTGGATGCCTCCAAACGGAACCTCCAATGGGTCACGCAGGAGTACGAGTTGAGAGATGTGGATTATGCGGTGGTGCAGGGCGACGCAAGGGACCTGCGGCGTAAAGTCGGCGACGAAGTGGACTGCATTGCCACCGAACCCGACTTGGGACCAGCCCTGCGGGAGGTTCCCACGGAAGCGTATGCGGAGAAAATCATACGCAGCCAGACTCCGCTGTTTGAGGATTTTCTTTCTTCGGCGTATGGGGTTTTGCGGAGGGGCGGCTACTTGGCTTTGGTTACGCCGTATATCCGGACGCGGGGCGGCAAATTCGTCTCCATGGGCATCGGCAAGTTAGCCGAGGAAGTAGGCTTTGAACCCGTCACGCCCTTCGCCGATGTTGCATTTGTTGGGGAGGCGGCAGATTTTCCGCTGCGTGAGTTGGCTTCGTTTGTGGATGTGGATGAGCGGCACAAAATCGGGCGGGAAATCAGCGTCTTCCACAAACCCAAATAGCACCCTCCGCCTATTTGCCGTCCATTTGGATGTTATTAAAAAATCGATGCAGAACCTATAGAGGGGGGGTCTACCTGAAACGTGGAGAACCTGCGTCGTTGCAGGTAGGGCGGCCGTTTATTGGCCTTCGTATTTTTCAAATTCGTTGTTAGCTATGACCAGTTCTATGCCTGCTTGCCTAAACATCTCGATGGTTTCGGCGTCGGCGTGGTAGCGTTTCTCGCAGACAACCCGTTTGATTCCTGCGTTGATTATCATCATGGCACAGGTTCGACACGGCGTCATTTTACAGTAAAGCGTGGCGCCCTCCAGCGGTATGCCAAAACGCGCCGCTTGGATTATGGCGTTTTGTTCCGCGTGTAGCGTGCGGACGCAGTGCTGGGTGACTTCGCCATTGCTGTTAAAGACTTTGCGCATGTCATGTCCAGCTTCGTCGCAGTGTGGCAGTCCAGCGGGGGCGCCCACGTAGCCTGTGGTCATGATGCGTTTGTCTTTGACGATGACGCAGCCTGCTTTGCCGCGGTCGCAGGTGGCGCGTTTGGAAACCGCTTCGCAGAGGTCTAAAAAGTACCTGTCCCAGTCTGGTCTTGGAGTGGTTGTCACTTTTCTTGCCCCGTTGTTTTAATTGTAGTTTAAGAAACAAACTAATAAATCTAAAGAAGAAACAGTTTAGCCGTTTTGCAAGTTTTTGGAAAACGGTTTTGTGTTTTTTGAGCCGCAGAACCTTTTCAACTAAACACGCTTGTTGTATGGGAATTTGTTAAATTCCTGTTTTATCCCTGAGTGAGGTTACAAATCGTTTAAATACCGCTTGAAAGTATCCGTAAAAAGGGATTATCTAATGAAGGCTCGCAACTACGGACCTGTCAAAGGGCAGGCTTATACCCGGAAGGAATACGTGAAGGGTTTTCCTCCGCCTAAAATCGTCAAGTTTACCATGGGCGACATCAAAGGAACATGGGATTACGAAGCGCGGCTGGTGTCAATTCAGCGGAAACAAATCCGTCACATGGCACTGGAAGCTGCCCGCGTAGCGACAAACCGTGTCTTAATGGAGAAGCTGATTAACGATTACCTTATGACTGTTTTGCCTTATCCACATGTTATCCTCAGAGAAAACAAGATGATCTTTGGGGCTCATGCTGACCGACTTCAGCAGGGAATGCGCAGGTCATTTGGGCGCACCGTGGGCACGGCTGCTCGAATTGAACCTGGACAAACAATAATGACTGTTAAGGTTAAAGCGGCTGGGCTTGAAGCCGCTAAAGAATCCCTAAAACGGGGAACGGCAAAGTTGCCTCTCACCTGCAGGATTATTGTTGAAAAAATTAAGCCTGAAGTCGAGTCTAAAGATGATGCAACCAAGGTGGACGCGAGTGAGTGACCCGAAAAAAGAGCTTGTAAGTTGGTTTGAAACTCTCCGAGTGACTGATATTCCCTCTGTTGGCGGCAAAAACGCCAGCTTGGGCGAAATGATTAACGCGGGCTTGCCCGTTCCCCCGGGCTTTGCCGTGACTGCTTTTTCTTACGAACATTTCCTCCAAGAAACCAATCTTGCTGAAAAAATCTACAAAGTTATCAACGAAGTTATCACCGACAAAAACAACCCCAAACAGTACGATGATGCTTCAAAGAAAATCCGTGAACTCATCGAGCAAACCCCTGTCCCCAAAGAAATCTCCAAAGCCATAACCGCAGCATACAAAGAACTCAACACCAAGCTTAACCTGAAAGAAACCTTCGTCGCAGTGAGGTCAAGCGCAACGGCTGAAGATTTGCCTGATGCATCTTTTGCGGGGCAGCAGGAAACTTTTCTGAACATCCGCGGTCCTAAGGATCTGCTGGATAAAGTGGTCAAATGCTGGAGCAGCCTGTTTACTCCACGCGCAATTTTCTACCGCAACGAAAAAGGCTTTGCACACGAGAAGGTTTTCATCAGTGTGGGCGTGCAGAAAATGGTGAACTCCCGCGCCGCAGGCGTCATGTTTACAATTAACCCCACAAACGGCACACCCGACGAAATTATGATTGAAGGCAACTTTGGCTTAGGCGAAACCGTAGTTTCAGGTGCAGTTAACCCTGACAACTTTCTCGTTGACAAGAAGACCGTTGCGATAAAAGAGCGCCGAACCGCCAAAAAAACCGTCATGTACATCCGTGACCCCAAGACAGGCAGCACCATCCATGAGGATGTTCCTGAAGACAAGCAGAAAGTGCCCTGTGTCAGCGACGAAGAAGTTCTAAAACTTGCTGACCTCGCTAAACGTATCGAACGACACTATGGCAAAGCCATGGATATTGAGTGGGCAATTGACCAAGACCTTCCTTTCCCTCAGAACATGTTCATCGTTCAAGCCCGACCGGAAACCGTTTGGAGCTCAAAAACTGCCGAAGAAGCAGCCGCACCAGCCGAAACGGTGAAACCCGAAGAACAGCTGAAAGTCATCGCCAAAGGCATTTCCGCTGGCAAACGCGGTTACGGTGTAGGTGTCGCAAAAGTTGTGCTTAACCCTGATGAAGCCAACAGTGAAATGAAGAAAGGCGACATCCTCGTTACCGACATGACTAACCCTGACTTTGTGCCCTTCATGAAAATCGCCAGCGCCATCGTCACCGACAAAGGCGGCGTCACCAGCCACGCAGCAATCGTCAGCCGCGAACTCAGCATCCCCTGCGTTGTCGGCACCGAAACAGCCACGCAAGTCATGAAGACCGGGCAGCAGTACACCGTGGATTCCCGAAACGGCGTCATCTACGAAGGAGTCTTAGCCCAAGCCGTAGAGAAACCTATCGAAGCAAGCGGGACAACCATTGTGCAGGCTGCAGCTCCTGTTACGGCAACAAAGATTTACATGAACCTCGCCATACCCGACATGATTGAGCAATACAAGGATTTGCCCTTCCAAGGCATCGGCTTGATGCGCACCGAATTCATCTTCGCCGACTACATTGGCGAACACCCCTTGTACCTTATGGAGTCTGGGCAAAGCCAAAAGCTGGTTGACAAATTCGCCGAAGGCGTCGCCACAGTAGCACGCGCCATCCAGCCCCGACCAGTAGTGGTTCGGTTCAGCGACTTCAAGACCAACGAGTACCGCGACCTCAAAGGCGGCGAAAAATACGAAATCGTCGAAGAAAACCCCATGTTAGGCTGGAGAGGCTGCAGCCGCTACATCAGCAAATGGTACATCGACGCCTTCAGGCTGGAATGCAAAGCAATCCAGAAGTGCCGCACCGAGTGGGGACTCAAAAACGTTTACGTCATGCTCCCCATGATTCGCACCCTCTGGGAGGCTCGCCGGGTTCTGGAAATCATGAAAGAAGAAGGACTTGAACGCGGACGTGACTTTAAGATTTGGTTCATGGCCGAAACCCCCTCAATCGCCATCATGGCAGACGAATTCAGCAAACTCGTTGACGGCTTTAGCATCGGCAGCAACGACATGACCCAAGGTATACTCATGATTGACCGCGACAGCGAGCGCCTCGGACAAATGGGCTACTTCGACGAACGCGACCCCGCAGTCAAACGCATCATCGCAAGGCTAATCCGCGTGGCACACGAAAACGGCTGCACCGTCAGCATCTGCGGCGAAGGCCCCAGCAACTTGCCTGACTTTGCAGAGTTCCTTGTCCGCGCAGGCATCGACAGCATATCCGTCAACAACGACGCCGTAGTCGCCACAAAACAGAACGTCGCAGCCGTCGAACAAAAAATCGTTCTGGAACGCCTCGCCGAACAAGCCGCATTAGCCGCGGGTAAACCCCTCAAGAAACCCACTCCTGACTGGGAATGGGAACAGTAGCCGCCGACTTTTCGGCAAACCTTTTCTTTCTTTTATTCCATATCCTCTTTGTTAATCAATTGAGGTTCATGCATGAAGGGTTTTGATTTTGAAGAAGAACGCCTAAAACAAGAAATCACCCGCCTAAACGCCAAACGCGTCCTTATCCAGTTGCCTGAAGGGCTCAAACCTGACGCTCCCCGCATCGCCAAACTTGTTGAGAAAGCTGGTGCCCTGCCAATTGTGTCTGCGGACCCCTGCTATGGCGCCTGTGACTTAGCCACCTCTGAAGCGGAAAGCCTTAACGCTGATTTGCTTGTACATTTTGGGCACGCAAAAATGCTCAAACACGAAAAAGTCCCCACCCTCTACATAGAGGCAAGAGCCACCCAGACAGTTGACGACGCGGTTGCCGCTGCACTTCCTCTGCTGGCGCCGTACACAAGAATTGGGTTGGCAACGACGGTGCAGCACGTGCAAGCATTGGATGTGGTAAGGGAGATTTTGGTGCGCGCAGGCAAAACCATCGAAGTCGGCGACGCACGACGACTACCCTATGCTGGGCAGGTTGTGGGCTGTGACTTTAGTAACGTTAAATCTGTAGCGGCGGACGTGGATGCTTTCCTGTTTATAGGCGGCGGAAAATTCCACGCTCTGGGCGTCGCGTTGGGTACGTCTAAACCTACCTTTATTGCTGACCCCTACAGCGGCACAGCGCACTCTGTGGAAGCGGAAGTGCAGAAAATCCAAAAACAGCGCTACGTCTGCATCCAAGAAGCCCAAAACGCCAAAACCTTCGGCGTCCTCATTAGCCTCAAACCTGGACAGCAGCACATAGAGGAAGCCCTCAGAGTGAAGCAAGCCCTCAAGAGTATGGGTAAATCGGCGTGTCTGTTTGCGGTTCGCGAAATTCAGCCCAACGTGTTGGTTGAGTTCCCAACGGTGGATGCGTACGTGAATACGGCTTGTCCCCGAATCTCGCTGGATGACGCTTCCCGCTTCAATAAGCCCGTGTTGACGGTGCAGGAGTTTAAGGTGGTTTCAGGGGAGTCTTCTTGGGAGAACCTGCTCAAAGGCGGCTTATTCGAAAACTAGACCTCCAACGGTTCCTAAGCCAAATTCCGCCGCATTCTTCGCCGCGGGCAGACCTTGAACAATACACCACCTCCGAATCCGCGGCATCAACAATGCTCCACTTAGCCGCATACACCTACGGCGACATTGTCGACAAACACGTGCTGGACTTAGGGTGCGGCACAGGTAGGCTTGGGTTGGCAGCGGCTTTTCTGGGTGCAGCGTCCGTGGTGGGTGTGGACATCGACAAATCCGCTGTTAAAATGGCACACGATAAATCGGTGTCCCTGGGCTTCAAAGACCAGACCAGCTGGGTGGCAGGCGACATCGACGCCGTCACAGGCAAGTTTGACACGGTGGTGCAGAATCCGCCCTTTGGCGTACAGAAACGCAACGCCGACCGCCGCTTTATCCAAAAAGCCCTCGAACTGGCGGGCACGGTTTATTCGCTGCATAATCACCCCGTTTTCGACAAACGACTACTTGCTGCACTGAAGGCTAATGGGGGGCAACCGCTCAGGGTGAAGGCTTCCCAGTTCATGCAGCGATTTGTGGAGGAGTGTGGCGGCTTTGTGGAAGCAGTTTACGCTTTACCGCTGACTATTCCGCATATGTTTGATTTCCACACGAAGACAAAACAAGAAATCATCATCGACTTATACGTGATAAAGAAGCTATAGCCGTTTTTGGCTATTTCCATTCCCAGATTTTGCCGACCCAGTTGTCTTCGCGGTCTGTCTCATACTCATGCAACCCGAGAATTTTGTTGAGCTTCATTAGTTTTTGTGCGCTGGTGGTTTGGGTGGTGGCGCTTCGGGTGCTGCCGCCGCTTCCTGTCGGCCAACCTACTGCGTTGCCTTTCAGGGTGACGGCGTCGCCGTCCATGGTGGTGATGACGCTGTAAACTTCGCCCACAAAAAGCCCCTTCCGCATGACCCCCACCGCTGTGGATAGGATGAAGGCGTCTATGCCCAGCAGTTTGCCTGTGCCTTGGCTGGAGCTTTCAATTTTTCCGTCGGGCAGGACTCGGTAGCCGGTGTTTTTGCCGCGGAACTCGCCGATTTGGTCGCCTAACGTTTGTTTTCCACCTTCAAAAAAGGGAGAAGGCAGGTTTTATTAGGGTATGTGACTGTGCCTTCACAGCAAACCGAACAAGTAGCCAGATAGACAAGCTTTTTTGTTTCGCCTGCAAAGCAGCACCTGACCTGCCCATTATGTTCTTATTGTCTACGGGTTAATCAAAAGGTTTATTGCACAGGCTGGAATTTATGGAATGTACTTGTTTGGTTAAACCCCAAACTTGCTTATGCTCAACCAACGGGAAAACGAAATGACCCAAAAATCTGAAGAAAGAAACGGCAACTTGGTTCTGCCCGGGGAACGCCTCGGCGTCATCGAAGAATTCATCCCCGACTCAGGAACATACGTTAGAGACGGAGTCATCTACTCCAAAATCATCGGACGCACCCTCATGGACATGTTAAACCGCCGCGTATCCGTTTACCCCCTAAACGAGGGTGCCGTGGTTCCCAAAGTAGGCATAACCGTTGTGGGTCAAGTGGGCAACGCCCAATCTGACAACGTTCTTGTCCGCATCCTCCAAGTCGGCAAGAAGAAAAAGATGTCAGGCGTTTTCAGCGGAATTCTCCACATAAGCGACGTCTCCGACCGCTACATAGACTCCATGAATGACGTCTGCAAAACAGGAGATATCATCCGCGCCAAAGTTATAAGCGAAAAAAACCAAGTGTTTCACCTTACCACTGCAGACAGAAGACTAGGTGTTCTTTACGGTTTCTGTTCGCTCTGCGGTAGCCCCTTGGATAAGGCGAAGCATGAGCTGCAATGTACAAAATGTGGCAATGTGGAGAGACGCAAAACCGCTGAGGACTACGGAAAAGAAAAATTGTAGGAGAAACCCGACAAGCATGAAAATCCGCATCCTTAATCAAACTGACAACGAGCTTAAAATCGAAATTGAAGGCGCTGGGCACGGCGTCTGCAACTTGCTTCAGAAAAAACTTTTGGAAAATAAAAAAATTGACCAAGCAGGCTACGATGTGCCTCACCCCTTGGCGTCTAACCCCGTGATTTACCTGCGTACTGTTGAGGGCGTTTCGCCAAAAGAGGTTCTGCTGGAAGCTGCCGCGCAAGCCCGCGCGTCAAATCAGGCTTTCGCTACAGCTTTAGAAGAAATCATAAAACCCTAAACCCCATATTGCGCCTTCTTTTTGTGGGCGCGTTGTTTTTCGTTAACCTTATAATGGTTTCTTATCCATAAACGGTTGGGGAACCATTTTGGCTCAGAAACGCTTGCGCGTTGTTAAACCTGAAATCCGCGTTTTGGGAATAGATGATGGCAGATTTGTTCCCCACTCAAAAAGCATGGTTCCTGTGGTGGGGGTGGTTTTCCGCGGAGGTTTCTGGCTTGAAGGTGTGATGAGCACGCGCATAACGGTTGACGGGTTAGACGCCACCTCCAACATCGCCAGTATGGTGACTGCTTCGCCTCACTACAAGCAGCTTCGTGTGGTGATGCTTAACGGCATAACCTTAGGCGGCTTTAACGTGGTTGACATTCAAACTCTCAACGCCAAAATTGACCTGCCTGTCATTGCAGTGACCACAAGAAAACCTAACCTAACCCAAGTCCACGCTGCCCTGCAGAATTTGCCAAACAGCCAAGAGCGGTGGGCGGCGGTTTTAAAGGCAGGCGAAATTTTCCCTGTAACCACCCGAAGGACACACCAAGTCTACGTGGAAGTGGCAGGTTTGGATATGGCAAAGGCCGTGGAGGTGTTGCGGTTAACTTGCACCCGAAGCAAAACCCCTGAGCCCTTGAGGGTGGCGCATTTGGTTGCGTCTGGAATAAGCCTAAATAGTACTTAAGGTTGTAATTAGCAAAAGTTAAAAAGGAACCGCGTAAAGGAAACAGCGGAAACCGGAGATTTGAACTATGGAGTTTTGTCCTAAGTGTGGTTCTCGCCTAGAACCAAAGAAATCAAAGAACGGCAAAGAGGCAACCATCGTTCTTGTCTGCCCCAAAGATGGATACAAAAAAGAAACAGCGCAAAAAGCTGAGCCGCCTAAGGTTGTAGGTAAAGTCATACAACATAGCCCCCAGCAGCTAGTCGCTGTTATAGGAAAGGAAGAGCAGAAACTGCGGACCTTGCCTACCGTTAGGGTTGAATGTCCTAAATGTGGAAACAACACTGCCTATGTTTGGCAGGTGCAGACAAGAGGCTCCGATGAATCATCAACTCAATTCTTGCGTTGCACTAAATGCAACTACACTTTCAGGGAATACAGCTAGCAAACTCTGTTTCCTTTATTCTTCCTTTTTGAGTTTGATGAACACGATTTTTTAGCGTAAGGGTTAAGAGCTAAATCAACATATCACTGCATAACGCATAAGCACTAGAGAGGATAGCAGAGGATGTTTAAGCTCAAAGTAACCGACGCCAAACTCCTACGAGACATGGCTACAGCAATTTCCATTCTGGTCGATGAAGCCACATTCAAAATTGAACCCGACGGCTTAAAACTGAGGGCGATGGACCCCTCCCGCGTCGCCATGATAGACTTCGAGTGGCCCAAAACCATTTTTGAACAGTACGAATGCGCTGAACCCTCCAAAATGTGCATAAACATAAGCGAAATGCTCAAACTACTCAAACGCGCCGGCAAAGAAGAATCCGTCGAGTTAAGCCTTGACGACAAAACTGGAAAATTAGAGATTAAAATCACGGGCAAATATTCACGCAAATTCACCATGCCCACGCTTGAAGCATCCGAAGAAGAAGTGCCCACCCCCAAAATCACGTTTAATGTGAAAGCAAAAACCACCACCCAAGGTTTAAGCCAAGCCATCGAAGACGCCCAACTGGTCAGCGACCACGTGAAGATTGAGGCGGACGCCGAAAAGCTGACTTTACACGCCATGGGTGACCTGATGGGCGCCACAATTACTCTACAGAAAGGCAATGATGCCCTGCTGGATTTGGAGACAAAAGAGACTTCAAAGGCCACTTTCAGCTTAAGCTACTTGACAGAAATCATCAAGGCAGCCTCAGCAACCAGCGACATAGCCACCTTGGAGTTCTCCACGGACATGCCAGTGCGGATTGACTTCCAGCAGACCAAAGAGGGCAAATTGACGTTCTTCTTGGCACCCCGCATCGAGACCGAGTAATTAGGAAACGGGTATGACGCTGGAAACAGTCAAGTTTACCCCCAATGATTTGGCGAAGTACCCTTTCCTGAAAGACACCTCCTCATACATGAAGAGGATTGGCTTAGATATCGACGAGTTGACTAGCCCTGATTTAGCTCAAATTTTGAGCCGTGCGCATGACCGGCTGGAAAAATCTCTTTTGTTTGTTTCTGTAGGCGACCGCAGCATAAACGATGTTGAGATTCCCTCTTTTCCCGTGGCTATAATGCTTGCCATAGCCACCAAAAACAGCTTCATTAAACGACGCTACGCTTTGGCAGAAGCCAAGCAAGCTCATTTTGATTTTCAGTTGGAACCCAAAGACAAACTGGTGGCTATAGCCCAAGATTTTGGCTGGCAAATCGCCCAAAATACCGACGCAGAGTTGATGGGGCTTCCTATGGATTATTTTTCGGTGGGGCTGGCTGATTACCTGCGAAACATAACCCATCTGCGCGAAGAAAAGTGGAAGCTCATTAACCGTTTCATGGTCAAAGGCAGAGTTTACTTAAGTCAGCACGATGTCGCGCGACTCCTTCAGGAGGAAGTGCAAAGACGCATCGAAGCGAGGTTAGACACCAAGGAGGTGCCCCAGTTTCCCCCGCCCATAATGGATATAGCCGACAAGCTTGTCGAGTTGGCAAAAGAGAAAATCGGCGAATCCGAAATGGAAGGGTTCCCCAAAGTGGTTTCGCAATCCGCATTTCCACCCTGCATCGTGGCGCTCTACGACGCAGCATCACATGGACGCCACATAGGGCACGTGGGCAGATTCACCTTGACCTCCTTCTTGGTTACCATCGGCATGCCTCCTGAGAAAGTGGCTGAAGTTTTCAAGACTTCCTCAGACTATAACGCTCGGCTTACCCGTTACCAAGTGGAACACATCGCAGGCTCCCGCGGTTCAGGCACTCAATACACGCCGCCCAGTTGCTCTACGCTTCAGACTCACGGTGTTTGCGTGGGCAGCGATGGCCTTTGCCGCCGCGTACGACATCCCTTGCGTTACTATTTGCTTAAGCAAAAGTTGTCTCCACCTGAGACACCGAACGCATAAATCCAAGGTTCCGTTAGTCTATTCGAACCGCAGTCTTCTGTACAACCTTTATTACCCCTACCAATTTGAATTTACAGTTGAAGGCGTCTCTATGTCTTGCCATGTTGAGGGCAATTTAGAAGTCAACACAAATTTGGGCATCATTCTGCCTACATACTGCGAAGCCCAAAACATAGGACGCCTAATCAACGAAATTGGCGCACTTCCTCTGCAAGCGTCGGTTCTTGTCATCGATGACAGCAGCCCCGACCAAACCGCAGAAATCGTGAGGAACCTTCAAACAAAAAATGACAACCTACTTTTGATGGTGCGCCCCAAAAAAAGTGGCTTAGGCTCAGCAATCACTGACGGCTTTCGCGCTTTCCTACGGCTCAAAAATGTCCCCCAATTTGTGGTCACCATGGACGCTGACTACTCTCATAACCCAGCGGACCTGCCCCGCTTGGTGTCTCATGTAGGCGGCGGATGTGATTTGGTTGTCGGCAGCCGATACTGTAGAGGCGGCAAAATTGAAGGTTGGCCGTTTGCCCGAAAAGTCATCAGTCGAGGCGCTAACGCCATTGCGCGAGGAATCTTGGGGTTAAAGCTTCACGACTGCACCAGCGGCTTTCGGTGCTACTCCACAAGTTTGGTGGAAAAAACCATCGGTTATCTGCACAGCCAGACCTATGATATTCAAATTGAAACTGTTAAGCAAGCTCATTCGCAAGGCTTCACAATAAAAGAAGTTCCCATCGTGTTTGTTAACAGGAAACGGGGAAAATCAAAGCTTACCCTTGTGGAAATCGAAAACTACCTCTCCTACATATTCAAGACTGTCCTTAGCAGTCCAAACCCTTAAACCATTTTTTCTTATTTTAACGGCTGTTTGCTTTCTTTTATTTTTTTCAGATAAGGTGAACCTTTAAGAACTTCTCTGACTAAGTACGGAAACATGACGCCGCTTCCCGTCAAATGCACACTTAGACTTGGAGGCTGATTTCCTGAAGCGTTTTAGGGCAGGAAATTTTCTTCTGGTTGGGTCTTTGCTGCTTGTCCTTTTGGGGGTTTCGCTTTCGCTTGTCAGCTTCTTCCCCAATTCAGGTGGTCTGCAGCAGGGGGGTGTCATAGTTGATGATACGTTTTGTTTGTCGCCTAACGAGACTTACCGTGAAGGGCTGGGAAGCTTCCACGGCGACGAAACAATAACCCTCTATGTGAACCAAACCGGAACAGGGGCTCTAAACTTCACTCTGCTAACCTACAATGGGCAACGTTACTCCACCGTTTCCGCCGCCAACCTCACTCACACTTTTCCCGCAGGCGCAGACTACTACGAAGTCGCCTTCCAAGCCAACGCATTCACCGCCACGCAAGTGCATCTTCAGGCGTTCGTAATCGAACCCTCTCTGACTTACCCGTTTTCTTGGCTAAGCCTCCCCGCCAAAATCCTGTTCTACGTCGGCTGGGCAACCCTAATGCTGTTCATCCTTCTGCCCTTCATGAAACACCGCATCCAAACCCCCAAAAAAACGTCTCCTCTCCCTTCGTTTCTGAAGGGCAAACGTCTCCGCTGGCTTCAAGTAGCCGTTTTGCTGTCGCTGGCGTTTTGGTTGGTGCTTTTGGTGGTGAATGCTTATCCGATGGCAACATTTGAAAACTGGTACACGGACAGCGCGCGGCATCCGTACACTTCAATTCTTTTCACCAAAACTGGTTTTTCCGTGTTTGACACACCTCTGGGCGTTCTTTCCAACGCGGACCACTCTTTTTACAAGTTCGTAACTTGGTCCGAAATGCCTAACCTCTACCCCATTGGTAGCGTCTTTTTGTATCTGCCTTTTGGTGCCTTGCTTGAAGGGGGCATTTCGCAGGCTTTGGTTTACAAGCTGGAGCTTGCCTTGCTGCTGGTTGTCTCACACGTGTGTTTGTACCTGTTTCTTAAACGGTTCTGGAAGCAGGACCTTAACTTCGCCTTGAAAGCTTTAGCAGTCTACATCTTCTACATTGTGCTGGTAGTTTTCGCAGCTAACGGGCAGTCCGATTCGGTTGCCTTTCTTTTCTCCATACTTGCCGTTTCCTTCTTCTTGCAAGAACGATACGACCTGTTTCTTCTGCTCGGAGCCGTTTCCACCACTTTCAAGTATCAAGCCGGCATTTTTCTGCTGCCCTTTGTAGTGGTGAGTCTGATTAAGCTGTTTCAGGCTTCCCCGCCTAAAATATTGCTCAAAAACAAAGTGTTCCTAGCTGCCGTGGGCTTAGCTGTGGTTGATTTGTTCACGGCGTACTTGAGCGCCCCGTTTCTATCCAATGCTCGACCCGAATTAATAATGAATGTTGCCAACGCGTTCAATCCGCATGCCCAAATTCCCTGGGGGCTACAAGCTTTGGCAGTGTCCCTGACGCTTGCCCTTACCTTAACCTGCACGCTGTATGTTTTGAACCGAACACGATTGATGGCTCTGTGTGCCGCTTTCACTTTGCTGCCCATCTTTTCGATGCCGTATTTCCAGCCTTGGTACTTGCTGTTCTTTTTTGTTTATCTATTGATTCCTCAGTCAAAGCCTTCATTGCGGGCGTCGACGTTGTGGCTTGTTTTGGTGGCGCTAATTTTGACGTTTGGGGGCATAGCCTTTAATCCACTGGCGCTTGTAGACAACATACGGCATGTGCTTGGCTTCTAAGCCTGTTTTCCTTGAACTTTTCTAGCTTCATTCCAAAGAGCTTAATTGCTAAACCCGCAGACTAACTACCAGAACATGGCTACGGAGGGTTGACAATGGCTTCTAGAGACTGGGTTTACACGCAATTTAGCGCCTTCTACAAAGACGCCAACTACCAGTTTCCACAGCCTTCCTCCTTTAGCCAACGCGAATACGCTTTTCTACTCTTCAAAGAACGCGCCATGGTTCGCCACAAAGAATTCGCCAGCCCCACAGCTCTACGTTCTGCGCTACGAGAGCGCATCCCCTCCGACGTTTACCATTCCTGCGCGTACTACGAGAACCCCCAAGCCGATATGGATAAGAAAGGCTGGCAGGGTGCAGACTTGGTTTTTGACATCGACGCCGACCACATTCCCACAAGCTGCGGCAAAATCCACGACGAATGGCACTGCAGCAACCCCAAATGCCTCGTGGAAGGCGGCATGGTGGGCAAAGGCGTAACCCCCGAAGAGTGCCCCGCCTGCGGCGGTGTCAAATTCGAAACCAAAACTTGGGCATGCGAACAATGCATCGACACAACCCGCACGGAAACCCGCAAGCTCCTTGACATGCTCACCAACGATTTTGGTTTCTCAAAACATGAGATTCACACCTATTTTTCGGGGCACCGCGGCTACCACATCCACGTCGAAAACGAAGCCGTCCGCAGCCTTGACACCACGGCACGTAAAGAAATCGTGGACTACGTCTGCGGCATAGGCTTAGACTTGTTTGACAAGAACCGCAAAGACAAATCTAAAAAGGGCAAGAAGAGCAAAAAGCAGTCACGGGTTTTCAGCCTTGGCGAGTACGGGTGGAAGCGACGCCTCAAAGTCGGCATACGCAAATACCTCACACAAGCCACAAAAGAGGACCTGAAAGAAATCGTTGCCAACAAAAAAGCAGCAAGCATCATTTTCAACAACAAAGATACCCTGCTGCAGCGGTACATCGAAGAGGAACGCTGGGACATCCTCAAAGGGGTCGGCTACGAAACCTGGATGCAAATAGCCGAACACGTCAAAGACCGTGAAATCGCCCAAATCGACACCGTGGTCACCACCGACGTGCACCGCCTTATCCGCGCCAACGGCACCTTGCACGGTAAAACAGGCTTGCTGAAGGTGGAGTTTCCCGTTACGGAGTTGGATTCTTTTGACCCGTTTATGGGGGCAGTAGCTTTTAAAAAGGGCACCGCGCAAGTTGTGGTCTCAGATGCGCCGCAGTTTACGTTGAGGGGCAAAACGTTTGGACCCTACAAAAACCAGAAGGCTGAGGTTTCGACGGCGGCGGCGGTGCTGCTCATACTTAAGGGCAGGGCAAAGTTAGCGGAGGAGCAAAACAGTCATGTATGATGAGCTTTATGCTGCGTGGCGGCTGGAAATCGAAAACGCCGAGTTAGGCAGCTTGCCCTCCGACTTCTACTCGCGGGTTGCTGATTACCTGCGCCAAATCAAAGAAGAAAACCATGTGCAGGAGCAGAAAACCCTCAAAACCAAGCTGCTGGAACGCGAAAAGACAAACGTGACAAAGATGACCGGCGAGTTGATTGCGGCTCGGTACCGTAAGCTGGCGAAGATGATTGTGGCGGGAAAAACGCCGCCGATGGATTGCTTGGCGCTTGAGGAGCAGCAGTTGTGCACGGGTATTGTGCCTTCTGCGGAAGCGTTTGCCCGGTTTGCCGCGGGGCTTTTGGAGGGCAAACTGTTTGTCCTCAACGTCCAAGCCCCGACCGAGGCTGCTTCAGAGCCGCCAATTGTGCATAAACGGGTTACTTTGCGGTTCCTAAAACCGGTGCCCTCCATCATCGGGTCAGACATGAAAAGCTACGGGCCCTTCTTGGTGGAAGACGTGGCGTCGGTGCCCATTGAGAACGCTAAAATTCTGGTCAAGCAGGGTTTAGCAAAACAGATTGACCTGCATTAACGGACGGTTTAGGTTTAGTTTTTTTGTGTTTACGCCACAGGCTATGGACAGCCAAAATCAGCAGCGGATAAACCACAATCCACGTCATCGCATACAGCGGACCATAGTAGAAGTGAATGTCTTGCACTTGGATGGAGTTTTCGCCGTAGGTCATGCCTGCCAAAAAAATGTTCACAATCCGCAGAGAATTGATAAAGTACGTGACTAAGGCGCCACACGCGAAGAGTCCGATTTTGCTTTTTACGCTGATGGGTATGCGTTTGAGAAACAGCAAGATGACGACGGTGAAGATGAGGAAGCTTTCGATGCCTGCGCAGGGCCACGCGATGGAGAAGCTTGCGGAGGCGAGGCTGTTGGGGTCTGCCGCGGTTAAGGTGGGCGTGTTCTCGAAGTATGTGATGCTGGTGGTGTAGCCCATGAGGTTGAGGATGGCGGCGGCAAGGGTGGTTGTGGTGGGAACAAAAATCTGAAACGGCGTAAACTGCCCGTAGGGGAAAACGTTGTCTATGGTGTAGATGGCACCCACCATTATGAGAAAGAAGGCGGGTAGCACAAACGCCTTTAAGCCTTTGAAGCCGAAGGCGAGGAGCATGATGGCGCAGAACATGGCGGCAAACGCAAGGTACTCAATCGACAGCGGCATCGAGCTTGCCCATGCGATGTTCATCTGGGTTGCCCCGTCTGCGATGGCGCCGTTTAAGCCCCAATAGTAAGACGCCACAACATAAAGGGTCGGCAACGCCAGAGAAGCTGTAAACGCGGCGGTTCGGGCTGAAGCGAGCCGTTGAAGCTTGGTTTTGTTTAGGGCTTCCGCACCCAAAATTAGTTCCAAGGCAATAAGCCAGATGAAAAACAGCTGAAACGTTCTGCCCTTCCACATTGCCTCAAACGACACAGGCTCCAACCCGTACAGCCACAGCAGCGGAACAGCAAACGCAGCCACAGGTAGCAACTTAAATATGAGGTTTGCGTGTTGCTTGAGGGTCTGCAGAAGGTTGAGCATAACCTTTTTGACCTGATGCTATACTACGGTCGGTTTGTGTTTAAAAAACCGTACGCAAACCGCTTAGAGGATTCCTGTTTTCAGTATAGATGATATATTTCCTATAGCGTTTTGTCTTACCTTTTTTATTCTCTTCTTTTTGCTTCTCCAAATCTCTATCCTTAGCCCAAACATTATTTTAGTTAAATCCTGCTTACGGTTTTTCTCTTTTCTGTGTTACGCATAACTTCAACTTGGTCTGTTGCGTTGCTCCACTTCTCATCGAAGTAATCCTGAAAAATCCCAATCAACACGGGGTTGTTTGACCACAAACTTGGCGTCCCAAAAGGGCTGAACGTCGTGGTGTTCATCAAGACCTCCTTATTATCAAACAACGACAGCGTGATGGGCGGAGAGTCAAAAGTGCATCTGACTTCAAAATTGCCTTTGTCCTGTAAGGTTAAGACTTTTTTATGCAGCTTCTCGCCTTCATTCATGTATGTAATAAGCCGAACGTTTAAGCCCTTATCTGCTGGTTTCTTCAAAAAATGCATCACACTCTCAATTCCAAACATGGAGAACGCCTTCCAATAGAAAAGAAAATCACAGTTCTTTTGGCTGCGCTCCTTCATTTCGTCTAGTTTCCTCCACGTGGCTCTGTTATGAGGAATCAGGGCAAACTGGTATTCCTGTTGAGGCAGTTTTTCTTTGTCGCTTCTTGTGTTTCTTCTAAGCAGCTCTTTTGTTCTTAACCTGATTTCCCGATATTCTTGTGTTTGCCGTTCAAGCAGCATCGGCGCCCCATCCTGTATAGGCACAGCCTTGTAAACGGTTGGGTTGGTAATCATTTTTTCAACTAAACGTAACTCTTGAAGTTTGGATACTATCCGATATACATTAGCTCGGTCTATTTTGGTGGTGTTTGAGAGTGTTTTTATGGTGGCTTTTTCCAGCTTAGTGAGCGTGAGATAGATTTCGGCTTGCAGAATCGTAAGCCCCAAACGAGTAAGTGTCTGAATATCTTCTTCAATTATCATTTTTATCTTCTTCAAAGCTTCCGTTACTTGCTGATTGTTTCCTTTTTAGTCGCTTAATAATTTTTTCTGTTTCTGTTTATGTAGGCAACAGACGCCATTTTTTAAAAATTCACCCAGACAAATGGGAGGCTGCAAAAATTAAGGAGAGAGAGTTCGAAATGACAAACAACCAACCCTTAAATAAGGTTAGATTTAAAGGGACAAAATCTGTGGCGACAATGACTCTGATTCTGCTGCTGTCTTTTTCTTCCTTAGCCGTAGCCCTTCCGATTGCAACCGCTCACACACCCGAATGGAACATCCCCACATATGCTTACCTCAACGTTGCTCCTGACCCCGTGGGGGTCGGTCAGACTCTGCTGTTGACCTTCTGGCTTGACAAAGTGCCCCCCACGTCAAACACAATTTACGGCGACCGATGGCAAGATTTTACAATCGACGTTACAAAACCTGACGGGTCAACCCAAACCCTTGGACCATTTACCTCCGACAATGTTGGGGCAGCTTGGGCCGAGTTTATGCCTGAAACTGTTGGAGTCTATTCCTTCCAGTTCTCATTTCCTGGGCAAATACTAAGCAACGAGAACCCTGCGCCAGGTCCAGTTAATGAATACGTTGGCGACTACTACCAGCCCAGCATCAGTCACATAGTCGAAGTTACTGTGCAGCAAGACCCAATAGAGCCCTGGCCCGCAACGCCTTTCCCCAATGACTATTGGACGCGCCCCATAAATAACATGAATCCCGAATGGAAGGCGATTTCAGGAGACTGGCTGATGACCAGCCGCGACGTTCCCGACTCCAGCGTAAACAGCTACAACCCCTACAGCACCGCACCAGACAGTGCACACATAATGTGGACCTACCCCGTAGCCATTGGAGGCGTAGTTGGAGGAGACTACACTGACACAAACTACTACACTGGAATGTCCTACGAAAACAAATTCACCAACCCAGTAATCATGTACGGGCGACTCTATTTCAATATGCCTCTTAGCACCTCCGCAGGCATAGGCGGAACTGTCTGCATTGACCTACGAACCGGCGAAACCCTATGGCACCAAAAAGACATCAGTATCTCGTTTGGACAAGAGTTCGATTACATGTCACCAAACCAATTCGGAGCAATCCCCTACTTATGGTCAACTGGACGCACATACAACGTGTATGACCCAGACACAGGGGACTGGCTGTTTAGCTTCGAGAACGCAACCACCGGCTCAACCCTCTACGGTCCAAACGGAGAACTGCTGGTATACATCCTTGACGGACGGAATAATTGGCTTGCATTGTGGAACTCAACCAAAGCCGTTATGGAGTACGCAACCAACCCCTGGACTTGGAGACCGCTCACTGTAAGAACGATGGATTGGGGAAAAGGAATACAATGGAACGTAACTACTAACTCCTACAGCAGTCCCGCGACGCAATCAATTGCGGCAGTCACCGACGATATTGTGCTTGCAACCACTGGATCCATGATGGCTGGGTATAGTTCCCAAATGGAAATCGGCTATGACGCAAGAACTGGCGAAGAGTTGTGGGTGCAAAACCGCTCCACACCCGTTGGGGCAACTTCTTGGGCGCTCATGGGCAGCGCAGGAGACGGCGTCTACACCGAATTCTATCAAAGCTCAACCGAATGGCAAGGCTTTGACCTCTACAGTGGCGAGCAACTCTGGGGTCCAACTGAATCCTACCCAAGAGCTTTTGGTATGTACTCTTGGCGGTCAAGCAACGCTGACGGCATACTGTACGCAATTGACTACGGCGGATACCTACACGCATACAACATCCAGACAGGCGAGCTTGAATGGGACTTCTTTGCAGGAAGCAGCGGAATAGAAACTCCCTATGGTGCATGGCCTCTTAACCATCCATCCCCAGTAATCGCTGACGGAAAAGTCTACGTGTCGTCGGGTCACGGCTACAATCCACCGCTGTTCAAAGGAGCAAAAATGTACTGTGTTAACGCAACCAACGGTGAACTCATCTGGAGCCTCTTGGGCTTCCATTCATACAATCCTATGCTAATCGCCGACGGTTACCTAGTGGCATACAACTCCTATGACGGTCAAATATACTGCTATGGGAAGGGACCCACCGCAACTACAGTTACCGCACCAAATGTTGGTGTACCCTTAGGGTCAAGCATCATACTCAGCGGCACTGTTACTGACGTCGCAGCAGGCACAAACCAAGATGCACTGGCAGCACGTTATCCAAACGGAGTTCCCGCAATCTCAGACGAAGACATGAGCGCATGGATGGAGTACCTCTACATGCAGCAGCCCAAACCAAACGACCTAACAGGCGTTTCGGTACATTTGACCGCTCTTGATTCCAACGGCAACACCCAAGAAATCGGCACCGCAGTCAGCGACTACTTAGGTAACTACGCATTTGATTGGACGCCCCCAATACCAGGAATGTACACTGTGACCGCATCATTTGAAGGTTCAGCATCCTACTACCCCAGCGAAGCAGGAGCCTCTTTTGTTGTCTCCGAAGCCGCCGCGCCCGCTGTGACGCCAACTCAACCGCCAACGCAAACAGCCGCACCAACACCAGCCCAAACCCCAGCACAGACAGTTGCCCCTTCACCTAGCGAAGCTCCGCAGCCAGCCACAACCGCAGCGTCACCCACAATGACCTACATAGCCATAGGCGCAGCCGTAGTTGTCATCGTCGTTACTGCAGCTGCATTGGTGCTAAGAAAACGCAAATAGCCACCAACATTTCCCTTTTTTCTTTTGTAAAACGCTGTCGATGTTACGAGGGGCTGAGTGGACGGGCTTAAAGAAGCTGATTCCAACTTGCTTGTTGGGCTTCATCCTTCTCTCCTAATGCTTTCGCTTGGGGCCCCAGCAAACCCTCAATCAATACTGTGCTGCTCAATGTTTTATGTGTGAGCATGTGTTGTTCAGGTGGATAGTCAAGAAAACACAAAGCCGCGCATTAAGCGTGGCACTACCTTAACAAGAACAGGGGCTATCTAAACACGCTTCACCGAAATTGCTGGGCGTCATAGACCACGCTGGCGCCAACCAAAACGCCGCGGGTAGCGAAAAAGTATAAGAGTGCGCATGTTTTCTTTATGGAAAGCTGGTAGTGAAAACCGTGAACGTTCCCAAAGAAGTAACCACGTATTGCCCAAAGTGTAAAGCTCACAAGGCACATCAAGTCGCCCTCTACAAGGCAGGCAAACGCAGAGCCATGGCAGTAGGCGAACGCCACCACAAACGCGAAAAAGAAGGCTACGGCGGACAAGGCTTCCCCCTGCAGAAAGAATTTGCCAAAACCACCAAAAAACAGACTTTGCGCCTAAAATGCAAAACCTGCGGCTTCATGCGCCACAAAGAGGGCATGCGCCTTAGAAAACTCACAATTGCTTAGGAGAAAAAAACATGAGCGAATGGAACAAACTCATACCCAAACCCCGCAGTTCATTCCTGCGAGTAAAATGTCCCAAATGCGGCAACGAACAGCTGATTTTCAGCCACGCCGTCAATGTCGTTAACTGCAACGTATGCAACGCTGTGCTCGCTGAGCCCCGCGGCGGAAAAGCCGAAATTAAAGGCGACGTGCAAGCAGTTCTCGAATAAACCCAAAGGAAGAACCCCGGATGGCGGAGAGAAAACCCGAATACCCCGAACCAGGCGACCTGGTTATCGCGACGATAGAAAACGTCACCGACTACGGAGCGTACGCTAAACTCGACGAATACGATAAACGAGGTTTACTCCACGTCTCTGAAATCAGCAGCAGCTGGATCCGCAACATCCGCGATTTTGTGCGTGAAAACCAAAAAATGGTTCTCAAAGTTCTCCGCGTTGACCCTGTGAAGGGGCATGTTGACTTGTCGCTGAGGCGGGTCACCAAGCGGGAACGCATCGAAAAAATCAAGTCGTGGAAAAAAGAACGCAAAGCTGACGCCCTGTTGCGTGGGGTAGCTGAAAAAGTGGGTTTAACTGCCGACGAGGTTTACGAGAAAGCAGGTTTGCCTTTGGACGAAAAATACGGCTTATACGAAGGCTTTGAAAAGCTCGTTAAAGATGGACCTGAAGTTTTGACTAAGCTGGGCGTTTCTGAGGAGCTGGCTAATGTTTTTGCTCAGGTTGCCGAAGAACGTATCCGCCTCAAGATGGTTAAAGTCCGCGGCACTTTGGAAATTCGTTGTATGAAACCCAACGGCGTTCGATGTGTACAGGATGCCTTTGCGGCTGCACGAAAATCTGAAAAAGCCCGTGACGCCAAAATCGAGTTCGCCGTCATTGCTGCACCAAAATACAGTTTGGAGGTTTCTGCGGATAACTGGAAACGTGCCGAGGAGCTTTTGCAGCGAGTTAGCCAAGCTGTGGTGACTAACGTGACTAAGGCTGGCGGGCAGGGTTCTTTTAGAAGGGAGAAGTAGTGGTTTGGCTTCTGCGTAGATGTGAACGCTGCAGCCGCTACACACTTAACACGGATGTTTGCCCTCACTGCGGCGGCAAGGTACACGTTCCGCATCCTGCCAAGTTCTCTCCTGAAGATAAATATCTAAAGTACCGTTTAGCACTCAAAAAGCAGGCGCAGGAGCAGCAAGCAAAATGAAATCCACATACGTCAAAGAGTTCTCGCCGATTCAGGCAAACAACCCCATCTTAATTGAAGGCTTGCCTGGGTTAGGTTTGGTGGGCAAAATCGCCCTACGCTACCTGATTAAACAGTTTAAAGCCAAAAAATTCGCCTACCTCTACAGTCCCCATTTTCCGTATTTCGTTCTTGTTAACAGCAAGGGCAGCGTGAGGCTTCTGCGTGGAGCCTTCTACTACGTCAAAGACCCCGCGGAGAAAAATGACCTCATCCTGTTCACGGGGGACAGCCAATCCCAAACCATTGAGGGGCAATACGAAATCGCCGCCAAAATGGTCTCCTTTGCTAAGAAACAAAGTGTACACACCATAGTCACCATCGGCGGCTACCGCATGGAAACAGAAGAAAAACCCAAAGTGGTCGTTGCAGGCACCAACCAACGCATCCTAGAAAAAGCCAAAGAAGGCGGCGCAACAGTCAGCGAAACAGGCAGCCCCATTGTAGGCACCGCAGGGCTGATTCTGGGGTTAGCGCGCTTCAAAAAAATTGATGCCTTATGCTTGCTGGGTGAAACTCGCGGCTACCTGCCTGACCCGTTGGCGGCAAAAAGCGTCATCGAAGTTATAAACAACATGTTCAACCTCAACATTGACTTGACAGGCATAAACCAAGAGGTTGACAAAGCCGACAAGATGGTGGTGCGGCTGCAGAAAATCGAGGAGAAACTAGCAGTGCAGGCAGAGGAAACGCGCAAGGAAGAAGACAAGAAAACTACCTACATCTCCTAGATCCGTAGCTTAGCTACGTCTTGGACCTACCTCTATCCCTCTACGTTTTCGCAGCCTTCAAGCGCCTACCTTCTCATAGATAAACAAGAAAATGCTTCAGGTTAGCGTGTGCTTTGTCGTTTAGGTTTTCTTTAGGCGTCCTTCCCCTGGCTCATACAAGGTGCCTTCCCGCAGCAGCTGCCCAATCATCCGCTCAATTTCAGACCGCGACAGCTTATGCTTCTCCTCCAACACCGCAACCAACGCGTCTTTCTCTACCGTTCCAGTTTCCCGCTCCATGTCAACGACTGCCGAGAGCACAACCTGCAGCTTGTCGCGGACGCTTTTTGGTCTGCCCGTCATTATGATATCGATGTCCATTTTGTAGCTGGACATGTCAATGCCCACTTCTTCCAGACTGCGTCTCATCAGAGTAATTGCAGCTTCGGCATCTTCGCCAGTGACTTCTTTGCGCAAAGCTGAACGTGCACGGGCTTCGGCAACTCGGACCAGCGACTCTAACTGTCTGGCTGTGATTGCCACTGGCGAGCCTTCTGATTCGCTTGCGGAACGCATGGCTAAGTAGAACTCACGCAGCCGATTCAAGGCGTCGTTGGAGAGTTCGGGCTGGATGCTTTTGGCGTAGCTGATGTATTTGCGCAGGAATTCCGCGTCCACGGGGGCCTCCACGGGGCTGATGCCGCGTTGGTGAATCTCCAAGATGTGCTGGCTCATTTTGCCGTCCGCTTCCCGGTCGGGCACATCTCGCAGCACAAAGATGATGTCGAATCTGGAAAGGATGGTGACGGGTAGGCTGATGTTTTCTGCGACGGTTCGGTGAGGCTCATACCTGCCCAACGCGGGGTTAGCCGCCGCTAAAACTGCGGTTCGTGCGTTAAGTGTGGCGACGATGCCGCCTTTTGCGACGGAAACCGTGTGCTGTTCCATGGCTTCGTGGATGGCAACGCGGTCTTCCGGACGCATCTTGTCCATTTCGTCGATACAGGCAATTCCTTTGTCGGCTAGTACCAGCGCGCCTGCTTCCAACGACATGGAGCCGCCCTTCTCTCGGACCACAGCCGCCGTTAAACCTGCCGCGGTGGTGCCTCTGCCTGAAGTGTACAAGCCCCGCGGAGCAATCCTGGACACGTACTGCAGCATCTGGCTTTTGGCGGTTCCAGGATCGCCGATCAAAAGTGCATTCATTTCGCCTCTGACGTTTACATCAGGCAAGGTTTTGCTGCAGCCGCCGCAGAGCAGGTACAGGATGGCTTCTTTGATGTGGCTGTAACCGAAGATGCTGGGGGCGATGCTGCTGGTGAGTTTCTTGTGAACTTGGGGGTCTCTGGCTAAGGCGAGGATTTTTTCTTCTTCCTCTTTGGTTATGATTGTGGTTTCGGGTTCTTTTCCCATAACCTCGATGCTGTTGGCGTCCAACTGCAAAATGAAGGTGCGGAGCTTGCCGATGCCAGGGCGGCTGGGGGCGAAGGCGTGCACTATACCTACGATGCTAACGTGGTCGCCTGGTCGAGCCACGTCGACGACTTCGCTGCCGATTAGTTTGACGGCTAACATTCGGGGCAGTTGCCCTGGGGGGAGGTCTTCGGGGCGTTCCTGCAGGCGCAGGTCTTGGCTGTCGATGAATGCGGAGTCGTCTTGCATGAATTCGAAGGGGCCGTCTTTGCTGCAGTCGGGGCTGCTGCAGACTGCTGGTGCCTTGAGGAATTGGCCTGACTGTTCGACGCGGTTGACGGTGCCGCATCGTTTGCATTTGAAGGCGGCTACCATGACCATGGGTCGGACGGGGGTGGCGCGGACAACGATGGCTTCAAGCATGACCAGTTTGCCCATTTGTTTGCTGCCTAGTTTGCGGAGCTGTTCTCTGCCCAGCAGGTTGACTATGCGTACCGTGATTTTTTCGGTTCTCTCGGCGTATTCGCGGTCTTCAATGATTAACTGGGCGTAGGCGGCGTTGTTGGCGTGCTGGAGGTACTCGTCGGGTTTATCCAGCAGGGTTTCGGCGAGTTTTTGGTCAAACGCAAAAAGGTCTTCAAAGTCAACAGTGAAGCTTTCTCTGCCTTGGATTGCCATCTGACCGATTTTTTCTCGGTACGTCTCTTTTTTGAAAAATTCCAGAAAACGCTCTTGTGGGTCAGATGAATCTTCTCTTGCCATACCTTAAGTCCCCTTTTTAGGTTGCTTCATGTTGCAGGATGTGGGCTTTCCATTCGCTGACGATTCTTGCCAACTGCAGGTAAATTAGCCGTTCTTCCGCGGTTAGTTTGTTTATGATTTGTTCTCCTTGGATGGGCACCGCTGAGAGGGTCACGATTTTTTTGAGGCGGGAATTTACAATGTCGTCGGCGAGGTGCTTGGTTCGCTGGTAGGTCTGAATTTTTTCGGGTTGCTGTGCGAAGTCTTGTTTGAGCTCTTTGAGGTAGCGGCGGATTTTAGGGTAAAAATCTTCAGGTAACTCGCTGATTTGCCCTGCGACTTGCACGCGTTCTTTCCACTGGACCTTGTAGAGTTTGGTTGCGTCAAGATTGTCTTCTTCCCGGAAGTGCACGATGCCCGCTTCGGCGAGGGCTTCACCTATCCAGTTGTACACGTCGTATTCGTTGCCTTCCTGAAACGGACCGACTTTGATGCCTGCCAGCTTCATCTCTGGGTAATTGCGGTTAGCAATTACTTTCACGCGGGAATTTTCAAAACGAAAGTCCAAGTTTTCCAGTTTCAGCGGCAACGCTCTCATTCCTCAGCTAAAGTGTGGGGATGAAAACTATTACGAGGCGGCATTAAAGAGTTTGTATTAAGAACTAAACATGCTGACAACGGTGGCTGAGCACTGCTGTAGCTTATCCGCTGGGGTTTGCTTGTTTTAGCGTTGAACCTTAAGCCTTACTTCATACGTGAAGCTTGAAGTGTTAGTTTTTTAAGTAGTTCCTACACATCACTACCCGCTCAAAACACATGAGAACAGAGGCATCAGCATGGATGACCGAGCCAACGTAATTAAAGAAGCCATAACTGAGCAGGAAACCCAGTTTTTAGCCGTCTATGTCGAAGCCAAAAACAGCGTGCTCGTACTGCTCAGCGAAAGCGAAGACAAACTGGGCACCTTAGCCATTGCCGTGCCTAAACCCAGCGACAGCCTCAGCTATGTAGCTACCTCTTCGATTCTGGTGGGTAACAAGAACGAGATTTCCGCGCGTATGTTCTCCGAGTACATCGCCACCAAAAAAGGCAAAATCGCTCTGGTCTCTGTTTACTTAGAGAAATACACCGAGATGCAGGCGCAGTCGTTTTTTAAGCGGCTGGTTGAAAAAGTTTTAGACGGAGAAAAATCCAAGCCGCAAGAAAAAATCTAACTCCCCGAGGTGTTGATGTGATTAGAAGGGTTTTTCCTTCTGAGTTTAACGCCGTTTTAGACGTGATTAACGATGCCGCGCAGGCTTACAAGGGCGTGATTCCTCAAGACATGTGGCGCGAACCCTACATCACCGCCCAAGAGCTCTCAGAGGAAGCCGCGCGGGGAGTGGCGTTTTATGGCTGGTACGAAAATGGTGCTTTGCTGGCAGTTATGGGTATCCAGCCCGTGAAGGATGTCACCTTGATTCGACACGCCTACGTGCTCACAAGCCACCAACGGAGGGGGCTGGGCGCCAAGCTGCTATCTTACCTGTTGAGATTGGCGAAGACGAGGCAAGTGCTGGTGGGGACTTGGGAGGCTGCTTGGTGGGCGGTGCGGTTCTACGAGAAAAACGGCTTTCGGCTCATCCCTAAAGAGAGTCATCTGCGGCAATACTGGACCATACCTGACAGGCAAGCTGAAACCTCCGTGATTCTGCGACTGGACCAGTGAAACGCCGCCTTATGCTTTAAAAACTTGCAGCCACATTTTCATTTGGCGTTTGTCATGAAGCAGACCAAACTCTTCAAGGTTAACCCCCAGCAGCCCGAAGCCGAAGCGATAACGGAAGCCGCAGCCATAATCCGGTCAGGTGGGCTGGTTGCTTTCCCAACTGAAACCGTTTACGGGTTAGGCGCTAACGCGCTTGACGCCGACGCAGTTCTGGCGATGTTTGCCGCTAAACAGCGCCCGCTGGATAATCCGCCAATTGTTCATGTGGCTGACGTTTCAGGCGTTTATAAGCTCGCTCAAGAAGTGACGCCTAAAGCGGAGTTGTTGATGAAGCAGTTTTGGCCTGGACCCTTAACGCTGGTTTTTCCGCGTTACGCGGATGTGCCTGAGGTGACCACCGCGGGGTTGGCGACGGTGGCGGTGCGGATGCCCAAACATGCCGTTGCTTTAGCTTTGATTAAAGCATGTGAGGTTCCTGTGGCAGCGCCCAGCGCAAACCTCGCTGGCAAACCCAGCCCCACCAACGCCCAGCACGTGTTTGACGACTTGAACGGGCGCATAGACGCCATCCTCGACGGTGGACCAACCACGATTGGCGTTGAATCCACTGTGTTAGATGTTAGTGTTGACCCGCCTATGGTTTTGCGTCCAGGCGGAACCTCCGTAGAAGCCCTGAAAAGCGCTTTAGGTGAGGTGCAACTTCACCCCTTTATCACCGCTGAAGCGGAACTGGCACCGAAAGAGGCGCGGTCGCCGGGCATGAAACACAAACACTACGCCCCAAAGGCGCCGATGTATGTGGTCGAGGGACCAATTCCTGTGGTTATGCATCAAGTCAAAGAGTTCATCAGCGCCTGTTGGCTGGAGAACCGGCGGGTGGGGGTTTTGGCGACGGATGAGACGGCGTGGGCTTACGAGGCGGATGTGGTGAAGTCCATGGGGAGCCGCCGTAACTTGGACGCCATTGCTGCAAACCTGTTTAGGCTGCTTAGAGAGTTTGACGAGGAAAACTTGGATGTGATTATCTCTGAAAGTGTAGCCTCTGATGGGTTAGGCTTAGCGGTTATGAACCGCCTGTATAAGGCTTCAGGCTACAAAATCATTAAGCCACCCACTGGACCCACCGCATAACTTCACAAACCCCATTTTTCATGTGGACGCGGCTGCTTTTCTTCTCTTGCATATTTTTTGTATTCGGGCTTTTGAGAAAAATTTATATTTATACATCTTATTGTTCCGTTTAGCACTCAACAATTGTAAGCAAGAAAAAACACTGGTGAAATGATATGTCTCAAGGTGGAACAGTTCCCATTCTCGTACTAAAAGAAGGAACCGGAAGGTCAACCGGTCGCGAAGCGCAAAAAAACAACATAATGGCTGCAAAAATCGTAGCTGAAACAGTGAAAAGCACGTTGGGACCAAGCGGCATGGATAAGATGCTTGTAACAAGCATGGGAGACGTCGCCATAACCAATGACGGCGCCACCATCATGAAAGAACTTGATGTCCAGCACCCAGCGGCAAAAATGTTGGTTGAAGTTGCAAAAGCACAAGACAACGAAGTCGGCGACGGAACAACAACCGCAGTGGTTTTAGCTGGAGAATTGCTCTCCAAAGCAGAAACTCTGCTAGACAAAAACGTGCATCCAACTGTCATTATCGAAGGCTTCAAAAAAGCAAGCGATAAAGCCCAAGAAATCTTGGATGCTCTTGGGTTGCCTGTAAAGTTTGAAGACGAAAAAACCTTGCAAGATGTGGCTTTGACTTCTCTTTCCAGCAAGGGTATCTCCAATGCCAAGGACCTCTTTGCCAAGATTGCTGTTGACGCGGTTAAGCAGGTTTCTGAGAAAGCCAACGGCGGCTTGAAAGCCGACATTGACCTTATCAAAATCGTGAAGAAACACGGCAAAAGCCTTGAAGAAACCGAACTTGTCAAAGGCATGGTCATCGACAAGGAAGTCTCCAACTCCCAGATGCCCAAGCTCGTTGACGGCGCAAAAATCGCTTTACTTAACGCTAAGATCGAAATCGAAAAAACCGAGTTTGACGCAAAAATAAACATCGAAAGCCCAGACCAGATGAAATCTTTCCTAGACGAAGAAGAACATATGCTCCGCGAAATGGTCAATTCCGTTGTAACCGCAGGCGCAAACGTTGTTTTCTGCGAGAAAGGCATTGACGAGATGGCGCTTCACTTTTTGGGCAAAGCAGGCGTGCTAGCCATTAAAAGTGTAAGCAGCAGCGACATGGAAAAACTTGCCCGAGCAACCGGCGGCAAAATCCTCTCCAACATCAAAGACCTCAACGCCCAAGCCCTTGGTCAAGCCAAGAAGGTGGAAGAAGTCAAAATCGGCGACGACAAACTGGTCTACATACGTGACTGTGCAAATCCCAAAGCCGTAACCGTCGTCATCCGCGGCGGCACCGACCACGTTATTGACGAAGCGGAACGCAGCCTCCACGATGCCCTATGTGTCATCCGCAACGTTGTGGAAGACGGCAAAATCGTTGCAGGCGGCGGCTCACCCGAAGCAGAACTAGCCAAAAACCTGCGCGCGTTTGCAGTGAAGGTTGGCGGTCGCGAGCAGTTGGCAGTTGAAGCCTTCGCTGAAGCCGTTGAATCCATTCCCCTCACGCTTGCAGAAAACGCAGGTTTAGACCCCATAGACATCATGGTCGCACTCAGAGCCAAACACGAAGAAGCCAACAGCAAAACCTTTGGCATCGACGTAACCACCGGCAAAATCGTGGACATGTGCGGTCTGCTGATTCTGGAACCTCTACGCGTGAAGCAGCAAGTCGTCAAATCTGCTACAGAAGCAACCAACATGATTCTGAAAATCGACGACTTAATCAGCATCAAAGGCACAGGCGGCGGCGCTCCACCAATGCCCCCAGGCGGAATGGGAGGCATGGGCGGTATGGGTGGCATGCCTGGTATGGGCGGAATGCCCTACTAAGCACCTTTTTCCCTTTTTAATTTCTGTTCTCCGTTTATTGTTTAGTTGCGTTTTGCACCAGTTTTATATTCATGTACGCCTCAAAGTAGCTTTACAACTACCGTTTTGCAGAGGAATCACCCTGAAGCACGTAAAAATCTCCGCCTTTGACTGTCCCAATGCATGGTTTGAAGCATTAAACCAAATTTGGGTTCAAGGCGACATCTTCCGCGTTGGTTTTGGCTCTGAAGAAACCGAAACCAAAAAACTCAATCTCTCAATCGAGATTGCCCATCCCGAGAACCGACCGTTAGTCAGCGATAAGGCTCCTTGCGACTTCAAGTATGTGCAGGGGTACGCGTTGGAGTATTTGTGGTGTGGCGAAAAGCAGGAGGAAACCTACACATACGGAAGCAGACTCAACAACCCCTACGGCGAGAAGCGCCCGATTAACCAAATCGAGGAAGCCGTCGCCCGTTACGTCGAAGAGCAACGAGACCGCCAAGTCACCATGGTCATTCGGCTCCCCGAAGACATCAAAAAATTCGATGAGCACCACCGAAAATCAGAACCGCCCTGCCTCAGCCTAATCGACACCGAAATCCTTGAAGGCAAAATGCACCTCACCTGCTACTTTCGCAGTTGGGACGCCTACGCAGGGTTACCCGCCAACATCGCGGGGCTCCAACTCTTCAACGAAGCATTCGTGTCAGAAATTAACAGCCGCAGCAACCTTGACTTGGAAACGGGTAAACTGATTTTTCACAGCAAAAACTGCCACATCTACCAACGGCAGTATAAGCTGGTGGAGGAACTGTTAAACCCCAAAAACGAAACCAAATCTTCTTCTGCCGCTTTCACCTCCAAGAACCACCCTAAATAAAAATGAGTCTGCTGTGCGTGGTGAGTGGGTTGAATCGGCGGGGTCAGGCCGTTAGCCACGCGGAAGGGAAAATTCGTTGAGGGTTTGGGGACTTTTCCCGCGTTTGGATAACCTCATCGCCCGCCAAAAATTGAAGGTGATACAACATTATTAGATTTTGCGTCCAAACCCGATATACTTCGTATCCGTAAGAATTTGCTGTTTCCAGACTGCTATTTTAGTTACCAAAAGCATGGAATGTAGTCCCTGATTCGGAAGGGCACCCCTAAAGCTTCCACCACTGCCCCAACCTTTGCAAGGTCCACTTCGGGCATCCTCACCGCGGAAACCTCCACCTCAAGCCCCCCCGCTTTAGCTTTCTGCACAAAATCAACCGTTACCTTGAACGCGTTGGGGATGTTGGGGCGGCAGTTCTCGCTGTAGGTCTCTTGGTCATGTCCGTTTAGGCTAACGCTGGCTCGGCTAACCCCTGCGGCTTTAAGTTCTTCAGCAACGTTTCTGCCCGGGTTAAGGGCGTAGCCGTGTCCGTTAGTGTCCAGCCGAATCGGAATTTGCGGGTGATGCTTTTTTATCCACCTTGCTGTTTCCAGCAGGATATCGAGCCGCGCGGTAGGTTCACCAAAGCCGCAGAACACAACCTCCTTCCAACGCTGGTTTGGCAGGGTCTGCTGGAGCTGGGTGGTGATTTCGGGTAGGGTGGGTTCTTTGGTGAGTTTAAGGTTGAAGCCGCCTACGCCGGGTTTAAAATTGCGAAAGCAGAACCAGCAGTTGTTGCTGCATTGGTTGGTTAGGTTTAGGTAAAGGCTGTTGTTTAGCCAGTAGACTGCAGTGGGGGCGGGGTTGTTTGTCATTTTACCTCACATTTAATGTGGGGTTAAAAGGTTATCTACTTACTTGCTTGGGTGAAGTGATTGTGAGTCTTCTCTCCTTTCTCCCAATTAAGCCAATTTCACCGACGCGGCATATTTAATTATTGCTCTATTAAACAGCGCTATTTTCGTTGTTTCAGTGGCTTATCCTTTAAATAAACACCTATAAACGCTAAGGATGCGCCAGCAATCAAACCCAAAGCCATCCCAAAGGTAAATTCAGGAATTTGATTGTTTGACATAACAAACGCGATGTCCCCCCAAAGTGGTTTACCATACTCAGAAACCACATCAAACGTTAAAATCACCCCTTCAGAGCAGTTTTCAGAGTTAACGTCAAGGGGGCTCCAACTGCCACTGTAGCCAGTCGTGAAAACCGCCACGTTAGACTGGTTTACAGGCAGCTGCACCCTGAAATGGGCTGTGGAGATGGCGCTTGACGCGGAAAGGTAGGGTGCAATGTTTAGGTCATAAAGAAACGTGGAGGAACCATTGATGACTTCCACGGGGTGCTCGTAGTGGATTTCTAAAAGAAAATCCGTCAAAGAGGGCTGAATAGTGCAGTAAACCATCTCCCAGTTCCCAATGTCGGTGTAGTGCAACGCTGAGGGGTCCACTTCGCTGTAGTTGCTCCATGACTGCTCCGCTCCATCCAACTTGATGTGCATGTTAACTGTTCCAGGTGGGGTGGGGTAGAGCATGGGGACGGGGTCGGTGGGTTTTTCGGACATGTGAATAGGGTACACGCCGTCAATTTGCGCCCAAAGCGCGCCGTCAACGTTAACTATGGTGTAGTTGAGGTACTCTTCAGGCATCGACAAAAGCAAGCCGCCGCTTGATGTTTGGGCTTGGGGGGGTTGGCTTAGGGGCTTCATAAGCGGGTACTGGTCAGCTTCGGACGATTCGGTGTTGAGGATGTAGGGGCTGTCGCTTATGCCGTTTTGGTCGCGGTCTATGCCTGTGAAGGTGCTCCAGTAGTTGCCTTGCCCCTCGTTGTCCCATTGGTTACGCGTTTCAGCACCTATTGGGCCTGTCCAGTTGCCCACAAAATCGTTCCCGTAAATTTGGTTGCCTGTAGCATTGTGCCACACGTCAAAAAAGCAGTAGTTACCAAAAACTTGGTTATCAAAGATGGTGCAGTTGCAGGTTTGCTCAATCTGCAGAGCCGCGTACTGGTTGTTGACTATTTGGTTTTGGATCAGTGTACAACTGGAAGCGTTTTGTAGCCTGATACCGTTAAAGTTGTCCTCCAACATGCAGTTGGCAATCTGGGACTGCCCTGTTTCTACGAAGAGCACGCCGTCCCAGTTGGGAGTTGAATTCCAGTTCTGCACGGTGATGTTGTTGCAGTTCACGGCAGCTATCCAACCTGCGTCGGCGGGCACCTGATAGTCGCTTATGTTAACCAGAAAGTAGACAGGTTTACCGTTCACCGTGTTGGTCAGGTCTATGGTGTGCAGGTTATGCGGCAAGTCTGCCCCCCAAAGCTTGAAGCCGACTTGGTTGTCCTGAAGGGTGTTTGCTTTGAGGGTGATGTTGCGACTTTGCCATATGTCAACTCCGACGTTTTTGCGTTCTACCTTGTTGTCTAAGACGAGGCAGTTTTCGCTGTTGTCCACATAGATGCCCTCCGTGTAGTTGCCCTGGTTTAGCATTGCGTCTGACCGTTTGGCATCGGACACCGTGTTGCCCTCGATTGTTATGTTGCTTGCCCACGAGGTGCAGATGCTGCTGGCAAGGTTGTGTGTGACGGTGTTGTTTTGGCAAAAGTTGACCCGAATTTCTTGGGTGACGGTGTTGTGGGTGATTTTGTTATCCGCGCTGTTGTGGGCAACTTCAATGTCGCAGCCCGTCATCGTGTTGCCTTGAATGACGCATGAGCTGGCGTTATCAAGGTAAATGCCTTGAGCAAAATACTGCACATTCACGTTCTGCACCGTGACGTTGATGACATCTTGAAGCAGAATGCCTGTTCCATACATGGGGCCAAACATGCGCACCCCGTTTCCCTCAAGTATGGTGTCATTTCTTAGGACGGCGATGCCTGAAAAAACGTCCGAGGTTAACGTGTAAATGTTGCCTTGGACGCGTATTGGCGCGTTGGAGGGTGTGACGGTTCCGTTGCTTAAGATGGTGATTCCCGAGTTGTGCCAAACCCACGGCACATACTCCGCATCCGCCACATCCACTTGGTTTAGCCCTGCCGCTGCCGAGAACCCAAGCAGCAAGACCGCAAAGAGTGCCAATTCCTGTTTTCTATCCAAAGCAATCGGTTACTTTACGGTGCGCAAGGGTTTATACTTTTACAAACAAGTTTAAAGCCCTCTCTCCCTACATAAAACGTGGACTTAAAGCAGTTTTCTGAGAGATTAACAATGAACGACGCTACTAAACCTGAAGGTTTTGAAGCCGTAACTTTAGGTGCAGGCTGTTTCTGGTGCACCGAAGCCGTCTTCCAGCAGATCCGTGGCGTAGTAAAAGTTGAACCTGGCTACGCAGGCGGCAGCTTGCCTAACCCCACCTACGAACAAGTGTCCACGGGGCAAACGGGCCACGCGGAAGTTGCCACCATAACCTTTGACCCAGAAGAGGTTAGTTTTCGGGAGCTTTTGGAGATTTTCTTTGGAACCCATGACCCCACGCAGCTAAACAGGCAAGGCGCCGACGTAGGCACTCAATACCGCAGTGTCATCTTTTACCGCAACGCAGACCAGAAAGCCGCCGCGGAGCAGTTGATTGCAGAGTTAACCGCCGAGAAGGTCTTTGACAAACCCATAGTGACCGCTGTAGAGCCCCTACAAACGTTTTATCCTGCCGAAACCTACCATAAAGACTACTTCAAAAAGCACCCCAAAGAACCCTACTGCCAAGCCGTCATAGCCCCAAAAATCTCCAAACTGCAGAAAACGTTCATCTCAAAACTCAAGTTGCCCTAGCAAAATATGCTGCTGCTTTTTTCTTTGGGTTCTTTGTAAGATGCAAAAATCTAAAAGCAAGTAGACCAATAAAAAAAGCCATGTCAGATTCTCACCGTAACCTCTGGCGTACACCCAACTGCCAAGGAGACTTGTAGCATGTTCCGTTTTCTCTCAGGCGACCCCCTAATTTCCCTGCTCAAATCCTACGGCTACAATGTGGTGCGGCTGCCCAAAGCCACCATCAAACCCCTGCAGTTGATGGCAAGCAAAAATAACGAACTCAGTCGGGTAGGCGAGCTCTCCGTGGTTTTTAAGTCAAAAGGCAACATCCCCCAACCCACCCTTATGGAAAATTCCCCTGTGGCAAACATTTCTGGGAAGAAAAGTGGCGAGTTTAGTTTAGGGTTTGGGCTCTCCATTCTGGGGAATATAATTTCGGGTTTAGGCGGCTCAACTGCTGGGTTAGAGAGCAAGTTCTCTAACGCTGATTCAATTGCGTTTCAGTATGAAGGGGTGTTAGAAGACAGCGTGGACGTTGCTGAGTTGGACCAGTTTTTGTGTGATGCCGACATAAGCCCTTTTTCGCGGTTTGTTGGGCAACTGCTTGACAGCGACAAGGTTTACGTGGTTACGGCAACGATTAAAAGTAAGAAATTCACGATTTTCCCCCAATCCTCAAAAGGCGGCGACCTTGGCATTCAGGTTCCTGTAATACAGAACGTTGTTAGCCCAACGGTCAAAGTTACAGGTCAAGGCGGCAACTCTTCAGCAATAACCTTTGAGGGCGCAACACCTCTGGTTTTTGGGTTCCAAGCTGTGCAGTTATTTTATGACCGCGGTCGTTACACCCGTATTGAACCTGCTCAACAAGACCTGCCCATGCGGGGGCCATCGAATGTGGGGGGTTCTAAGTTGATATCTCCAGCGCCGTTTGTATCTTTAGGTGAGTGAAGGCATGAAGCAAGTTCAAATCCTTTTTCTGGCTGCTAACCCCAAAGACAGCAGCCCCCTTAGCCTAGACCAAGAGGTCCGCTCAATCGACAACGCGCTACGGGGTGCTGAATTTCGGGACCGCTTCAACTTGGAGCAGCAGTGGGCGGTCCGCTTCAACGACCTACAGGGGCACCTGCTCAGGTACAAGCCCAACATTGTTCACTTTAGCGGACACGGCAGCCCTGCAAGCGAAATCATCCTTGAAGACCTCAATGGTAACAGCCGCGTTGTTCCAAGCAAAGCCTTAGGCAGGCTGTTTCGCGTTTTCAAAGACACAATCAAATGTGTGGTCCTCAATGCCTGTTTTAGTGAACAGCAGGCAAAAGCCATCTCCGAAAACATTGACTGCGTCATCGGCATGACCCAAGCCATCGGCGACCGAGCCGCCATCAATTTCGCCAGCTCTTTCTACCAAGCTTTAGCTTACGGCAGAAGTGTCCATGACGCCTTTGATTTGGGATGTAACCAAATTGACCTCGCCAACCTTAACCAAGAGAAAGTGCCCCAGTTACTAACCAAACCAGGGGTTGACCCACAAAACGTCTTCTTCGTCTCCACGGGAGCTGCTGAAACTCTTGCTCCTGAAAAAGTAGACGCCACACCCGCCCCTACGCCGAAAAGAAAACAGACCTTTCGGCGCGTGAAGAGAAGTGAACTACCACAAGAAGATGATGACGACGGGGGATCGCCTACTGTTGTGGGGAATCCGGTGGCTGAGAACCAGCAAGGATTGACCTTTTTCAGCTACGGCAATTACCAAGAAGCCATAAAACATTTTGACGCCGCCCTAAAGATTAACCCTCAAATGGCTGACGCCTTAAACAACAAGGGTCTCAGCTACATCAACATGTACGTTGCCAGCCAGAACCCCAGTTTGCTCAAGGAAGCCCTAAAATGTATTGATGCAGCCCTCAAAGTTAACCCCATGCATGTGCCTGCCTTAAACAACAAGGGACTTGCACTCACACACATGAGCCAACTCGGCCACGACATTGACATGCTTAACCAAGCCATTTCTTACTTTACCAACGCCATAAACATTGACCCCCAATATGCTTTGGCCTGGAACAACAAAGCTGTGGCTGAAAACATCCGCAACCAGTGGACGGCATACGAGAGGCTGAACTAACCGCAAAAACGCCCCTTCAACTGAAATCAAAGAACAACAATACTCAAACAAACTGGGAAACGATTTTTTTTTAAAAAAGAGGGTTTGGGAATTAGGCAGTGGTTTTTTCACTGGGCTTAATTGCCTTTTTTATGAAGCCCTTCACGGCTTGGTCTTCCCCATAGACCACTAAGTGCCCATCTGCTTCACGGCGAAAACCAAGGTTTGCCTCCGTAGCCATCTGCTCCAGCTTCTCCACAGGCAACCCTTCAATTGGCTCGACGCGAATCCACTTTTTGTCTCGGGGAACACCTGGAATTAGGCGCATCTTCTCTTCTTTTTCGCACGGAGCCGTAACGCAGCTGTTACAGCTTGCCAAATCCAACGCCGCCAGCCATTCTTCCACTTTTTCAGGCGGCAACCGCTTGTCGGCTTCTGCCATAACATAAGCTTCCACACTAGAAAGATACTGGTCAATTTGCGGTTCCGTTTCGCCTCTTGCGCGGGATTCGGAATTTCCGATTTGGATGAGGGTTCGCGCGGATTTTAAGTCTGTCATGACGTTTGCTGGAATTTCCACTTTGTTCTTTCGGAGTTCTATGATTATCTCTTCAAGAAGTTTAGATTTGGCAACGTGACTCATGCGCCTTTCACCAAGCAAACTTTATCCACACAGCATTAATAAACTGTACCGCCAAACCGCAAAAAAGCCGTCAACGTAACAAATTTCTGTAACCGACACAGAGTTTATAACGTAAACTTTTGAGGTTTTCCCCCATGAAATTGTACACCATAAAATCCGAAGGATTAGCCCACAACAGCTACCTGCTTATTGACGAAAACGAGGCGGCAGTTTTTGACCCAAGACGCGACGCCCAAATCTACACGCGCCTTGCCCAACGGCACTGCGCCAAAATCCGCCTGATTTTTGAGACGCACCGCAACGAAGACTTCGTGGTTGGCGCCAAGGAGCTTCAAAGCTTAACTAACGCCCAAATCTGCCACAGCAAACAACTCGGCTTCACTTATGGTGAACACAGACTTAATGATGGTGACACGTTGAACGTGGGTAATCTTCAAATCAAAGCTTTGCACACGCCGGGACACACCGACGAATCTCTTTGCTATGCCGTCAGCAACACCCAGAAAAGCCCTGAGCCGCTGATGGTTTTCACAGGCGACACCCTATTTGTCGGCGCTGTAGGCAGAACTGACCTGCAAGGCAAAAAACAACAGCCAAACCAAGCAGAAAAACTCTATTTGAGCCTGCATGAGAAGCTGTTGCCGCTGGGCGACGGCATGCTGGTTTATCCAGGGCATGGTGCTGGAAGCGTGTGCGGCAGCGGCATCGGCAAACAGGAGTTTAGCACGTTGGGCTACGAGAAAAAAACCAACCCGTACCTGCAGTTGGGCAAGGAGGAGTTTGTGCAGCGTGCTGTAGCGCAGGAGATGCTGCTGCCCGCTTACTTCCGCAAGATGGAGCAGTATAACTTGCATGGTGCCCCATTGCTGCGTGGGCTTGCGTTGCCTAAACCGCTTGGCGTAGACGAATTTGAGGACGCCAAAAACGAAGTAGACTCCATCGTGGTGGATACGCGTTTGCCTTACGCGTTTGCAGGCTCCCACCTACCTGGCTCGCTGAACCTGTGGTTGGAGGGCGGAACAGCCGTTTACACGGGCTGGATTTTGGGCTACGAACAGCGCATTCTGCTGGTGGTGGAGCGTCAAGCCGATGTGGAACGGGTGCTGCGACATTTTTGGCGGCTAGGCTTTGACAACATCTACGGCTACCTCTGCACGGGCGTGTCAGCATGGCAGGAACAAGGCAAACCCATAAGCCAAGTGCACGTGTTGTCCGCGCAGGATTTACAGGACAACCTTGCACGGTATGTGGTTTTGGATGTGCGCGAACCCAGCGAATGGCACAAAGAAGGCATAATCGAAGGCGCAGAGCAGGTTTTCTTTGCTGACCTGCCCAAACAAGCCGACAACCTGAACCGTAACAAGCGTTACGCCGTGATTTGTTCGGTGGGGAACCGCTCAGGAATCGCAGCCAGCCTCCTTAAACGCAAAGGATTTGCTGCAGTTAGCAACGTGTTGGGCGGCATGGATGCATGGAAAAAGCTGGGGTACCCAACCGTGAAGCCCCCCACCCCGCAGCCTACCGAACCCTAATTTCATCCATTTTCTCGGTGATAGTTTGCAGGATTTTGTAGGTCATTCCCCACACAACCTCGTTCTGCAGCAGAAACGCTGGAACCTCGCCAACGTGTGGCACTGCGGTTTTTCCGCGGCTTGCCCGAATTTTTTCAAGAGAAACCCACATGTAACTGTGCAGCTCACCACTGTTAAGATGCACCTCCGGCTCGGTATCCAAGGCGGCAACGAAGGGCACAACCCGAAAACCTCTTCTGGTCCTTGGCTCAACGGCCTCCAAAACCCCCAGAAACTGGCCCGCGCGGAGTCGGACGCCTGTTTCCTCTTGGGTCTCGCGGATTGCCGTGGCCTGAAGCGTGACGTCGGTGGGTTCGCGTTTTCCGCCTGGAAGCGCCATCTGCCCCGACCAAGCATCCCTCACATTGACTGCACGTTTAACCAAGAGCACTTGAAAGTCGGCCTCGGTGGTTGTGAGAATGACGGTTACGGCGGCGTTTGCGTCCTGCTCAACGCTAACAGACTTAAGCTTAGATGAAAGGTTCTTGAGGGTTTCCACTGTGACCATTGTTGGGTATCTCTGCTGCGATTTTGAGTTTATACCCCCTCTATTTATAGGTTTAACCCGCGAAGAGAACACGCCCTCGGGCTTATTGAAAGATGAAAAAGATTTTGCAGTTACCCAGAAGCATTTTTGAGTTGGTCACGTACCAATATTATAATAAATTTGTATTCCCAACAAAAAAAACGCACTTATGAGCAAAATCAAACCAACAATTATCAAAATGGACATCTGTTTAAGTCCTGACCTCAAAGAGTTCACAACTTTAACGTTTTTCTCATTTGAATCGAAAAGATTCGTTGCTATTTTGAAAATCATAAAACTAAGAGATTCGTCCGCGTACCTTTTCACTAACAGTTTTATGTCCTTGTAGGTAAACCATTTTGGGTTTAACAAAACTACGCCTCTAATCGTAGCAAGAATGAAAAAAATTAAACAACTAACGAAGAGAAAAAAGAATTGTAGCGAGAATGTATTTGATAGAATATAGTACCCAACTCCTGTTGAAATAGGGATAATTGCGGAAAGAATTCCTAACATCATCTGAATCTTTGTCATATTTCGTTCGTATGCCTTTGTTGTTGCTTCTCCGAGTCTTAGAACTGAGTCGTGATAGAATCTAGCTTTTTGCAGCTCCTCATCATCGGTGTACATTTGTTTCTCTATTCTGATTACTTCTTGTCTTCGTGATCGGCAATGAACCTCGTTGCATCATCGTCTGGTTGAAACCTTCGATTTTTCTTATCGTCCTCTGCATTTTTGGACATTAATACACCTGCCCCTACTTCTAAGTTCCCACTATAAATATTTATTATCATCCAATTTGTAAATTACATAAAGTTCCATCAATTATAAACTTTGATTTACGAGTTTATATGACCGAATCGGCAAGGAATGCTTTTTCTTTTTGCTTTTCCTTATAGTGGGTATTGAGTGATTGGTTGTGCCTTTGATTTCGGGTTTTGACCCTTGGAAAAACAGCACCTGCACCTGCCCCCCAAAGCTGACCTTTAACCCGTACAGCGGATGCGACCACGGCTGCCTCTACTGCTATGCTAGCAGCTACGTCCAAAACTTCACCGAGTGCCGCCCCAAAAAGGACCTGCTGCCCACCCTGCGAAGGGAAGCGGCAAAGCTCAAAGGCGAAATCGTGTCCATCTCCAACTCCTCCGACCCCTACCCCCGCATGGAGGCGAATCTGGGTTGGACGCGCCAATGCCTCGAATTACTGGCAGCAAGCAACTGCCGTATCCAAATCATAACCAAATCTAACCTTGTAACCCGAGACGACGACCTCCTCACCAAAGTGCCCTCCGCCGTGGCGCTAACCATAACAACAGACGACGACCCGCTGGCGGCTGTTCTTGAGCCCCACGCGCCTTCCTCTTCGGAGCGTCTGCGCGCAGTTAAGGACCTCATGGGTGCAGGAATACCTGTTTCGGTGCGCATAGACCCTATAATTCCGTTGGTAAACGATGACCCAAGCAGGCTCATCTCCAAGTTGGCTGCTCTTGGCGTGCGGCACATAACCAGTTCCACCTACAAGCCCAAACCCGACAATTGGCGTCGCCTCAGCCAAGCCCTACCTGCGGTTGCCGAAAAGCTTAAGCCGCTATACTTCCAACAGGGAGAACGTGTAGGCGGGAACACGCTTTTGCCCAAAGACCTTCGACTTAAACTGCTGTCAAACGTGCGGGAGATGGCGTTGGCGCAGGGCATGACGTTTGGGGTCTGTCGCGAAAGCTTGCCCAAGCTGAACACGGCGGCATGTGATGGTTCAGGGCTGATTCCCGCCGCTGCGAGGTGAACACGTGCCCAGTCAGAGCCGAATTGTGATGCTGGTGGATTTGGACTACTTTTTTGCCCAATGTGAAGAGCTACGCAACCCCGCCCTCAAAGGCAAACCTGTGGTGGTGGGCATGTACAGTGGGCGAACCGAAACCAGCGGCGCCGTCAGCACTAGTAACTACTTGGCACGTAAATACGACGTAAAGTCAGGCATACCCTTGTTTTTGGCGAAAAAACGCCTTGAAGGTGTTGACGCGGTTTTTCTGCCCGTGGACTACGATTATTACCAGCAGATTTCCGACAAAATAATGGCGATTCTTCGGGAATACTCCGACGTTTTAGAGCAGGCAGGCATCGACGAAGCCTACCTCGATGTCACCGAGAAAGCAAAAGGCAGCTATACGACGGCAGAGGGGCTGGTTCAGCAGATGAAAGCCGCCGTTAAACAGGAGGTGGGCGTTACTTTCTCTGTCGGAATTGCCCCCAACAAGCTCGTCGCAAAAATTGCTTCCGACAGTCATAAACCCGACGGCGTCACCGTTGTCGAGCCTGAAAAGGTGGAAGGATTTCTTTCGCCGATGCCTGTAGACGCGTTGTTGGGTGTGGGCAAGAAAACCGTTGCCAAAATGTCGGATTTGGGCATCAAAACCGTCGGCGACCTTGCAGGGTTTGATGTGCAACGGTTGGTGGAGGTTTTCGGCAAAACTTTGGGCGTGTACTTCCACAACGCAGCCAACGGCGTGGACAATGACCCTGTGCAAGAGGCAGGGGAAGCGGAATCCATCGGCAGGATGGGCACCCTCAAGGAGGATAGCCGCGACTTGGAGTTTCTCATGCAGAAGATAGGCACGCAAATCGAGGAGGTTTACGCGGAGTTCACCCAGAAGAAGCTGAGCTACCGCTTGGTCGGCGTTGTCGCCATCATGACGGATTTAAGCGCAAAGAGCCGCTCTAAAACGCTGGAGAAACCCGCTAAAGACAAAGAAACCCTCCAAATAGCCGCGCGGGAACTCTTCGAAAGGCTCCTTAACGAGACCGAGTTAGAAATTAGGCGGGTTGGCGTGCGGGTTGCGCATTTAAGCAAGGAGGAGCGGCGGCAGCAGCAGTTAACAAGCTTCTTTCAGCCATAAAAAACGTACAACTGTCCAGAATCAATGTCTGCTCAACTTTGGCGCGAATAGAAAAATGAGTTAGCCAGCAACCTTTATTTTCCCTTAGCACCCTGTTTTAGTAGGGTTTCTTTTGTTTTCTCAAAAAGCAAGCCAGAAAATTCTTCCTCCGGGCCAGTCGGAGACCAAGCGGATTTTGCGGTGGGGGATTGACCATCCGGGGATAACTTCAGATAACCCTCACCTGAAACAAGAAACATACACGTTAGTCATTGACGGGGAAGTGGAGAAACCTGCAAAGCTGACTTGGGCAGAGTTTGCTGCGTTGCCGTCGGTGGCTTCGGTGAGTGATTTTCACTGCGTGGAAGGCTGGAGCGTGCGGGACTGCCACTGGGAGGGCGTGCGATTTAGTGAAATTGAGCAGCTGGTTAAACCAAAAGAGGCGGCTAAAGCGGTAACTTTTGAGTGCGCCGACGCCTACACCACTTCGCTTTATCGTGGAGAACTTGCTGCCGCGGATGTGGTTTTGGCTTACAAGCTTGACGGCGAACTGCTTGAGGAGGGGCTGGGTTTTCCTGTGCGTCTCATAGTGCCCGGCAAGTACGCGTACAAGAGCGCCTTGTGGGTGGTTCGTGTGCGGTTTACGCGGGGCAAAGAGTTGGGGTTTTGGGAGCGCCGTGGCTACAGTGACTCGGCGGATGTTTGGAAGAACGACCGTTTCCGCTAACGGCTGTCCTGTTTCTTGTGTTATGTGTTGTGCATAGTTGAACAAGACGTGCGAAACCTTTATTAGCTGAATTTATTAACCGATTTGTTCCTTAGAAAAATTGGAGGATGAATAATTGGCGCAAGAATCAGAATCAGAAGTTGACGTTTGCACTTCAAGATGTGCTCAACTGATTCCCGGCGATGCTGACGAAAAAGACAGCGCGTCCCGCAGAAAATCTGCGGAGAAAAAGAAGCAACAAGCAGAAGAACCCTTATACCTTTACAGGCTCTAAACAGCAGTAACAGCAGGCTCCCCGTGAACCTTCTTGAGTTTTAGGTAGTTTTATGTCTGTTTCTTTTCTTTCTGAAAACCTTTTTTATTTCCCACCCCGCACTTAGGGTTGAGGCTAAATACGTGCAGTTTACACAAGCCAAAATGGGCAGAATATTCATACTCCGATTACACGACAACGACCACATCCCAGATGTGCTGGAACAATTCGCCAAACAGCAGAACCTAACCAGCGCCCTGTGCTTCTTGGTCGGCGGCATCAAAGAGCAGGGACGCGTTGTGGTGGGACCCAAAGACGGCTACGCCCTACCCATAGAGCCTGTTGTGACGCTTCTTTCAGGGGTCAGTGAAGTCGTAGGCGTAGGCACCCTGTTCCGCAACGAGGCAGGCGAACCTAAACTGCACATGCACGCCAGCTTTGGCAGAGGCGAAAAAGTCATCACAGGATGCGTCCGCAGGGGCATTGATGTGTGGACAATCGGCGAAGTCATCGTGTTGGAGCTTGCCGACGCTGAGGCAAAACGCGTGATGGATAAGCAGACGGGTTTTGAGTTGCTGGAGCTTTCCCAGTCAACCCAAGAAAGTTAAGATGTAGATTTGGCGGGGGCTGGTCCCAAAATACGTTCCCGTTACGGTGCCGTCTTCTTCTAGGGTGGGGATGTTGCCGAATTTGCCTGACTCTGCAAGCATCATGTAAACATCCATAAGACGCAAATCCGTGTCAAAGTAGGGCACGTCGCCGCCAAACTCGTACATAAACACATACTTCACATTGTTATGTTGACACTGGCTGATTAGCTCGGTTACGTTGAAGTCAGGGCGGTACGTATCCACAGGCAACGCGGGGTACTGCAAAACCGCGTTAGTTTTACCCTGCGCGTTTAGGTAGAAGCGCACCATGTCTTGGCTGTAAAGGTTCTGTGCGCACAACACCATGATTGACTCGTCAGGTCCTAAACGTGGCGCGACATAATTGGCGGCTTCTTCAATGGGAATGTGAATTTGGTCTTTGGCAACCCAACTGTAAGCATCAGAAACGCTAAAAGCCGCACCAACCAACGTGAAAGCTATCAGACCCCCTGCGGCGACCTGCGCTAACCGCCGCTTGTTTATGGGCAGTTGCTTGTTTTGCCAACGGGTTTGGGCTTTGCTCCACGCCGACGTGATCAGGCTAGCTGCTGCTAACGCAAGCACAGGAAACGCTGGCACTACGTAGCGCCACTGCTTGTTGGGAATTACGGTGAAGAAAATGTAAACCACAACAAACCAGATGAGCAGATACTTGTCGGAGGCTTTTCGGCGAAGCGCAAACCACCCCAACCCAGCTAAACCCAAAAGGTACAGGAAAAACGAAACTGGATGCACATCCGAGTAAGGCACCGTCATTTCAAACAGGTAAAACACGGGCGTCTGCAACCAACTGGGCAGTGCGGTGAATGGCGCTGGAAACCGATTAAGCCCCGTGCTATAGAGCGATTTCTCGGGGTTGCCCATGCTGATTGCGTACAGCCATGTGTCCAGCAGGCCTGAAGCGTAAATTTGGTATGAAACCAGAATCCAAGGGATAACCACCGCCACAACGGTGAGTATGAGCAGGGGGAAGCGGGTGAGTTTCTGTTTCAAGTAGCCTCTGCCCAACACCACTAGCGCTGTAAGCATGATGGCGCCTACAATGACCGTCTGGTACTTCACCAAGATGCCCAGTCCAAGCATAACGCCGCTGATGATCAGGAACTTGTTCTGGTGTAGCCGCAGCCACCCAAAAAAGGACAGCGTCGAAACAGTGAAGAAGAAAACCAGCATGGTTTCAATCATAGCCATGCGGCTCAACCACACGTAGCCGGGCATCAAAGCCAACAGAACTACGCCCAGCAGGGCAGTTTTGGCGTCATACATGCGGGAAGCAAACTCAAACACCGCCCACAGCGACAACAGCGAAAACGCAACCGTGACCAACCTGCCTGTGAATACGCTTATGCCCCCGACTGCGTAGAACCCAGCCGTGAAGAGGTCATACATGGGCGGATAAAAAATGAAGCTAAAGTACGTCGAATAGTCGCCTCGTAGCAGAAGCATGCCGCCGTTAAGGTGCGTGACTTCATCCCACTGAATCGACATGTACGAGAGGTTAAAAAGCAAAAACGTGCCGTACGCAACGGCAAACACCAAGAAAGCTAGTCGCCACTTGTTTTTGATGCCTCCCTTCAGCCACGCCGCCATGGAATCCACGTTCACCTCAGCTTTTCCCTCCATTTGCCGCTATTGCAGCCTGTTTTGCAGTCTATAAAGCAGAATACCCAATATAAAACAATCTAAACTGACGCTCGGCAAAAGCAGGAACACAGAAGCTGAGGCGCGGGCTACTTGGGGGAACGGGCAGCCAAAACCCCTGCAACGGCAACAAACAGCAAAAACAATCCCCCCAGAATCGCCAAGGGGACTCTGAAGGCTGGTTCAGAATGTAAAACCGCAGTGGAAGGTAACCCACTCAAGTAAGCCGCCAAGAAGACTCCGACAAACGCGGCGCCTACGCCTTCAGCGGCAAAAAGAAACCGAGTCACCTGTCTTTGGTTGAGGTTCATGATGCTTCCTCACTTGGATATATTCTGAGGCGGCAGACATTTAAAATTAGCTCAACTCCACGGTTTAAAATTGAACCTCGCCTTCTGCTTTGGAGGGAAACACGCAAAAATAATATAGTCAACCAACAAATGGTTTTGTGGTATTCTCTTATGTCTGCCCCCTCTAAGTCGCTTTCGCCTCTGCAGTTCGGGCTTCTGGTTGCCGCGTCGGCGTGGTTCCTGTTCAGCTTCCATGAACTGTTCAAGGGCATGGTGAACATCGGCGAATTCGCCTTCTTCACCGGTCCAACCTCCACTTGGATTCTAATAACCGACGCTTCAGGCGCCGTCGGCTTAGTCGCAAGAACCCTCGCGGGGCTCATTGCTGTCGTCGCCATCATCATGTACCTCGTCCACAGAGGGTTTTCTTCCCAAAGAACCCGCAAGATTATCCAGTGGATTTTGGTCATCGAGGCAGTTTACTGGCTGTCGCTTTTGCTCTCAGGAATCTGGGGCGTTCTTCCCGCAAACGTGGCGGGCTTTGGCGGCAGCGGAGTGGGCTTTAATGTGCCTTTTCTTCTTGAAACAGGCATCCCATGCCTATTCTCCTCCATAGCCCTACCCCTCGCCCTCTTTAAACTGGCTTCCACGTTGCGCCCCAACAAGCCCCCAAAAGACGCGGTGAAGTGGGGATCAATCACGGGCACGGTTTACGTGTTTGTGTTTTGGCTGGAAAACACAGGCAACTGGATATACACAGTCATCGCCAAAGGCACCACGTACCTGACAGCATACCCTGAAAACCTGTTCAGCTTCTTGTTAACCACCGTTGGCATGCTCGCATTAGGCATCTACACGGCGTACTTCACCAAGAAATCCATCGGCGCAGAAACCGTGGAGGAGTTGAACCTGAAAACCGTCGGAGCCATAATTACGCTGGTGGGACTGTATTTCCTTTGGAATTACCTGACGTGGATTTACTTTGGCGGCGACCAGCTTTGGAGTGACTGGTACGCGTGGTTCCTTGGGCATAACATGGACTTGTGGGTGTTGGCGCTTCCGCTGGTGGGTTTGCCTCTGATGTTCAAAAAACAGAAAACGCAAAAGCCGCTATAGCCTGCCTGCAAGTTTCTTTTTTAGTAGGCTGACAAGCTCTGCCAAAGCTACCCCCACAAACGCACAAACCATGCCAAACGCCATAACAGAGGACAACGAGGTAACCATCATTGAGTAGGTTGTGTGTGAAGAGGAAACAGTTGGGCCGCCGGGCACCTGTATGTTTCCTGAGCTCACGGTTTCACCGACTTGAATGGCGACTTCTGTTCCTATGTTAATGTTGGACACAAACATAACGACCAGCAACAAAACCAGCATAACGACGGTTAGAACGGGCGCCATGTAAAGGTTGTAGGCGCTGTGAGAATGCGACCGCCTAGTCGACAACAGCCACATAACTGGACTAGGCACAGCAATCATGAAGGCAGTCGTTAGGGCGCTTAGCGCTGAATAAACTGCAACTGACTGAACATTCCAAGCTGCAGCCAACATAAACCCCCAAAAACCGGGGTTCACAAGCGTCAAAACAAACCCCGCCACACCAATCAGAAACGCATCCATAATGCGCAGTCGCGATGGCTTCGCCTTTTTTTCGTTAAACGTCTGCAGAAACTGCACTGCTAGCTGTCCTTTGGGTGTCAGCTCGTATTTGCCGTTGGGGTCTTTCTGGATGAGGTCAGCGAGGACTTTAAGGTGGTAGTTGAACTTGCCCGTGTTTGCCGCGTCAACCGCAGTCATTAACTCCATATACGAAAGCGCTTGTTTTTCGTTTAATGTTTGAATGATTTTGCGGCGGATGGGATGCTTGAATATGTCATGGAATGATTCGAAATCTGTGCCCATTAACCCACATCCTGTCCTGCCAGTACTATGGGTTGGTTAGGCGTCATTTAAGCGTATTTGACTAATAGGCTTGTCAAAAATTAGTCAGCCACCAGTTAAGGCAGCTCGATGGTTCCTGCGACGCGGAGCTTGCCGCCCTCCAAATACATCAAAACCGCACGGTCGCCTGAACGGTAAACCAGGTCCTTCTCCAAGCTGATGGTGACGTCGGGTTTATGCCAGTCGCCCTCCTCGCTGACCTCCTCCACCTTGCCGTTGAGGAACTGCATCCAGTGCCCCACATGCATCACCATACCCGCCTTCAGCGGCGTCTGCCAATACTTCACCAGCGACGCCTTGGTTTTGAGAGTTTTTGAGGTTTTGATTGCGGGGTCATTTGTCAAAACCACGCCCCTATCCACATCTGAAACGTCCACGTTTTTGACCGCCAACCCCACGCGGTCGCCCTCAACGGCTGCGTCAAAGTCGTCGTCGTGTTTCTGAATTGACCGCACCTGCGCCGTTTTCGTTCCCGGCAACGCCTTCAACGCTGCATGTTTGGCGACGCCCCCGTTTATGACTACGCCCAAAACCACCACGCCTACGCCTTTCACGTTGAATGCGTGGTCTACGGGTACGCTTCCTGTGGGTGCTTCGGCGGGTTTCTGTTGGGCAGCGTTATTGAACAGTTTTTCCCGCAAAACGTTGGCGTCGTCGGGGAGGAACTCAAAGTTTTCTAAGCTTGTGCCTTTGATGAGAGGCTGGATTTTTTCTTTGGGGATATAGTTTCGGAGTATGAAGTAGCCGCTGTTTATGCCGCAGCACTGCAACATCACAAGACTCTCGCCCAGAGTTGCGGTTAACTCGTTCACCACGACGACGGCTTTTTGCACTTCTGAAGCCGCGAAGAACAGGGGTGCCAGCCGTTCGGGGTAACGGTTAGGCTCAACAAGCGTGAGGGTGTCTTCGCCTTTCTTCAAGTTGTATAGTGTGATGTCTGTGGAGGTGCCTTTCTTGGCTATGGCGCTGCTGAAACCCTGCGCGCCAACGACTGCAACCATCAAGTTACCCATAACATGGTCTCCTGTGAACGGGGGATGATGTGCGCGTTTGAAGATAAGGCTTATGGCGCAGGTAACTCAAACCGCCCCAAACAGCTTCCAGAAAAAATGTTACGGCTGCTTGATTTGTTTTTTCTTCATGTACAACCCTACGTTGACAGTTGCCAATGAAACCATCAGCACAGATAGAATAATTGCCGCCAAGATGGTTTTCCTTTTCATCGTTTAGTTCCCTTTCTCTTGTATGCTATTATGAGTGTGGTAGCCAGAATTAAGGGCAGAAGTATCCAAGCTGGAAACTCTGGGGCTGAAGGTGAGGATGTTGGAGGATTAGTTGATGTCGTTGGAGATTCTGTTGGTTTAGGGGTGGGTGTTGGACTTATGGTTAGAGTTGGAGGGGGTGTAGGTGGCGGACTTGGAGTTGATGGTGTTAAGCTTGGAGTTGGACTTGGCGCCTGCATTGAACTATCTGAAGTTGGAGTTGAAGTTGTTGAGTCTGAGTAGGGTTGCCGAATTTCATAAGAGCTTTTTATATCATACAGTGTTGGAGGCGAAAGAAGACCCGAGTCGTTATTGGTATTGAATTGGGTTGTTTGGCTTGCTGTAATATTGTACGTCCTTTCTGCAAAAGGGATGATGCCGTCTACAGCATACTCTGATATTGCAGAAACATTAACCTGCAAGTTGTGTTGCCCCTTGCTCACCGACATTAATGCAGAAAACTGTGTTACTCTAGGCAAATAATAGGTAACTCCAAAACCAAAATATGTGCCATTCCAGAGGGTAACTGATTGACCATCAATAATGCAAGTTATTGACCTTAACGTATTTTGACCAACAACTACATCATCTGAAGTGTCTACCCATGGTTTTGGTAAAGTCATGTTGTATTTTGATACCCACGAGTCAGGTTGAATTATTGTTATGTTTAAGGGAACTGGATTACTGTATTCTTCTGAGCTGGGGGAGGTTATGATTATTTGAGGGGGGTCAGTTATTGGAGGTATTGGAGTTGCAGGAGTTCCCCAACTAGGATTAGCCTTAACTACTTCAACAGCTTGCATTCCAGACAAAAAAGAGACCGTACTCACAGACACCAATAGTACAGCTATGATTGCTTTGTTACCCATAGCCACCATCAGTTAATTATAGGTTCAACTTGCCCTAAAAGCCTGTTTGTAAAGATTTCTTGTGTAGAGAAAAACTGTGTCATACCCTAAAGCTGCTTATTGCTGAACCGCTCCTCGACCCGCTATTTGCCGTCTATTAGGATGCTAATAGCAATTCATTGCAGAACCTATAGAGGGGGGTAGGTGCAGAGTGTTTTCAGCGTAGAAACATAGAGGCGGTAGCATTAACGGAATTCCATTCCGAAACATGTTAAAACTGCTCTGCATAAATAATCCATCCGCAATGAGCCAACTCGCATGACCGAGGTGAGTGTTTGAGCCGCCAACTGGATGCCTTTCTTGCTTTTTACAGTCGGGAAACACGGGAAAACGTGTTGTGCTTGCGAAATCTTTTGCTGGAGGTGTTTCCTTCCGCGGTTGAGCAGATTGACGCGAAAACGGGAATAATGACCTTCAGCCTGCCAAAAGCGTCTGAGGAGTTTGTTTTTGCCCTTGTGCCCCACATGAAACACGTAAACTTGCTCTTCAGCAAAGGCGCCGACCTCCCAGACCCAGATGGACTGCTGGCGGGCACAGGCAAGCAAGCACGGCACCTTAAAATCAAATCTGAAGCCCAAACCCAAAACCCCGCCCTGCGTCACCTTTTGGAAGAAGCCCTTAAGCTAACCACCACAGAATAGCCCGTACTGTTAGGTGAAGTAGTTGCGGACATACACCCGCGTCTTCATAACATACGGCGTAATAGTGATTGCCATCACGGTGCCGATGGTTGCCAAAACCATAATGTCGCCGAAAACCCAGCCAAAGAAAGCCGTCGAAAACGCATCCGTAGGAACAAAACCAAACGCCCAAAGCGCACCCACCCCGAAGGCTCCTGAAACGAGGCTGGCGGCAAAAACCCCCACAACCAGCCAGGTTCCCCAGGTTTTGCGGTTTTCCACAAGTGCTTGCAAGCTAAGGATGGCTATGGCGACGATGAAGGTCAGCACGAAAATCTCGGTGAACGCGTTTACAGCGGCAAACGCGGCAATTACAATGTCTGCTACAAGTGTTCCTGTCAACGCGTAAGTTAGGGTTGGTTTTTTCAGGTTTGAGCGTTTCAGCTTGAGCTGGCGGTACGCTACCAGCACGACGAAGCCTTCAAAAAAGTCCGCCAACGCCCAAACCAACACAAAATCCAACGAGTAACCCAAATAGAGCCCCATGAAGATGCAGCTCAAGTAGCCAGCAATGCATCCCCACATGCCAAACCACAACGCCAACGGCACATAAACCGCTGCCGCAATGTAAAGCCCCGAAACTCCGGGGACCGAAACGGGCGCTGAAATCACTGCCCAAATCGCCAGAACAGTGCACACGACAGTTGCGATTGCACAGACAAGCAGATGCTCCCCTGAAACGCCCCTAAACAGGCGAGTTTTTTGTGTTAAAGATGCTGGATTCATTGAACCCAAATTGTTCCCTGTGGAAATAAATAGTTTGTGACATAACCAGCTTTGGATTCGGCTGCTTGTGCGAAAATGTTTTTAGCCGTTAACCTCAAAGTAATCTTGATGCAACAATGCGTAACCCACACGCTCCAATTCGGATTGCTTCAGGCAAAGACAAACTGTCCTTCTACAAAATCGCAGTAGGCGTACTGGCGGTTGTGTTGGTGGGGGTTTTGGTTGCGTGGCAGGCACCCGCCATTGGCTCATTTTTTGGTGCCTCAGGAGGCTCGGGTGAGTATACCCAGTTAAATTTGGCTGCAGGGCAGTATGTCCAGTACGCGCAGGGCAACAGCACATACGTTTTCAGCTATGAATTGTCGTCGGCAGACACCACGGGGCTGTTTTATGTAGTTATGGATTCACATCAAACACGCTCATACCCCGCGACTGCAGGCGCAGTTTACCACGATTTGGGCTTAGAAATCAAGGTCTCCTCCGTAACGTCGAACTTGGCTGTGTTGCAGGTGAAGCCCACTTCAACATAACTGAATCTGCACATTAACGTAACGCAGAACATCTTTTTCATGTGCTGTTCTTAAAAGGAGTTAACCTTTTAGTTGCAACATCTCTTAATATAGTATGCAGTGTTGTGCAGCTTAGAGCGTGATTGTTTTGCAGTATAGAGTGGTTCCGAAAAACGGGGATAAATTATCTGCGTTGGGCTTTGGAACGATGCGGCTGCCTCAAAAAGGACGCGGCAGTATAGACGAAGCACGCGCCATCAAACAAATCCGCTACGCAGTTGACCACGGCGTCAACTATTTGGACACCGCCTTCCCCTACCACAGTGGCGAAAGCGAAACCCTTCTGGGAAAAGCCCTGCAAGACGGCTACCGAGACAAAGTGAAAATCGCCACCAAACTTCCCACCTTCCTGTTAACCAAAGAAGAAGAAATGAACAAAATCCTCAACGTCCAGTTGAAAAAACTTCAAACGGACCACATCGATTACTACCTGCTTCATGCGTTGGAAGCTAAATTATGGAAAAAAATGCAGAGCTTTAACGTTTTAAAATTCCTTGAAAAAGCCAAGGCAGACGGGAAAATAGTTAACGCGGGCTTCTCTTTTCATGGTTCACCACGGGCGTTTAAAGAAATTATTCAATCCAACGACTGGGCAATGTGCCAGATTCAGTACAATTTTTTGGATGAAACCTTGCAGGCGGGAACCGAAGGGTTACGGTATGCTGCTTCACAAAACCTCGCGGTTATGGTTATGGAGCCGCTACGAGGAGGAATGTTAGCAGGCAAACTCCCACGGGAAGTTAAACAAGCCTACGCTCAGGCGGGAACACAATGGTCTGCGGCTGAGTGGGGACTGCGGTGGGTTTGGAATCACCCTGAAGTAACCGTTGTTCTGTCAGGCATGAATGACGAGAAGCATATTGAAGAAAACATTGCCGCATGCGAAACTGCCCTGCCAAACACGCTCACCCAAGAGGAGCTAACAGTCGTTGACAAAGTTGCGCGGTCGTATAAGCGTTTAATGAAGGTGCCCTGCACTGGATGCGGCTACTGCATGCCCTGCCCCAACGGCGTTAACATCCCAAGCAACTTTAACACTTACAATCAGTATAGTATGTTTAGCAATAAATTCTACATTAGAGGCTCATACGCCGTTTTGCTGATGGGCTTAACGGGGGAAGCCTCGGACGCGTCGCTTTGCAGAAACTGTGGCGTCTGCGCACAAAAGTGTCCTCAACACATCGATATTCCCAAAGAGCTTGCAGCGGTGAAAAGTGACTTGGGTGGGTTGAGAACAAAACTGATGATGCCTATAATTAAACGGCTTAATCCGCTTAAACCCAAACAAGACCCGCAACTGGAAGACTGAGAAGTAGCCCGTGAGAGATTCGAACTCTCGTCAATGGCTCCAAAGGCCACTATGCTTGACCACTACACCAACGGGCTGCATGGGTGCCTGATGTGGCGTTCGAGGTTCTAACCATGCCTTTTTTTCCTAATAAGCCTTTCACCGCTCAAACAAAACTTAGATATTAACGTATTCGAGAAGGTTTTTAAGTTTGTGCGTGTTATGTATGTTTGTTCGGGAGTTGTGACACCGAATCTTCTTCTAACAACCACAAATCTTATATACAAGGTCTCTTCCTTTGCTAAGAATGCGCGGGCCGAATGTGCACTTTTATCAGCCCAAAAATGGGCAACCGACGACGCTGTGACGGCTCGCCGTTAGTGTGAATGGAGTCGAAAACCATGAGCAAAAAAGAAGCAACCACCACACATCAGCGTTTAGTTGATAAATGCCCCGAATGTGGCAGCCAGAATCTTGTTCACGATTACGATACAGGCGAAACAGTATGCGGAGACTGTGGTCTAGTATTATACGAACAGATGCTTGATAAAGGACCTGAATGGCGCGCTTTCACCCAAGAAGAAAAAGCTTCCCGAAGCCGCGTCGGTGTCCCCACCTCCTACTCAGTGCACGACAAAGGTTTATCCACTGCTATCAGCCAAGTTGACCGCGACGCCTTCGGCCGAAAACTCCCCCTGTCCACTCGACTCCAGATGTGGCGTCTGAGAAAATGGCAAATCCGCAGTCGTGTTCACTCCTCCATTGACCGTAACTTGGCTCAAGCCATGGCTGAGCTGGATAGGCTCTCGGACAAAGTCTACATTCCCCCACCAATTAAAGAAAAAGCCGCGGTTATCTACCGTAAAGCTCTTGACAAAGGCTTAGTCCGAGGCAGATCCATCGCTGCCATCGCCGCTGCCGCCTTGTATGCTGCATGCCGCGGAAGCGGAACTCCCCGAACCCTTCGGGAAATTGCAGAAGCCAGCTTAGTAGACAAAAAAGATGTCGCCCGCTGCTACAGACTCTTGCTGCGCGAACTCGACGTACACATGCCCATTGCTGACCCCCTAACCTATGTTTCCAAAATTGCAGAGAAAACCGGCATCTCCGGAAAAACTCAGGGCGCAGCCATCTCCATCCTACGGGACGCTCGACGAAGACGTGCTGCTGCCGGAAAAGACCCCATGGGTTTAGCTGCTGCCGCACTCTACATTGCTTGTCTGCAGAATAACGAGAAGAAGACCCAAAAAGACATCGCTGAAGCTGCTGGCGTAACCGAAGTCACAGTGCGAAATCGCTACAAGACCCTCAAAAAGCAACTCAATCTAGAGCTGCCCGATTAACAGCTTTTTTCTGCTGTTTCCTCTTTTTCCAATTCCATAAAAACCGTGCCAACGTAGCCGCATTCACTACACACGTATCTTTGAGGTAGCAGCCAGTAGTCAAAACTGCTGGATAAGCGGAGTTTGGGGCTGCCGCATCGAGGACAGAAAATTTGAGTAGGCTTTTTATGCTTTATAGCCCTAAATACATCCCGTATGTTGCTTAACTTTTTCATGTTACGAACTCATTTTCTGGAGGTTACGCAAGTTATTGACGTTCGATGTTTTCTGCGGGGTAGCCGATTTTTATGAGGTATTCGCGGACCCTGTCACGATGGTCACCTTGCAACATAATTAGCCCTGCTTTGCTTGTTCCGCCGCATGCACAAAAAGCTTTGAGTTTATGCGCCATGTCTTGCAGGTCAGTCGTTTTTTCGTCCATTCCGTCAATGACGGTGGTGGGTCTGCCGAATTTTCGGGTTTCAAGGCGAATGCGAATTCGCTGTTGCTCTTTTTCTATTTCTCCACAAACACAGAGGTCTTTAGGTAGTCCACAGGTTGTACAAACTTCAGCCATGACTTTCTCCTGATAGGATTGTTTAGGGCAGTATATAAGAGTTTCAAGCCTCACCCACGGTTAAGTACATGATAGAAGATCCATTAACCTGCCTGCCGTTTGTTAAATTATGTTTTAGTTCCCTTCTGTTGCGAACAAAAAGTTACTGCCTCCCTTCATTGACACAAATGATTAAATTTGTTTAACGATAAGGTTTAGCCATGAAGCTTCCCTTTGATTTCCCCAGCCCAGAGAACCTGAGCTTGTTTACAGATTTTTATGAATTAACCATGTGCGCAAGCTATTTCGACAACAACAAATTTGAACCCGCCACTTTCGATTTATTCATACGCAGGTTGCCTCCGAATCGTTCCTATTTTCTGTTTGCAGGGCTCGAACAGGTGCTGCTCTACTTGGAAAACGTGCACTTCACCGATGAGCACATCACCTACTTACGGAAGCAGGGTTTTGATGACGATTTTCTGGCTTATTTACGGGACTTTAAGTTTACTGGCGATGTTTGGGCTGTTCCCGAAGGTACTGTTTGCTTTCCTAATGAGCCGCTTATTCGCGTAACTGCCCCCATAATTGAAGCGCAGCTGGTGGAAACTTTCCTGCTTAACACCATTAACCTGCAGACCATGATGGCAACCAAAGCCAGCCGCGTCGTGCAAGCAGCAAAGGGCAAAGCAGTCATCGAGTTTGGGCTGCGCCGAGAACACGGCGTCGACGCGGGTATGAAGGTTGCCCGAAGCAGCTACCTCGCGGGCTGCCAAGGAACCTCCAACGTGCTGGCTGGCTTAGAATACGGTATCCCCGTTTTTGGAACCATGGCGCACTCCTTTATCATGTCTTACGAGCGGGAAATTGAAGCTTTTCGCGCTTTCGCCAAAACTTTCCCCACCAAATCCACCCTGCTCATCGACACCTACGACGACTTGGCGGGCGCAGAAAAAGCCATCGTGGTTGCTAAAGAGCTGACGCGGCATGGGTTTAAGCTGGGTGGAGTACGCTTAGACAGCGGCGACTTGGCGGCGATAAGCAAGAAGGTGCGGGCGCTGTTGGACCAGAACGGCTTGGAGCAGGTGAGCATTTTTGCCAGCGGCGACTTGGACGAATACAAAATAACTGAGTTGCTTGAAAAAGACGCAAAAATTGACGCTTTCGGCGTAGGCACAAAAATGGGCACCTCCGCGGATTATCCGTATCTGGACGTGATTTACAAGCTGTGTGAAACCAGCGACGACAAGGGTGTGTTTTCTCCAATAATGAAGTTGAGCGAAAACAAACTTACCCTGCCTGGGCGAAAGCAGGTTTACCGGTTCACCGATGAAGAGGGCATGTGCCGTAAAGACGTCATTGCCTTAGCTGACGAATTTCCCGAGGTTGGTGGGGAACCGTTGCTCAGGAAAGTTATGGAGAGCGGCAAACTTTGCTGTGTCTTGCCTTCACTTAATGAAATCCGCGTGGAAGCCCAAGAAAACCTCTCCAAGTTCCCCCAAAAATACCACAAGCTAACCGATGCCACTACGTATCCTGTTGAGTTGACGCCTGCGTTGAAGGTTTTGATGGAGCAGTTGAAAGAAAAAATCAAGGAACAAGAAATCCTCAACGGCGTGGTTCCCCGCCTTTAAGTTATACCCCTGCGAAGTCACGTTCGTGATGGTTTGTTTGTTTCCAAAGCTTAAATGCGGAACTGTTGTTGAGTTGGCAAACACTTAAAAGGGTTTTCGGAAATGGGGTAATTGCATCGGGGAAATATATCTTATGCAAAATTGTCCAGCTATAGTGGCTGTAGGTCGAACCAAGTTCGGCGAACATTATGGGAAAGAACCCGAAAAACTAATCGAAGAAGCATGGCTTACAGCGTCGCATGAATGCGGCATAGAACGCAAAGACCTTCAAGCCTGCTACATGTCTGACTGCTTTTTGCCCATAACAAACAAGCTCGGTTTGGAAGAAGGCTTCCTCTCTGAACTCACTGAACTTCACGTGCCCATGGAAATTACCCGCTCTGTCAGCGCCGCCCTCCTAACTGCATGCAACTCCATCCGTGCAGGCATCTATGACACCGTACTGGTGGGAGGCATCGAAAAAATGACCGACCGCTGGGATAAAATCCGCGACGACCTTATGCTTCTTGAAGACCCTTGGAGCTACTTCGCAGGATGCACCCCTGAATCCAATCATGAGTTAATGCTTCGAGCGTACATCAAGAAACACGGCATCACGGGCGAAAACCTTGAAAAACTCAACATCGCCCTCGCGCAGATATCCGTGAAAAACCATGCGAACGCTACTAAAAACGAGTACGCTCAGTATCGAAGAAAAATAACTGTGGAGCAAGTCTTGAACGCGCGGAAAGCGGCACGCAAATCAATGGGGCTCTACGATTTTGCACCCATATCTGATGGGGCTTCTGCGTTGATTTTAACCAGCGCCGACAAAGCCAAAACGCTAACGGATAACCCTGTTTGTGTTTTAGGTGCCGCATCCGCAACTGACTACCTGAACTTTTCAGCTAGGGATGATTTGGATCATTTTGTTGCAACTAAACTTGCAATGGCAAACGCCATAAAGATGGCTGGTGTAAATCAAAAGGATATTGGGGTTTTGGAGCTTAATGACCAATCCACAATGATGGAGATGGTTTCGCTAGAAGATTTGGGTTTCTGCGACTATGGAACCGCTTGGAAATACATCTATGATAGCTACAAAGACTATCAGGGTTACTTGGATGTTAACGGTAAAAAACTTTTCATAAACCTCAATGGCGGCTTAAAAGCAGACGGCAACCCCCTCGGAGCTACTGGCGGGGCTCAACTGTACGAGATTTTCAGGCAGCTACGTGGTGAAGCTGGACCCCGACAAGTCGCTGATGCCTCACCTCGGTTTGGTTTAACAAACGAGTGTGAAGGGTTTGGCACCAAAAGCTTTGTTTGCATCTTAGGGAGGAACTAAAATGAGCAGTGAACCAATTGAACGCAGAGTCTCCTACCTTGGCGACAGGTTGAAAGCCAGCCGATGCCAAATCTGCGGTAAGGAATACTTTGAAGTGCGCGATTACTGCAGCAACTGTGGTCGCAAAAGCTACATGAAAATGGATTCTGTTGACCTCTTCTACGACAAAGGCAAACTGGAACTTTGCACGCTGGTCACAGAACCCACAAACAAATTTACCAAACTGGAAAGCTATGTTTACGGCATCATATCTTTTCACAACGGAAAAATCCGTGTCCCCGGCAGATTAACGGACCAGGTCATTAAGCCGGGTGAAACCGTTGACCTCCCCGCGTTAGAGGGTAGGGAAGTTGTTCCCCGATTTAGGCGACGCTACAGCGTAAACCGAAGTGATGTCGTTCCAACAATTTCGTTGTCGTTCACTTTAGCAGATGAATACTACCCCCATCAGGAGTACGTGGTTTCAGGGCAAAACAAAGAGTATTCCTTGCCCGGCATAGTTGGCTATGGCGTTTACACGTCACGTTTCAGAATAAAAGAACGTGGCATCGAACGCGCTGTGCCCTTTATGGATGAAGACTCCATCACGGCAGCTGTAGAAGCAGGTAAAATTGCGCTTATTCATTCAGGCATAGACAGTGCATCTGTAGGAAAAGTCTATGTGGGTTCTGAATCCAACCCTTACGCGGTCAAACCTATCGCGTCCAAAGTGGCTCAGGTTCTAAAGCTGGGCCAAGAAGACGACGATGTGCAAGCCGTGGATGCCGTGGATACTGAATTTGCCTGCAAAGCCGCCACTAGCATGTTCAAAGACGCTGCGGCTCTTGTAAATTACCCTAACTCAGGCATGAAAAACACCATGGTTATCGGCGCTGACAACAGCCAAGCTGCCCCTCGAGGCTGCCCCGGCGGCGAGTTGGACCTGTTCGTGGGTTATGGTGGAGCTGCCTTTATTTTCGGCAAGCATGACGTGGTGGCCGAAATTGAAGGCTGGTGCTCGGTCACTTCAGATACGCCTGACTTCTGGAGGCGCGACGGTGAACCTTACCCTATGCATGGAGGCAGATTCACAGGTGACCCTGCATATTTCAAGCACGTTAAAAAAGCCGCCAATAAGCTGATGGATAGGTTTGGTTTGAAGCCTCAAGATGTGGATTATTTTGTTCCTCATCAGCCTAACCCTGCATTTCCTGTTAAGGTCGCGCGTGATTTGGGCTTTAAAGAGGAGCAGTATGAGTGTTCTTTGCAGGTTAACAATTTTGGCAACACCTACAGCGGTTGCTCTCCAGTGGGTTTGGCTGCGGTTTTAGATTTAGCTAAGCCTGATGAGCGTGTATTGTTGGTGAGTTATGGTTCGGGTGCGGGTAGTGATGCTTACCTTTTCCGAACAACCAGTCAGTTGCTGGACAAGAGGTGCCGACAGAAAATCACCACTAAATATTTAACTGATAATCCGTTTGTGGAGTACGTGGATTATACCACTTATCGGCGGCTTAAAATGGGCATGTGATAAATACTTATTAGAGCCCTCTGCAAAAGTGGTAAGCGGAGCCTAAACCATTGTTCGCTACTGATGTCCTCAAAGTATTGTATGCCCCTCACAAGGTGTTCAAAAAGATAACGCAAGACCCAAAATATTGGGGTCCCCTGCTTGTAATAATTCTTTTTATTGCATCCCAGTCTGCATTCTATTACAGCACAAACTTGAAAACTTACTACGAGCAAACCTCGCCAAACTTTGAAAACCTAGGAGCCTGGACCGAAGACCCTGGGCTTTGGACAACAACTTCAGGGGCAGACATAACCAGCAACTACCAAGACTACCTGAACAGCAGCCTATACGGAAATAGCAGTCTGCAATTCTCGGTTGCGGACAGCAGTAGCCTGTACCTAGAGATGGCGAGTTTCGAGAATGTCGATTGCGGGCCGTCGGGGTCTGAAAACTTTTCCATACGCGTCAAACAAATTGACCCTCAAGTGGTTCCCGAAACTGTGACTTTAACGTTGTATTCGCTTAGTTCCTCAAACACCTTCGAATACGACTTAACCTCCGAATTCTCCAACGCCTCCCTTATCAATGTGTGGAACAACATCACAATCCCCGTTGGGGACGATGCGCCGAACTGGAGCAGCAACGGCAACCCCCAGTGGGAAAACATCACTGGTTTGCGCGTTGACTTCAGCTATCCTTCTTCTGAATCCAACATAACTTTGCGTGTTGAAGGGCTCTTCTTCCGCGGAACCTACCAAACATACACCGAAATGACCCTGACAGGGTTTGTAATTAACGCCTTGCAGTTGTCCCTGTTGCAGTTTGCCTCCCAATGGCTGGTCTTAACAGGCGTCCTTTACATCCTCATAAAGGGAATGAAAGGCAACGTCGTCTGGAAACCATTGTTTGTGAGCGTCGGCTTTGCTTTGGTGGTTATGGTTGTCCAAGCCCTTGTTAACATTGCTGTAACCTCAACTTTGCCTGTTCTGTACTACCCTGTTGAATGGTATGCCGGTCTCCTCGTCGAAGCCACAGTGGTCACAACCGCTATCGCGGCACAAACCGAAACCTTCTCACTCATAACAAGCATCATGCAGATAGCCACCTACGCTTGGACGGTCGCCTTAACTGCCGTCATAACTCGGATACTAGTGCCCGAATTCACCGCCATCAAGAGCATTCTAACCTGCGTCGCCGCCCTAGTCGTTACAATCCTCATCACCGCCATACTGCTAGGCATCTGATAAGAAAAAAGGGCAAACACACCCCCTCCAAACCAGCCCAAACCTGGGCTTCCGTCTCTTTTCTTTACGTTTTTTTCTTCCAAATTCGGGTTAGCAAGATTTATATGGTTGGCAAGCTTTTCTGCAAGTAAAGTCTCCCGCAGAACATCATCGGGTTCTCAAAGGACAGACGCACTGAAGGAGAATTTGACTTGAAAATTAAAGAACTACAAAACGGGATGAAACGGGTTGAAGTTGAAGCCAGCGTTGTTGACAAAGGCGACACCCGCCAAGTCCAATCCAGATATAAAGATGAAATGTACAACGTCGCCGACGCCATGGTTCAAGATGAAACTGGAACCATAAAGCTGACGTTATGGAATGAACAAATCGACATGGTTAACGTGGGCGACAACATCAAAATCGAAAACGGCTACGTAACCAGTTTTAAGAGCGAAATCCAACTGAACGTTGGAAAATACGGCAAACTCTCAATCCTTTAAACCGCTTCAACCGCTTTACGCGGTTTCATTTTATTCTTGCATGCGAGGTGATAACATCATGGAAAAAACTTTTAGCCGAAACAACCAAGGCGGCTATCGAGCAGCAGGCAGAATTCCTCCCAAACCTGTGAAAGTCGGCGAAGAATACGAAGTTGACATTAAAGAAAAAAGTCAACGTGGCGATGGGATAGCCCGAATTGAAGGGTTGGTTGTTTTTGTTCCAACCGCAAGAGTCGGCGACCACCTGCGGATACGGATTACGCGGATAAGCCGCAAATTCGCCGAAGCCGAAACAATAGAAAAATAAAATGCCGAAAGAAACCGGCCCTGAAGAAAGGAATCGTATTTCTATGCAGCTTCTGTTCGTTGCTTGATGCTTAGCTTGTTTTGAGTTCGTTTAAGAATTCGGTGAGGTCTACGTGGCTGTGTCCGTCTTTGTCTGCCAGCTTTTGCTTCGCAGGCGGGTTATTCATGTAGAAGGGGACTCGTTTGCTGTAGCGTTCCTGAAATGTCGGCTCCAACTCGTTCTTGTAGAACACGCCCAGCGGGATGTGGTCGTCCCACTGCTGCGTCTTCTCTAACGCTGCCATCTTTTTCTGGAAGTCCTCATTCCAGGCCTTCACCACAGGGTCAAAGCCTTCCTCGTCCAGCTTATAGAGTCTGCTCTGCGGTTTGCCTTGGGCGTCTTTGCGGTCTTCCCCTGAGTACCACGCTTTGGTGTTGATGTTGTTGTAGGTGGTGCAGGGTTGAAGGCACTCGATGAACGCCATGCCTTTATGCTGAACCCCAAGCTTAATCATGTCCCGCAGATGTCTCACATCATAAGCGTAAGAGCGCGCTGCGAACGTGAAGCCCGAAATCAACGCCAACCCGATGGGGTTTACGGGTTCGTTTATGTTGGGGCGTGGCAGGGATTTGGTTTGTTCGCCTCGGTGCAGGGTTGGAGAGGCTTGTCCTTTGGTTAAGCCGTAAACGCCGTTGTTGTGGATGATGTAGGTCATGTCTATGTCGCGTCTGCCTGCGTTCACGAAGTGTCCTGCGCCGATGCCTAACCCGTCGCCGTCGCCACCTATCGCAACCACTTCAAGGTTTGGGTTGGCGGCTTTGATGCCCATGGCAAACGGCAACGTCCGTCCGTGGAGGGTGTGGACGCCGTAGCATTTGACGTTGTGGGCTTCTTTGCCTGAGCAGCCGATGCCTGAAACCAGCACAATCTGGTGAGGCTCCAAGCCAAGCTCTGCGAGTGCCATTTGGACGCCGTTCATGATGCCGAAGTCGCCGCATCCAGGGCACCAGTCCGCGTAAACGTCTGGCACTTTAAAGTCTGAAGGTTTAAGAACCAAAGTCTAACACCTGCCTTTCGGCTGCTTGTCCTATTAAGATATGCTTGAGGGCGCCGTGGATTTCGGTGGTGGTCATGGGTCTGCCCGTGTACTTGAGCACATGGTAGTTGGGTGCGATGCCTGTTTTCTCTTTCACCACTTCACCCAGTTGCCCCAGATAGTTGTCCTCGATGTCGATTATGCGTTTTTTGCCCGTCAAGGCTTTTTTCATGAGTTCAGTAGGAAACGGCACAACCATGCGCACCTGCACAAAACCTGCCATCAACCCCTCCTCCTTGAGCATGTCCAGCGCCTCGATTATGGCGCCTTTTGGCGAACCCCAGCTGACTATGATGTTTTCGCTGGTTTGGTCTCCAAAGAAAGCCAGTTTATCCTCAAGGGGAGTCTCTTTTTCCACTAAATCCAGTTTCTTCATACGCTTCTCCATCATTAAAATTCGGTTAAACGGCTCCTCGCTGATATGCCCTGTCTCGTTATGTTCATCACCCGTATACCACGCCAAAGCGCCTTTAGTTCCCAACGGCACTCGAGGCGAAACCCCGCTTTCCGTGAATTGGAAGCGGCGGTAGTCTTTGCCTTTCACGTCTTTTTCGGTGAGGAGTTGTCCGCGGTCAATTTTGAATTTGCTGTAGTCGAAAACGGGGAAGGTTTGGCTGCAGTTTGCCATGGCTTTATCCATCAGGTGAATGGTGGGGGTTTGGTATTTTTCGGCGAGGTTGAACACTTTGGCTGCGTCGTAGAAGCATTCTTTGATGTCTCCTGACGCGAGGATTATGCGTGGGAACTCGCCGTGTCCTGCATGCATCGCAAACCGCAAATCTCCTTGCCCATTTCTTGTAGGCAACCCCGTGGCGGGTGCACCCCGCTGATAGTAGGTGACGACGACGGGGACTTCGTTGTTGCCTGCCCAGCTGAGCCCCTCCGCCATAAGCGAGAATCCAGGTCCTGAGGTTGAAGTTGCAGCCCGCGCCCCTGCTAAGGCGGCTCCCGAAGCGGAGTTTATGGCGGCGATTTCATCTTCCGTTTGAATAACAAGAACCGACTCGTCTTCTTCGCTGGTTTTCAAAATCTCGTGGGCTTCCAAGTATTCGCTTTCGTCTGCCGCTGGGGTGATTGGGTAGTATGTTTGGACTCTGCATCCGCCCAACACTTTCCCCATGGCGACAGCTTGGTTTCCTGTAAGGAAAACCCTCTCCTCCGTTATCGGAACCTTTTCCAGCCTGTGTTTAAAGTTGTCTTTGAAGTGCTGCTCGGCGTATTCGTAGGCGAGGTTAAGGGCGGTTACGTTCATGTCTGCAACTTTGCCCTTCCCGGCAAAGGTTGCCCGTACCGTCTTCTCGGCCAGTTCAGGGTCAAACTTGAACAGCGCCAACGAGATGCCGATGGTTAGGACGTTTATCATGCGTGTGATTTTGCTAATTTGCGCTATGCCCAGCTTTGTCCCAATCTGGTTGAGCAATTCCAAGTAGGGCACGGGGAAAACTTGGACTTGCTTTTTCTGGGCGTAGTCCAGCCAATCCTTGAGGGTTTCGCCTACGCCGTTTTCCTGCATGAACTCGCGCATTTTTGCCTTAAATTCGGGTGGTAACGTTGCTATATCCAGCACTTTGTTTGTCATTTCTTTGGAGTCAACGATGATTCCGCCCTGAGGAACCACCTCAGTTAGGTGCCTAACAACCGTTTCCGCATCAAACGCTGCAAGCAAATCCACATCGTTAATGTTTGCCAAAATTTCGTCTTTGGACATGCGCAGATGGAAGTAGCTGTGCAATCCTTTGATGTTGCTGTGGTACTCTCGTCTGCCAAACACGTAGAGCCCACCGTAGCCGCATGCGCGCCCAAAAATGTTTGCTGCCGTGTCCACGCCGCTTCCCTGTGGTCCGCCTGCCATCCAGTTTACACTTTTAATTGCCATTTGTTTTTCACCTTTGATAAGAAGAAGCGAACGAGAACTGTCCTGTTTATCCGCCGCCTGTTGCTCTGCCGTAGCCGGTGCAGCAGTCGCATCCAGAAGTTTCGCCGCAATAGGGACAAGCGCATTTGCATTGGTCTATGGGCTCTTTGCATTTTTCGCAACGAGGCATTTCTTGGCTGTCTTCTTTCACTCAATCGCCTCTATTGTAGAGGGTTGCTCTATCGAAATTAAGGTTTCGGAATATACCTCCTTCCCCTCAACAGACTTTTGACTCTGAAAAAAAGCCGAACCATGATAGGAAAGCAGGTGATTTCATGCCTCAATTCACAGTAAACCCCCACCGTTTTGACCCCTACAAGAATTTCAAATTCCGAATCAAATGGGACGGCAGATACGTTGCTGGCGTCTCAAAAATCGGGCCCATCAGACGAGTCACCGAGGTTGTGACGCACAGGGAAGGCGGCGACCCCAACACTGTGCGCAAATCCCCCGGCAGAACACACTATGAACCCTTGATTCTGGAGCGCGGCGTAACCCACGACCCCGCGTTTGAGCAGTGGGCAAACAAAGTTTGGAACTTTGGTTCAGGATACGGCAGCGAAGCGTCGCTGAAGGACTTCCGCAAAGACATAACCCTCGAATTCTACAATGAAGCAGGACAACTCGCCTTAGCCTACCGCGTGTATCGATGTTGGGTTTCAGAGTACCAAGCCTTGCCTGAGCTTGACGCCAACGGAAGTGCCGTTGCCATTCAGATGATTAAGCTGGAGAACGAAGGCTGGGAACGCGACACAGCCGTAACTGAACCCGCTGAGCCCTCCAATCCAGCCAAGTAATAGGTGCAACACATGTCAAGTTCCCTCGTAAGGTCTAACGCAATCAAGGCGGCTTTAATCGCTGTTGAACCCTCGGCAAAAACCCTGACAAATGCAGCTACCGTTTTTGCTTTCCAATATAATCCTGAGCAGCTTAAGCGAAGTTTGTCTTACTTTAACGCTGACGGCACTCCAATGCCCGAAGCGAAAGCGTCCCCCGCTCAGGGTTCACCTGTTGAATTCTTTAATTTGATGTTGGAACTTGACGCCGCCGACCAACTGGAACACCCCGAACAAAACTCAAGCGTAGCACAAAACGGTTTGACCCCTGCTTTGGCAACTTTGCAATCCATGATTACCTCTTCGGCTGAATCCACGGCGAAAGTGGTTCTGTTCTGGTGGGGACCTAATCGGTTGCTGCCGACACGTTTAGTTAGCCTTAAGTTGTTGAGCTGGCTTTCGATTTGGAACTTAACCCCATCCGTGCAAGCATCGACATGTGCCTGAGAGTTTTGGGTCTGGGCGAGCTCAAAAGCGGCTCCTTAGGCTACACCGTCTGCCACAATCAGCTTTAACTTGACACCAAACTCGCTTATCTCTACAAGGATGCCATAGGCTCAACCGTTCTTGGGCACGTAGCAAGCCAAATCGCCGCAACAAACCAAGCTGCCTCCACAACCTCATCCTCTACGCCTTCATCTTCTTCATCGGCGGCAGGCGTAGGTGCACGTTCCAGAGTGGTAAGTTCAGCGGCACGTGTTTCAACGCTTTCGGCAGCAAAAAAGTCAGTACCGCAAAAACCGTGAAAACTTTAAATACAAAACCAAAAAAATAACCCTTTTTTCCTTAGTTTTTTCCAAGGCAACTGACAATAGTACGTTTGTTTACAGAAAAAACTAAAAATGCTTCCCCAATAATGGTAGATGTGGGAGACGCACGGTGAAACTGAACAAAAGCTTGGTAACAGCCTGTTTAGTTCTCATCATGGCTTTTTCCTTGATCGCATTGATGCAGCGGCAACAAGAAGTTGATGCGTGGGTCCAAACCACCCAAACAGCTCTCAACCAAAAACTAACTGCCCGCGTCCTGAGTCTGCTGCGAAATAGCCCCGTCCCCAACTGCGACGCCTTCGCCTGCTTGGCACCAAGCGTTTTGCCTCAACCATTTTTTGCGGAGAAGGCAACACTGCCCCAAAACATCAACCGTACAGAAATTTTCAATTTCATCCAAGGCAACCCTGGCGTCCAGTTTCGTGCAATCTGCGGCGGCTTGGGCTTGTCCATTGGGGTGGTGCAGTTTCATCTTGCGCAGTTGCAGAGAAGTGGTTTGATTACGAGTTTTCGAAAGGGCAGATACAAACGGTTTTTTGCGTCGGCGCGCAGGTTCTCATGTGAGGAAATGGAGGCGATTGCTTCCGCGCGGCTGGGCACTGTCCGAAGCATACTGAAGGCGTTGTTGTTGGGGAAACGGCTGTCGCATCATGAGTTAGCGGTGCGGGTGCGGATTTCTTCCCAAGGGCTGACTTGGCAGATGAAGCGTCTGCGCGAAACAGGTTTCATCAACGAAAGCCGCGACGGCTTGAACGTAACCTACACCCTCTCGCAAGCAAGTTTGCCCTTGGTGACTGAAACCCTGATGCTGACGGAAGCCAATTAGCCCTCGAAACGTTAGATGGGAAGGGGCTCAGAGAAGTAGCTGACCTACCACAAAAACAGTAAACCACAACGCAGCTAAAGAAAAACGAAGAAAAAGTGAAAAGTTATTTCACGTAGTCGTCAAACATCCAGTAGTGGTCTTCTTCCTGGCTGATGATTTCTTCAAACATCATCCTTGTTTTGTTGTCGCCGCGTTTTCTGGCTTCCTCTATGATTTGGCGGTACAGCACCAATGCATAGTTTTCAGCTTCCTGATCCAATTTGAGGAAGTCTCCTACGGTTTCGCCTACTTGAGGCAGAGGGTCAGGGGTATATGTGGCTTCGCCTTCCAGCAGGTAAATGCGCTCAGTGATTTTTTCAAGGTGGTCCATTTCTGCCATGAAAACGGTTTTGAGCAGGTCACTGATGACTTTGGCTTTGTTGCTGTCTTGGATGGCTTCTAATGCGGTGTTTTTCGTCCTCAGGGGCAGGGCGCTGGCTTTTTCATGCTGGTTTGTGTATTGAATGATGGCGGAGATTTCGGAGGCAACCGCTTTGTTTAGAAGGTCAAAGTAGTCGGGGGTGAAGATTTTTCGCCACTCAGACACGGGGGCTTGCTCTGTTTCTTGGGGTTCACCTTGGAAGTTTGCGTATTCTTGGAATTTGAACAGGTGCTCCTCTTCCTCTTTGTAGATTCTTTCAAACATCCGAAGAGTTTCTCGGTCTCCAATTGCGCATGCTTCTTTGATGATTTGGCGGTAGAGCGTTAATGCTTCTTCTTCGGCTTTTACGCCGTTTTTGGCGAATTCACTTAGGCTGTTGCCAACGTAGACTTGGTCTGATTTGGTGGTGGCGGACCCGCCAAGGTAGTAGATGCGCTCCATGATGTCTGCGGCATGCTTCATTTCGACGATGGCGAAGTCTTTGAGGAACTTGCCGACGGCTTCGTAGGTGGTTTTGTCCAGCAAAATGTTTTCAGGGATGACTTTACGGGTGAGTTTTTCCATTTTTGTGTGCTGAAGCAGATATTGGATAGAAACTTGTATTTCGCGTGCAACTGCTTGATTTAAAAGAGTGAAATATTCGGGGCTAGGTTTAACTGCCATAACAAATCACAACTCTACTAGGAGGTTGTACTGAAAAGGTATAAAAGATTTGTTGTTTTACGTCACCCTAAAACTGCAACATTTTTCACGATTTCCAAATTCAACCTGACACAGAAAAAGAAAAATTAGGGATAGAAGTTGTTGTTAGCAATTCATTTTTTCTTGGTGGTTTTTTTGGTAGTTTTCTTTGCTGCTTTTTTGGCCACGATTTCAACCTCATTTTTTAATTTGCACGCATTTCATATTTAAAATTTGCTAAAACCCCGTCTTATCGGCTATACAGCGTGAAACCCTGTGAAAACTGGCTCTGTACATTAATAAGCCAAATTTTAAATCCTAATTCGTGTTTGAACCTTAAATTTCCCTTTCAAAGCCTCGGGAAGCAGCCGCAAGGCTTGTTTGGGTTGCGTGTTTAGGCTGTCGCTGACTGCGTGGATGCGGAACTTTTTTATAGAGTAGTGTAAAAAACTACACAGCAGTGAAAAAAATTCCTTGGAGCGCCCGTAGTTGAGCAACACAAAAAAAATTAACAACCGAACAAAAATGATTGCATCCATCGCGGTATTTTCCGCCCTCTACGCTGTCCTCAGAATCATGCAAACAATCCCCATGATAGGAGCGCAAGGCGCCAGCTTCTCCTTATCAGACGTACTAGCTCCCCTGTACGGCATAATTCTCGGTCCCTTCGGAGGTGGCGCAAGCGTAGTAATAGGCACGTTTCTGGCTATGGCGATGGGAAAACCCGTGATTTTCTTAGGTTTAGACTTTCTTCCCGCACTAGTAAACGCAGTTGCCGTGGGGCTTCTTATTCGACGCAAATGGGCGCCCGTTGTACTTCTCAACGTTGCCCTATTAGTGGCGTTTTTGGCGTATCCTCTAACAAGCATTTTAATCAGCATCAACATCGGCGAAACAAGCTTCCTGTTCCCGTTTGTCTGGCTACACATAGTGGCTTTGGGTGTGCTTATTTCCCCCTTGGGCCGCAAAGCAGGTCCATGGGTTAACTCACTGAAACCTGGAAGACTCACCGCTGGACTGACAATTTTGGTGTTCATAGGAACAATGATGCAGCACCTGATGGGGAACATACTCTTCGAAACCGTACTTGCTCAGCCGCTTGGTTACATTGAACCTGCTGCTTTTAATGGAATTTGGACAGGTATATTCTTGGTGTATCCCTTCGAGCGGCTTGCGCTAATTCTGTTGGCGGTAGTGATTGGGGCACCCTTGATAAGAGTGCTCAAAAAATCCCTCTTTAGGGACACATAACCGTCCCCTTTTATTTTCTTAATCACAACCGTTAACTTAGATAACTATTGCTGCTCAAACAGAGCAGCATCCTGAATGTAGCCCTTCCCCGTTTTCAGAGCAATTTCAGCTTTAGCCAACTCCGCGCCCACATAAGCCGCGTGGTCAACCTTGCCAACTAGTTCCCTCTCCACAATCTGCCTATAAACAGCCTCAGCGCTCTTGCCCTTGATTACCGCGTCGGGTTTCTCCATGTCCAGCGACGAATAATGCACCGCAACAATGGCTTCTTCCTGTCGGTCCACGGAAACCCGAAACGCCCCTTTAGTATCCACCAAAAACTGTCCCCCATTTTCCGTTGCTTCAATCACTGATGCTTGGTTTTCTGTTTCTCGGTTGTAGGGTTCTTCGCGTCTATGCTTATCCTTAAGCATTAACAGGGTTACTCCAAGGTCTTTAGGCACCGAGCCTCGTTTTTTGGCAAGAAACATCATCTTGCAGGCGGCAGCCTCTTCGACTACGGTTCCTTTGGCTTTGTTGCTTTTCTCGGTTGCTAAAAGCATGCAGCCGTCCACTTCGGAGGATAAACGGGCAAGCAGCGCATTTACGCCCACTGAATCCGCATCCATCAACTCCGTCACGTTGGAAACCCCAACAAAAATGGGTACCTCTGGGTTTCGGCGGGCAAACTCGCGGTACGCCATGAATGACTCCAAAATGTTTGAAGGCTCCAAAATCAAATCCCCCATAATTCTGGTGACTCCCAGTTTCTTGGCTTTGGTAACGATTTCTTCAAGCAACGCGACCCGCTCTTGAGCGCTTTTCGGGAAGAACCCTTCCCGCTGGTTAGTTGGAATAGCAACCACCGCGGCTTTTTTGGCGAACGGCGCGACTGCTTCAAGGTTTCCCGCATCCACACTCAAAACTAAGTCCGCGCCTGCAGAAACTGCAACTTCTATCTCTGCGGGGTCCAATGTGTCGATACTCACGGGTACCTTTACGGCTTCTTTCACGGCTTTAACCACGCGTGCAGCGTCGGCAGGGCGGCTTTCTCCCGCAACCATCCCCACATCAATAAGGTCCGCTCCATTCTGCACATACTTCTTAGCAAGACTCTGAATTTCTTCATCAGACATAAGAGCAGCATCTACAACTTCTGCCAGAACCCGCATGGGAAAATCTTTGCCCACCGCCAAATCATTGATGACCATGTTGGCGGGGTTCTTGAGCAGTTGGTCTCTGTTTTCTTCAACCTTTGCCAACTCCTCCAATGCCTTTTGCTTAATCCGCTCCCTTAACAGTTTGCATGCAGGCGTCACGGTTGAAAGGGTAACTTCCTCCAACAAATCCAACACCGTCGGCAAATCCGCAGCGTACTTTGGACCCTTAAACGCTGCCACCCCAACCTCCTTGGTGATTTCTGCAGCGTCACCCCGCATCAACCCGGGAACCAAAACCATATCAACCCCTTCAAGGCTGGTTTGTTTGAGAGCTTGATTGATAGTTTGGGGAGTTAAAAATGCTGCCACAGGCACTTTGAGGGCAAGCACCTCAGTTTCGACACTGCTTTGTTTGGCGAATTGTTTGATGATTTCCTCAGCGAGGATTCCTGTGATTAGTAGTACCTTCAAATTTTTCCATCCTACTTCGTGACTTTGATTGTTGCGCCCCTGTTGTTGGCTTTTGCAGTGAAGACTTGTCCGCCCACGGTTCGTTTCAGGTAAGCGTGGACTTTGCTGCAAATCGGTTTGGCTTCTTGCGCTTTGACCACGCCGTAAAGTGTTGGTCCCCAAGAGCTCTGACCTACACCGTAAACGCCAAGCTCCTGCATGAACCTTATGCATCGGGCTGAGGCGTCGCTGCCATAGGTGCCTCCTTGAGCCTCTGCAAACGCATTTCCGCTGATGACTTGAATCTGAGTTAAGGCGTCCCCAAAGTTTTCTATATCCTTCTCTGCCAAGGCAGGCAGGAGCCTGAGCATAATTAAACGGCACATTCTGCCAACCTCCGCCGTCGGCATCGGCGGCACCTTGCTAAAAGCTGCGGTTTCTTTCTCGCTAGCTAAACCCTTCTTCACCTCTGGAATCGCCACCACAAAACGCCACTCGAAAGGAAACGGCTGACGGAAAAGCAGAGGCGGAAAATTCTCCGCGATGCAGGCACCGTTTTGGGTGCGTTTTCCGCTGTCAACTACTAAGCCGCCTTGGTCAAAAATCGCTGTACCTACGCCTGTTCTGCGGCATCGCCCCATAGCTAAAGCGAGTTCTTGGGTTGACTTTTTGAGACCTAACACTTTTGCAAGGGCAATGGCTACGGCAAGGGACAGTTGGGTTCCTGAGCCCAGCCCGATGTGGGAGGGAATTGCTTGTTTAACATGTAAGTGGACGTTGGTTCTTGTTTGGTAAGCGTCAAAGAACCGTTTTGCCATCGCAGCCGTTAACTCGGAATCCTGCCCCGAGACAAAGAATTCTGCAGCGGGCTCAGCCTCCAAAATCACATTTGGGCAATTTATGCCTACACCTAACCCGCCAAACATTCGCCCTAAATCGCCGTTCATGTCAATTAAACCCAAGTGGAGTCTGGCGGGGGTTTTTACGTAAACTTTCATGGGTGGGCTCTCCATGTCTGGATTTTCTGGTTTAGGTCCCGCATGATTTCCGCGTACTGGGAGTTTGGTGCTGTCCGACCCACAACATCGTCACAATCCGCGATGCGCTCTAAAAGTTTGGCAACCTTTAGCTGTTCGTTGGGGTCTTTTGCGAAGGCTTTCACCCGCGTGGCGTGGATTATGGCGTCCAATGTGGCGCCAAAAGCCCTGCAGTATGCCTTGGGAAACGCCGTTTTGGCGTCTATATGCTCCGCATTACAGAGGACCTTGGTTCGTTGGGCGTCAATAGGTGATATATCTTTGATTGTGATTTCTATGGTGGCGTCTGCCCTGAGCAGTCGGGGTGCATTTACGGTTTGGGCTTTTTGGAACCATTCAGGCGGCAGGGTTCCCTGAGGGTTGGTTTCTTTGAAGGTGGTTCTGTAGAACAGGGTTACGTCGGAGGTTAGGTTAACCACGGCTGCCTTGTTCTGCTTCAGGTTTTGGAGAGTGCTGGAAGAGTTGAAAACTTTGAGCATAAGCTGTTTTTCTTTTTCTTGGGTGGCACCCATGGGGGCGGCGTTTGGTTCGCTGTTTTTGTTGTAGGTGGAGAGGATGGTTTCGGCAATTGTGTTTTTGGAGAAGCCTAAGTCTGTCAGGTTTACCATGCGTTACCTCAACCAAGGGAGCTGGAAACGAGCGGATTCCAGTCGAATGTAGGTTTTGACATGGATAATAAAGTTTTTCTTGGCTTGGGAAATATTTTTATGTCGTGTGTAAGATTCTACACAGCATTGCAAGCGAATACACAAGATGCGTGCGTCCATGGAGTTTAAGGTAACAACCCGCCAAATCGCCCTCATGGCAATCTTCGCAGCCCTCTACTACGTCCTCTCCCTCATCGCCCCCATCCGCATCCCCGCCCCAACCATAGGAACACTGGAAATCAGCTTCGCCGCCCTCATAGCAACCATGTTTGGCATCATTTTAGGACCCTACCTGGGCTCCGCAGCTGCCCTCTTAGGCGCCTCAGTCAGTTGGGCACTCACCGGTATGACCCCCTACGGCTTACCCTTCCTGCTTGCGCCCGTGCTTAACGCCTTTGTCACTGGCATGATATTCTACAAAAAATGGAAATGGAGCATGCTTGTATTTGGCGTTTTAGCAGTTGCTTTCCTGTTCACGCCGCCTTTGCAGCCCTTAAGCGAGAACTGGTTTGTCGCGCTTGCGGTTCTGTTTGATAAACTCATCACAATGGCCCTGATTATTCCTGTGGCTCTGTTTGGCAAGAAAATCTCCGTTGCCCACGGCGCCCTCTTCTTCTTTCTGTTGGGTTTCATAGGCAACCAAGCCGACAACATGTGGGGCTCCTTTGTTTTCGCTATCCCCACCGTTTACAACGGCATATACGGCATGAACGCGGACTTGGTGCGCATAGCGTTTCTTGCAAGTCCATTCCTTTACCCCGCGGTGAGGCTGGTGGAGGCCCTTTTGGTGATGGTCATTGCGGTTCCGCTTTTGAAGGCGTTAAAGGACACAAATTGGCTTTGGCGAAAAGACAACATCCTCTCCGACGAGGCGGATGAGCAAAAATCTCCCTAAACCCCCTTGTTCTCTTAACCTTTACCAAGATTCACGCATTTTTTACCTTTGCTGTTTTCAGGGGACGTTTTGGCTGTTTTGTCTTGGATGGGGCAATTCTTAAATGCCCATGCCACGCCTAATAAAACAAGTTTTTGGATGGATACCAATGGCGCAAGAACACACACCCCTAACGGTTGCTTTGGCGCAGCTAAAGCTGGCAGCCCAAAAGCTTCAGTTAAACTCGGGAATCTACAAGATGCTCAGCCAACCCAAACGCAGCATTCTAGTTAGCATCGACATCCACCTTGACAACGGAGCCATCGGCGTCTACAAGGGTGTGCGGGTGCAACACTGGGATGTTCTGGGGCCATTCAAAGGCGGTATTCGGTATTACCCCAATATAACCTTGGATGAGGTGGCGGCTTTGTCGATGTTGATGACTTGGAAATGCGCCATAGCCGATATTCCTTATGGGGGCGCCAAAGGCGGCGTATGTGTCGACTCCAAGAAACTCAGCAAGCGCGAATTGGAACGTTTAACCCGCCGCTACGTCAGCCTCATCGTTGACTATCTGGGTCCGCACAGGGACATACCCGCGCCTGACATGTACACGGACGAGCAGACTATGGCTTGGATAATGGACACCTACAGCCAACTCAAAGGTTACATGGTTCCTGAATGCGTTACCGGCAAACCCGTTGCAATCGGAGGCTCCGAAGGTCGAACTGAAGCAACTGGTAGAGGCGTAATACACTGTGTCAAGCAGGCGTCACAAAACATCGGTCTTAAACTTAACGGCGCCTCGGTAGCTGTCCAAGGGTTTGGCAACGTTGGCTACCACGCCGCGCAAGCAGCCGCCGAAATCGGCTGTAAAGTCGTCGCAGTCAGCGATTCTACGGGCGCAATCTATAACGCCGACGGATTAAACCCCGCTGCAGTCCTCGCCTACAAGGAGACAGCGGGTTCTGTGCAGGGGTTTGAGGGCTCCAAGAGTCTGACCAACGAGGAACTCATCGAGGTGCCTTGTGATGTGCTTATTCCCGCCGCGTTGGAGAACCAAATAACCTGCAGAAATGCCGACAAAATCAAGGCGCGTATGGTTGCGGAAGCAGCCAACGGACCCACCACGCCTGAAGCTGACAAAGCCCTCTACGAAAGGGGTGTTTGTTTGATTCCTGATATTTTGGCTAACAGCGGCGGCGTCACGGTCAGCTACTTTGAGTGGGTGCAGAATCTAACGCGGGAACGCTGGTCGTTGGAGCAGGTGAACCGCAAGCTTGAAACGAAAATGACCCAAGCCTTCAACGACGTGTATGCACTTAGTCAGAAGGAAGAAAGCGACATGCGTACGGGCGCCTTGATGTTGGGGGTGGGAAGGGTCGCGGACGCCATAAAAACGCTGGGACTGTGGCCATAGCCACCTTTTCTTCTTCTGGGTAGGCATCAAATCGCCGATAGCAACCAAGAAGCCTTCAGAGCTCTATCTAAATTTTGTAGCTTCAACATCTTGACAGCTTAAATACTCAAACCTCCCATTTCAGCCCAGCGCGTAGGAAGCTTAGATGAGCGGCAAAGATACAGCCGACAACATGGAGGCTCTGGGAAAAAAGCTAACCAGATTCTGCGTCGCTTCGACCTTTTGGAGGAGTCGATTCTCAAAAAGCCAGATACGAAGGTATCTCAACCGCCTTAAGGTTGACCCGTGTCGGCATAAGCATGTATGAGGAACCTCTCAAAATCGCTGCCCGCCTCAAAGAAGCGCGTACGCAAGACACGCAACGCCTTCGAAGCGGAACTCATACAACAAGGCATGTCAAAAAAGACGCCCAACGCCTAAGCTTATGCTTTGAAGACCTTAAGAACGACATCGCCGGCACGCTTAAGCAGGGAATCACTTCTGGGCTGGCTGCGTGGTGATGAGCCCTTCATTTTAATCTTGCTTTCGATTTTTCTGTCCTACGTTTTCGACGTTTTGCCCCATGGTATTTATAACCTCATAGACAACACTGTGCATTAATCAAGGCGCAGGGACGACCATGACAAACCAACACGCAGCAACGGTCTTGCAGATACTTAAACAAACCCTAGCAATGCCCAACTGGACCAAAGCACGCCAAGACCCTTTCCAAACCCTCATCACCACCATAATTTCCCAAAACACCGCTGACACCAACACCGCACGCGCCTTCAAAGCCCTCTCAAAACGCTTCCAAATCACCCCAAAAGCCCTCGCGGAAGCAGAGGTTCGCGAAATCGAAGCTGCCATCAACCCCGCGGGGCTCTACAAAGCCAAAGCAAAAACCATCAAACAAGCCGCCCAAGGCATCCTTGAAACGTACAATGGGTCAATGCAGCCCATCCTACAGTTACCGCTGGAAGAAGCCCGAAGTGCCCTTATGCAGTTTCCGGGGGTGGGGCCAAAAACGGCAGATGTGGTTCTGCTTTTCAGCGCCCAGCAGCCAACGGTGCCTGTGGATACGCATGTAAACCGCGTGTCAAAACGGCTGGGCTTTGCACCAGAAAACGCAGGCTATGAGGCGGTTCGGGCAGCCCTGCAGGAGCTTTTTGACCCCAAAGATTATTTGGCGGTTCACCTGCTGCTAATTGCTCACGGCAGAAAGACCTGCAAAGCACAACGTTCCCTCTGCTCAGAGTGCCCAGTTAACGTTTATTGTCCCTCAAATGGAAAGTGGAGCAAACCATGACCGTAGCCGCATTGCCCTCAGACGTCGCCGAGTATTTCCCCTACGCAGTGGTTCGCCCCTACCAAGACCAATACATCAACACCATATACTCCGCCGTAAAAGAGCGCCGCAGCGTCCTCATCGAAGGCAGCAACGGGCTGGGAAAAACCATCTCGTCGCTTTCAGCCGTTTTGCCCATTGCGGTCGAGAAGAAACTCAAAATTCTGTACGTGGCAAGGACGCATCGGCAGCATGAACGGGTCATTGAAGAGCTCAAAGCCGTTAGCAAAACGCATCCGGTGGCGGGGGTTTCGCTGCGTGGACGCAACGAGATGTGCCTCTACCGCTTCGACTCCAACCAGCATTACGATGCCAAGTCGCTGATGGAAGTCTGCGACCTCATGAAAGCCAAAGGCACCTGCCCCTACTACAAAAGCGCCGAAAAACAAAGCTACGACTACCTCTCACTGCAACAGCAAATAGGTGCGCGCAGCTACAAAGCATCCGAAATCATGCGCCTCTGCAAAAAACGCAACCTGTGCCCCTACGAGCTGGTAAAAGCTGCCCTCTCCGACGTTACCGTTGTGGCTCTGAGTTACCTGTATGTGTTTGACCCCGATATACGCAATGCTTTTCTGAAAAACTTGGGCGTGCAAATGAACAAAATCATACTCATCGTGGATGAAGCGCATAACCTGCCTGACACAGCGGTGGACATTTCCAGCAGCAACCTCTCCCTGTTTATGATGCATCAGGCGGAGTTGGAAGCCAAAAAGTACGGCTACGAAGACGCTGAAGCCTTCGCTAAACTCCTCTACCTGGAAACCGAGAAACGCGCCGCCAACGTGCGCAAGGAGGAGCAGATTTCGGCGCAGTTTCTGGACCAAGTCCGCGAGAAAGCCGGGATTATTGCGCCGCGAAGTTTCTACCAGCATCTTAACGAAATCGGCAGCAGCGTCAAAAAAAACCTGCTGTCCGAGGGCAAGCATCCGCGTAGCTACATCCACAGCCTCAGCGAGTTTTTGCTGCGTTGGTCTGAAACGGCAAACGATGAAGCCTACATCAACGTAATCAGCAAGTATTTTACGCGGGACAACTCGCAGACGGCAAGGCTGGAAATCGTTGCCTTGGACCCTTCGAAGATAACGGTGCCCGTGTTTTCCTCAACCTACGCCAACGTGGTCATGTCAGGCACGCTGCAACCTCTGGATGCCTACGCCAAAATCGCCAAAATGCCCGAAAACACCGTGGAGCACATCGCCTGCAGCCCCTTCCCCCGCGAACACATCCTCTCCGTGGTCAGCTGCGGCGTCACCACCGCCATGGAGAGCCGAACCAGCGCCATGTACCAAACCTTCATCCGCCGCATCCAAGAAGTCGTCCGCAACACGCCCGTCAACACTGGCATCTTCACCGCCTCCTACCAAGTCACCCGAAGCCTTCTGGCGGAAGGTTTGCAGGATGCGTTGGAGAAGCCGCTGTTTTATGAGCGCCAAGGCATGACCAGCAAAGCCAACGAAAAACTCGTCTCCGACTTTAAAGACTGCGCCTTAACTGGGGGCGCGGTGTTTTTGGGGGTGCAGGGTGGCAGAACTTCGGAGGGGGTGGATTTTCCGGGCAACCAGATGAACAGTGTCGTCGTTATAGGGGTGCCATATGCGGAGCCCACGCCGCGGGTAAAGGCGCAAATTGACTACTTCGAAAAACAGTTCCCCACGCATGGACGTGAATACGGCTATGTTCTGCCCGCCCTAAAGAAATCTTCCCAATGCGCAGGACGCCCCGTCCGAACCTTAGAGGACAAAGGTGCAATCGTGTTTTTGGACAACCGCTTCGCCAGTGGCTACTGCAAAACGTTTTTGCCTTCATGGGTGCTGCGGGACATGAAGGTTCTGCCCGCCCGTGACGGTGCGCTTGCTAAAGAAATTCAGGCTTTCTTCAACCGCTAACCCAGTTTGACAGTGTGTTTTCGGGGATTTCGTGCAGGTTCTCGTCCAACCGAATTCGCCCAAACCCGAGACTGGCAGGTTTTTCGGCTATTGCAGTGAAAATTTTGAGAGCTTTTCTGACATAGTCAACGTTGCGCAGTACGCCTATCCCCCTGAATTGCCCATGTGCATCATAGAGGGCGAGCAGCAGTTTTTCGGCGCGGTGTTCCCAAATCAAGGCGTTTTCCTCCCTGCTGACGGTAATGTGGTTTAGGGGATAAACTTTGACTTTGCCGTTTTCTAAGTATTTTGCGTATCCTAACTCGCGTAGGCTGCGACGTTTTTCTCGACTCCGCTCCCGCACTACGGCGGGGGATTGGGCGCGTTCCTGCCTATACTTCGCTAAGGCATCACCCACGGATGCACAGAACGAAGGTATTTCTTCTTCGCTTTGCAGGCAGAAAACAATGTCAGGCTTAACCGCGTCTGCTAAACGTGTCTTGAACTGTACAGCATCTTCCCCTGTCGCCCAGCCATCCGTGTTGACGATAACGAAATCAATGTTTTGGTCCGCCAACATTTCCTCCATCAAGACGGTGACGCCCCTGAGCGTTTTTTCCGCTTCGAATCGGGGCGAGTTGGTACCAACAAAGAAGACTTTTTCCGCTTCAAGCTCGAAGTGGTCGGTTACGGGTTGGGTTATTTTTGTGTAGGCGATGGTGCATGGGGGACCCACGTCGGATTGCCCCAAATCCTCATCCAGAAGTGCCACGGTGCATTTTTTGGTGAGTAGCCTGTTTATGAGGTAGGTGCAAAAGCTTGATTTGCCCGAGTCTGCCCTGCCCATCACCATCGTGACGGCGGGTTTCTTTTGGAGTTGCCGAAGCGTTTGATATGCGTCTTCCCACGACGGCGGAATCGTGTTGCCTTCGGCTTCTTGGGCTTTTGCTTCTGCTCCCAGTGAAACGTCAAAGCTTGCGGTTTCTTGGACGTTAAGTGGTAGGCGTTTGCCTTCGCGGATTATCAGCCGTTGGGCGGTTCTGATTTGCACCCCAAAAACCTCAGCTTTCCCAGCGGTAAGCGCCACCGAGGCTGGGCCATCCAGCAGTAGCGTGTTGCCTTTTTTAACTGTCAAGTTCAAGAGTGGGTTTTCTCCGCGAGTAAATGTATCCTTTTCTCTCCGCGATGCGCAGGGCTGAAACCACATGCCGCAGCGTCCGCCCGTTCTTGAAGCCGTGACTGCGTTTGTTGGTTCCTGCTTCCTCCACGACCTCCAACGTAACCTGACGCGGAAGAGACCTATCCAATGCACCCAAAAGCTCCCTGTAAACGGGCACGCCGTTTCCGATTTTTATGGTTACAGCACTTTTTTGGGTGTTTAGGGTTTTGAGGATGTTTTTTATGCTGTTTAAGGTTTGTTGGGTGCCAATGCAGTTTTCGGTTTCAATGATGGCGCCGTCCGCCACTGCCGCTACTCCAACAACTTCGCCTGGGTCCACGCCTATGATGACCACGTCGTAGGTTTCTTTGCCCTGCAGCCTCTTTACAACTTCGCTGCCCATTATGTCGGGGTCAGTTTCGGGGCTGTAACTCACGGTGCGGGGGTGGTTTATGAGAGGCTGCTCTTGGGGGGTGGTTACGACGACGCGGATTTGGGCGGGGACGGATTCGCCGGGGAGGAGGCTTACAAAGGAGATGCTGCGCTGTTTGAGCTGGTTCACTATAAGGAAGTAGGCTTTTCCTTGAACTGTGGCGACGGCAACTTTTGCTCTCATCTAAATGATAAGAAAGCGGTTGCTTATGCTTAAAGCTTCAGCGAACAAAAACAGAAAAATCATCGCGACTCCTTTCCTCCTAAGCTCAGCAGAAAATCCAGACCAATCTCAACCAGAGCAAAACAGGTTATTAGTTTCGTTCGCGTACTTTTCTGCGTGCATGTGACGTGATGAACAAGGTACCCACAGGCTGCAGCTGCATAGACAGTTTCCTTCAAGGCGGCGTAGCCCCCGAAACCTTAACGCTGATTTACGGGGAACCTGAAACAGGCAAATCTACCCTCGCCCTCCAATGCGCTGCACACTGCGCCCTTCAGCTTCACCTCAAAACCCTCTACATCGACTGCGACCACACCTTCGCCCCCGAACGCCTCAGCCAAATCACCCAGCATCACTTCAGCCAAGCTGCCGAACAAATCCTGCTTATGCGTCCCAATGACTTCGCCGAGCAAACCGCCGCAGTTGACAACCTCGCCGACTGCGTCAACCAAAGCTTCGGCTTAGTCGTCATCGACACCTTCAACTCGCTGTACCGCGCAAGGATGGCCGAAACTGCCTCCAAACCTAAAGCATCCTTCTCCGTCAACCGTGAACTCAACCGCCAAATGGCGTTGCTGGCACAGACCGCTAAGACCCAGCACATACCCATAATCGTAACCAGTCAAGTTCGAGCCAAATTCGACGACCCCTACGTCGCCGTTGCGCCAGTAGCCACGCGCGTCGTGCAGTTCTGGGCAGACACCACAATCGCTCTCAAACCCACCGAAACCCCACAAATCATCACGGCAACCCTCAAAAACCGCAACCCTCAAGAAGTAACATGTACTTTACGAATAACACAAACAGGAATACATGACCATCAAATAGCCTGATGTGTACGCCATGGACATAGCCCTCTTAATAATTGAAGCCCTAAAATTCATCTTCCCAGCCTACTGTGCAAACGCCGCACCCGTTCTTGGCGGCGGCGGAAAAACCATGGACTTTGGGAGAAACTTTTTCGACGGCAAACGCCTCTTTGGCGCTCACAAAACTTTCCGTGGCTTCTTTGTCGGCTTAGCCTTAGGCACCGTTGTTGGCGTGGTGGAATGCCTTGTTTTCGGTTTTCCTTGGCTGTTTGCCTTCTTAACGCCTTTAGGTGCCCTTCTGGGCGACTTAGCGGGAGCATTCTGCAAAAGACGGCTAAACCTTGCTCCTGGCGCTCTGCTTCCTGTGGTGGACCAAATTGACTTTGTTGTGGGTGCACTGGTCTTCGCGTTGCCCGTTATGCCGATAAGCTGGCAGTTAGCTTTGACCGTTCTGCTTATCACGCCGCCAATTCACTTGGGCACAAACTTTGTCGCGTACAAGCTGAAACTAAAAAAGAACCCGTGGTAAAAACAGAACCAAAAAATTTTTTAAAAAATTTTGTGGTTTATCCACCTGTGAGTTTTAAGTGGATGAAGTACTCTATGAATATGTACGCCAAAGTGACCAGAGCGATTCCGATTAGCATAGTCATGTATGCTTGGCGTGGATTGTGTGCTTGCTTGGAGCTTTGGTAGATTACTAACAACCCGACGGCTCCAAGTAAGTAAAGAATTACAGATATCACGGTGTCAAACAAGAACTGCTCGCCGAGTGAGGGGTACAAGAAATAGAATCTTGAATTGTAGTAAATTGCCGGATACGGCTGATTAATAATGTCATAGACTCCTCCGCCCAAAAGAAACAAAGCAACGCCCATCACAAGTACCGTCATCAGCACCGAGGAAGGTTTCATGGTGGAGATTTTGCTGAACCACTTGCTGATTGAAAACGAAAGCTCCGACGCCTGTTTCTTTGCTTTATCTGACATTCATTTTTCACCGTTTAAACAGATGCTGATTGCCTCTTTAATCCAGTTTTCTGCTGATGAATTCTCTACAACCTGACTTAAATAGTCTTTCCAAGAACTCCAAAAACATCCACCCAACAGGCTTACACCTGCCCACAAGCTTGCTTGTCTGCGTTATAGTGCCTCTTCTTCGGGGCACTCTACGAGCTTGAAATATTTTGTATCTTTGATTTTTTAGTGAGCCTTTGATCCACGGTCAAAAACCAAATGTTCAATCTATAGGCAAGGGCAATAAAAGCAGCATCATAAACGGTTATGTCAAAATCTGTGCCTATTTAAATGCGTCATCAATTACCTCCGAGAAGTTGTGAAGCGCAAACAATTTCATCAACTTCGCCGCCTCTGAGAAAGCGTACCCCGCATTTTTTGATGACAAAATCTCCGTCGACTTGTGCTTTAGTACATTTGCAGCCTCGAGTGGTTCAAGTATAGGGCATGAAAATAGTTTAGTTCAGCCATTTTCTGCTTTGCCCACCCCGATTGTCTTTCAGGAGCATAAAGAGCAACTATTACCGACGGGTCGACAACTGTTTCGTTACGTGTGACCATGGGTGCGGTCCTCTTTTATGAATTCTGCTGAGTATGGCGTCAGTCCTGTCTTCTTTTGTAGTTTTTCTCTAAACCTGTCTGCCTCTTCCAAAGCTTGTTTAATTTCTTTTTCTTCACCATTTTCTCAAGGCAGGCTTTGACCTCGTCCGCGTAATCACGGTTTAGTTCTTGAAGTTCTTCTTTGAGTTTTTTTGGGACCCTTACCCCAATGACTTCACTCATATGTTAACAGTATGTTAAACAGAAATATGCGTTATTGTTAACAAAGAGTAAACAGTCCCTACGAGGAGCCCTCATTCACTTTGTAGCCTTTTTCTGCTTGCTCTTGGTCGGACATTGCGGATTAAGGCATAAATTCCACGGCTGCTTCCTCTTCAGCCAAACATACACCGTAGGCCAACCGCACTTTCTGCAGGTTTTGCCCGAAGGCTTCACTGTTCCACTCTGAGGCAGCGGAAACGTAGTTTTACACGCCCCCTCAAAAAAGTTGGTGCAGCCTACAAACCGTTTACCCGACTTCTTCGAATACTGAACAATCAGCTTCCCCACCTTACACGTAGGGCAGGTACCTATGATTCTCTCCTCCTGTTTCGCCTGAAAAACCGCCTTGCTTAACTGTTCTCCCACGGCCTGTTCATTCTCCCACAAATTTGCCATCACCTGTTTGAGAACTTCAACAGCCTCCGAAACTACCTTCTGCTTGCTTTCTGCTCCGCTTCGAACAAGCTCCATTTCTTCTTCCAGCTTACGCGTAAAATCCACTGACACTACACTAGGGCAATATTTGCTCAAAACCTCTGTAACCTGCAGCCCCAAATCCGTAACCACCATTTTCTCCTCCTGAACATACTTGCGGTCATACAACGTTTGGGTGATGCCTGCGCGGGTCGCTTTGGTTCCAATGTTGCACTGCTCCATCTTTCTCAAAAGGCTGCCTGGATTGTATCTTGAAGGCGGCAGCGTCGCCTTCTCCTCTAAGACAACTTTCTTCACCAACACTTCTTGCCCCTTGGTTAAAGTTGGCAAAGGAGCGTCCCGCATTCGCCTGTAGCCTTCAAAAAAGTGCAGCCATCCCTCTTTTAGCGTCTGCTTACCCTCAACAAGGAACTTTTCCCCATTTATATTGACCGTTGCGGTAACCGTTTGCCGCAAAGCAGGCTCCCCAAAAACCGCCAGAAACCTTCGCACAACCAAGCCATAGATGTTTTTTTCCGCGGCAGGCATCTTTTTTGGTTGTTTTCCTGTTGGGTAAATGGCGGGGTGTGCAGGGTCAACCTTTTTTCCCTCAAACGGCACCAGTTGGCTTTTGGCAAGCAGTTCGCCCGCCAGTTTGGTGAATTCGGGGTTTCGAGCAAGATTTCCCAAGATTTTTTGGTAGCCTATGCTGCGGGGAAGTTTCTGGCTGCTGGTTCGCGGATACGAAATCAACGCATCCAAATACAGCCGTTGTGCCGCTTTTAATGTGCACATGGGTGTGTAGCCAAACAATCGGTAAGCTCCCCATTGAAGCGCTCCTAAGTCAAAGGGTGGCGGCGGCAATTGTGTAAACGTTTCAGTTTGGGCATTTTCTATTGAGCCTTTTTTTGCGTCTTTGCAGTTTTGCATTATTGTTTTGGCAGCGTCTTTTTGTTCAATTGTTTTTGTTTCATGTTCCGCCTCAAAAACTGCCTCGTCGATTCTGATTTTTGCTCTAACCATCCAGTAGGGTGTGGAAACAAACTTTGCTATGCTTTTTTCTCGTGCTGCAAGAAACTTTAATGTGGGTCCTTGAACACGTCCCGTGCTTAAGATGGTGTATTGGTTGCTGCTTTTTTTTGCGGCTTGGGTTAATGCGCGAGAAAGGTTTATGCCATACAACCAATCCACTTCGTGCCGCGCTAACCCTGCATCTATTAAAGTAAAATCCAACTGTGGCATAAGCGACCTGTAAGCTTCTTCCAGTTCCTCTTTGGTTAACGTGGAGTACTTCATGCGTTTAGCCTCCCGTTCCCTGCCCCCGCAAGCGTATTTGATGATGCAGTAGCCGATCAAGCTGCCTTCCAAGTCGTAGTCACAACCGTCAACCAAAACCTCAGCGCCCTCCGCCAACTGCGTAATGGTTTTCAGCCAAACCCGAATCCGATTTGCGCCTTTCTCCGCTTCATATCGCGGAACCCATTCATAATCAAAAATTGGGTAGCCCCTTTTTCCCTTTTTTTTGGCGGCCGCAACCGTGTACAAGTGCCCCAATGCTGGAACAACCAGAATCTCCCCGTTTCTGTACGCTTGGTAGTATGGAACGCCGTTTTTCAATGCTCTTTTGGCGTTTCCGTTTGCATCAAGAGCGGTAGCTATTCGGAAGGCAGCATCAGGTTTCTCAGTCACAATAAGCGTGTACTTATCCAAGTAGGGCACTCACGCTCTGATTAGTCTTCAAGAAAATAAATGTTGCCAGTTAACCCACTTTATTGTTTTCACCTCTACGCATCTAGGGGCACCCGAACCTGCCGTTTTCCAGCTTGTTCTCTTTAATCAAGCCGTAGCAAGCTGACAAAGCTGATGTGTGAGGATGCAAAGCCTGCAGTTAAAAAGGTAGCAATCGATAAATATGCCCGATGTATTCCTTGTACCTTAAGAGGGGACTGTAATGCCGCAACGTGTTATTTGTCATGGTTGTAAACATATTTTGTATGAAGGTGCCGAGCTTAAACCTCCTGATGAAATCATCCACATGCACGAAGGGAAATGCCCTAATTGCGGCAAAAAGCTGTCGTTGCTGCCTTTGGATGTTGAGGTAAAACCTGTAAGATAGGCAGATTCAAATATTTCTTTCCAGAAAATTATATTGAACAGTAGCGCGCTTTTGCAACTGGTTACTGTGCGTTGGCATAGGCTTCTTCTGAACTGATTTTCGACGTTTGGTTCTCTGCTGGCACCTGGCTAAGCAGTTGTTCTTTGCGGCTCTGCTGATGTTTAAGCAAGCGGAGTTGACTTTTTGGGTTTTTCTCCCTCTGACTCAGCTGATTTATTATTCGACGAGACGCATTGGGAAAAAGCAGCAAAAACCCGTATGGGGCAATATTTAACCCATGTAGAAACCGATTTCATATCCAGTTTTGTTGATGCCTCTTCAGGTCTTATTGTTGATGTCGGAGCTGAAACCGGGCGTTTCTCTTTACCAGCCGCAAACAAAGACATAACTGTTGTCAGCATAGACATTGACCCGCAAAGCTTACGTCGTTTAAACCACAAACACAAAAACATCGACGTTATTTTGGCGGATGCACGAAAAATTCCGCTCAATGCCCACACAGTTGACGCTGTATTCATGGTTGAAGTTCTAGACTACATCCCTGAATCTCTTGAAGCCGTCCGTGAATGCTCCCGAATCCTAAAACCCTGCTCTCCCTTTATCCTGTCTTTCGGAAATCAATCCAGCCTCAAAGCTAAACTCAAAAGCCTTCGCGGAAAAACTTATCAGCATTCCTACTCTGCCATCAGGAGTTGTCTGTTGCAAGCAGAGTTTACAATAACTGCAGCAACAGGGTACAGTTGGGTGCCTTTTGGAAGGGTTTCAGAAAACCGTTTGGTGCCCTTTTTTGCCTCTGTCGAAAAGTTACTGGGCCTTCGTAAAGTTCCCCGTTGGAGCCCTTGGGTCATTTTGTGTGCAAGAAGTCCTCTTAGTTGAAGCAGCTGCTTAAGCGGGTAGTTCTTGGAAAGGCATATATGAATGACGCGGTGATATACACAAGCTAACCACAAAAATAATAAACAGCGCAAATAATCTGAGTGAAGAGATGGCTCAAATGGGGTTTAAACAGAGACTGTCAAAAGGTTTCAAAGGGTTCGGCAGATTTCAAGTTAGTCACGGAGCAATTCTAACTTACACGGCGTTGATTCTGATTCTTGTTATCGCGTTTACCGTGCGCGTTTTACCTATTCGATGGGAAATTCCCTTAGGCACGTTGGGTCTCAACGAGTTTGACCCCTACTACCAGTACACCATCACAAACCATATGGTCCAAAATGGCTTGCTGTCTCCCTACTATCCTACTCACTGGATAGACACTCAACAGTTCTACCCTGCAGGCATAGATATGGGAATGTCTTTGCCTTCGTTGCCGCTGACGGCAGCAGCTTTGTATAACGTAGTCTCTTTTCTAGGCGTAAACATAGACCTCATGTCCTTCTGCTCCCTTATGGCGCCAATCTTGGGTGTAGTGGCTGTTTTCATACTTTACTTTGTTGGAAAAGACATGGGCGGCAAATCCGTCGGTTTAATAGCCGCATTAATTATGGCTTTAAGCCCCGCAGTTATCCAACGTTCCTCTCTTGGCTTCTTTGACACCGAAACAGTGGGTGTCATTTCGCTTTTACTGTTTATCTTCTTGTTCTTGCGTGCCATCGACAAGAATCGTTCCTTCAGCTCAATGGTCCTGTACTCCTTAGGAGCCGCAGGAGCATTAGCTTACTTTAGCGGCGGTTGGGGTGCTGCCTACTACTTGATTGGGCTCGCAGCCTTGTTTGTGGTCGCGTTGGTTTTAATGAAACGTTACAGCCAACGACTTCTGATATCCTACAGCATAACCTTTGGTTTGGGGCTTTTCCTAGCCACTATGGTGCCTTTCCTTTCCCCAAGCTATCTCACAACAGGAGTCGTGCTGCCCGTTGCTGGCGTTTTTGTTCTGTTGTGTATCGCTGAGGTCTTCAATGCCCAATTGCCCACTCGAACAAAAACCCTCATCACCGCGGCTTTCCTGGTAGTTCTTGTAGGCGGCTTTGTTGCTTTAGTTGGCTTTGGCGACTTATCTAACATCGCCGCAAAGTTCGGTTCGGTTCTTGACCCCTTCGAACGCGCTGCCCTGCCAATCATCGAGTCAGTTGCTGAGCACCGCATAACCGCGTGGGGCTCCATCTACTACGAGTTAGGTATATCAGTCTTGTTCTTCTTAACAGGGCTATACTTTGCAGTGAAGAACCCAACCAACCGAAACGTGTTTTTGGCTGTGTTCGGCTTAACTACCCTATACTTTGCTGGGTCAATGGTGCGTCTGCTGGTTCTGTTAGCGCCTGCTTTTGCCCTCTTAGCAGCAATCGGCATTATGACTTTGCTCAAACCCTTCTTTGCTCTGCTTAGAGAATCGCGAACGAAAACTGTTGTGAAGTCCAAACGTGGGCTTAAGCGGGTAGGTAAAGAATACAGTTTGATTGCAATCTTGATAATCTTTACTTTGCTTGTGTCAACGTATGCGTTTACCCCTCAAACAACACAGGCTACTAATCTTCCAGCGTTGTATCCGCGTGTTTACGGCGCCGTTTACAACCCCATAACAATTAGTTCAGCAAGCTTGCCCGTTACGCCCTACGAGCCTATCCCTGAATGGCGCAATATGCTCAGCTACACCCGAAACAACCTTGAATCAACTACTGTCGTCAGCAGCTGGTGGGACTATGGTGACTGGCTTGGCATGTTTGGCAACGTAACCACCCTCTGCGATAACACCACCACAAATACCACGCAGATAGAAAACGTCGCCTACAGCATGATGGCTAACGAAACACAATCTCTAAAGATGCTTGAACACTACGACGCCGACTACGTCTTGGTGTTTGTCACGCTGCAGATGCTTATTTCCGACACTGGAACCCTCTCTGGCGTCCAATTCGGAGGCTACGGCGACGAAGGCAAATGGTACTGGATGGCAAGAATTTCAGGTGAAGCAGAAAGCCGATTCTTAAGTAATGAAACGTTCGGAACACAATGGATGACCAATGATTACCGCTGGACAAATGAAACTACTTTCGGTAACTACACTCTGGGAACCGATTGGGCTGATCTTAACGGAAATGGGCAAGCCGACCAAGGTGAAACATTCCCTAATTTAATGGGGCAAAACTCAACAATATTTAAGCTGATGAGTAACGCTGAGCAGCAGTGGGCAAACAAATACGGTGTTACAGTGTCTGACCAAACGGGTGAGTTGCCAAGCTTCTTTACGCCCGCATACATCTCGGGTTTGGAGGCAGACCCCCAAACCGTAGCATACCAATACGGCGGTTTGGTTCCGTTGGTGGCACTCTACCAGATTGACTGGGACGCTTACTACGCAGCAACCAACTCAACCGCCCCACCTTAAGGTGACGCAGTAACCTTGTGGCCCAAAGTCCCCGACCAACACAAGCCTGGCAAACCGCTTGTTCCTTGGGGCTTAGGCGTCACCTACGTTTTATTCACCACAGTCTACCTTTTCGCCATATACTTCCTAAGCGAGGTCTACAGCATCAATGTCGGCGCCACAGCAAACGGCGTCTCAGCTGCCCTAACTTTAGCTATCTGTGTCTTGTTCGGTGGCTTCATGGGGCTGCTGGATGACTGGATTGACCTGAAATGGCGCTACAAAGCCTTCATGCCCCTCATTGCCGCTTTGCCCCTCATGTACTACGCCATCGCCAATTCCTCAGTCGTGCGAACCTCAATCTCGCTTCCCATTATCGGCTTGATCAACTTTGACGGTTTCTACTACTTTCTTATCATTCCCTTAATCGTCATGATAATAACCAACACCATAAACATGCTCGGCGGATTAAACGGCTTAGAAACCGTCTGCCCCGCCATAATCCTGATTGGTTTAACCACGCTTTCTCCCCTATCCGCACAGATACTTATGGTTGGTCCACTAATTTTCTGGTTAATCCTTGCATATTTTAATGTTCAAGGGAAAATTTTTGTCGGCAACACAGGCTCTTTCGCTATAGGCTTAACCGTGGCTTCCTTTGCCGTCATAACCGACCTAAAATCCAGCCTCCTGATTTCTATCTTGCCCTACGTGTTCAACTCGGTTTTCATTTTGCTGACTGTGTTCTTTGTTCGAAAGAAAGCCAACGTGACCTTCGATGGTAAAAGACTTGTGGCAGACCATCGACGTAGCCTAGTCACGTTGATAACCTACAAGCGACCCATGACAGAGCGGCAAGTGGTTGCAATAATCTCAGCGATTGTTGCTGTTTTCACCTTTATAGGCGTTCTCTACCAATACTTCTACTAACTCAACCGTGACATTTGCCCTAAAACGGCTGTTACTCTCTTTTTCTGGTGAGTTACCCGCAATAGGTTTTAATACGTGCCTGCGCGTGCTTACGTGTCAGCGGGTAAGTGGGCCTCCACCCGTTCCGCTGCGAATAAACCCCGGTGTCGGAGGAGAAAAAATGCGAAAACAAACCAACCAACCTATCCAGCAGGGCATTTCGGCTCTGCTTTCTATCCTAACTGTTTTCAATCCAACGAATCTTTGTTTCATCAGCGTTTTTGGTGGGGTGAACGCATGAGGAAAGCCGTAGTCATGTGCAGCGGCGGGGTCGACTCCGTCACCACCCTTTATTACGTGGCTAAAGTCATCCGTGCCAGCCCCATTTTAGTCATAAACGCTGACTACGGGCAACGCATGGTCAAAGAGGAACGTTGGTGCGTCAAGAAAGCCGTTGAAGATTTAGTGTCAAAAGGCTTCAACGTAGCCTACAAAGAAATTGATATTTCGTGGATGAAAAGCCTCTCCACCAGCCTGCTCGTAAAAGACGACACGCCTGTGCCTGAGACCCCCAAAGAGGACATATGGGATGCTGAGAAAGCGAAGATGCGTATTCTCCGCTGGTGGGATGTGGTTCGTAATACGATGCTGCTTACTATCGGCTTGGCTCATGCAGAACACTTTGACTTAGACAGCTACATCAAAACCCAGCAACGCGACATCTACGACGTGTACATAGGCATCCGCCGTGAGGGCCCTGTCATGATGAAGGATAACACGCCTGAATTTGTTGCAGAAATGAACCGCCTTGTTGAGCATGCGACGCATTTTGGCGGCTACAAAATCTCTGCTCCCCTGATAGACGTAGACAAGGATGGTGTTGTGGCTTTAGGCATCGGGTTAGGCGTCAACTTCCTCTACACCTACAGCTGCTATCAAGGGTGGGACTGGACCGAAAAAGGCGAGCCCATCCACTGTGGATTCTGCAGCAACTGCCGCCGCCGTAAAGAAGCCTTCGAACTCGCAGGTGTAGCTGACCCAAGCAAATACGCCAGGTGAGCACGTTGAACACCAGATTTAGCACGAAGAGTTTAGCTTTAGCCATAATTTACGCCGCTGTTTACGTTGCCTTGGTTGTGGCGCTGGCACCCGTAAGTTATGGTGCGGTGCAGGTGCGCGTTGCCGATGCAATGGTTGCCTTGATTCCGCTTTTTGGGTGGGCAGGCATTCTTGGGCACACGGTGGGGGTTTTCATAGCAAACATCTTCAGCACGGCTGGACCGCTGGACTTGCTCAATACGATTCCCAGTTTTGCCATGACGGTGGTTATCTGGAAGCTGAGAAACCGTAGCGTCATCGCTGGCACGTTGCTTTACTCAGCAGTCTTGGGTGTCACTGTGGGCGCCATGTTAAGCTACCTGTATGAGCTGCCCAAACTAGCAACTATCCTGTACGTGTTTGTCGGTATCGCTATCGCGGCAACTGGCATCGGTTACCCTCTGTATAGGGCAGTTAAGAAACTGGGCGTCATCCAACGTTGGTTAGGCACACAACCCTAACTCTCTTCCTTTTCTTTTATGCCACGAGCCTTTCCAGCTTTGATGTACATAAAACTAATAACACGATTGCTAAATTATATCTTATGTTCCGTTACAGCTTGCTAACAAACTTAAAGCGAAATACTGTTACCGTGTTCACTATTTCGTTTATTCTTCTTGTCGCTGTATCTCCCGTTTTTGCAGATGTTGAATGGGGCGTTACAGCGTCATCTGACAACGCAAGCTATCAATTCGGAGACACAATAACACTCACAGGGGTTGTTACCTATGGGGGTCAACCACAAAATTACACTTGGTTAACTATCCTCGTGTACGACCCTTTTGATTTGGTTCGAACATCTGGCATGTTCACAAATTCATCTGGGCAATTTACTTTCCAGTTTTTAGCTAGCTCTGACTTTAGTGCCGGAAACTGGAACGCCACAATTTCGGTTCTCTCAACTGGCATTGTAGCTAATTGCTTCGTAATCTTTTCGATAACGGCAGCCGAAACCCCACGACCAACTGGGGGTCCCACTCCCCATACAAGCATAACTCCTACGCTGGCTCCACCAAGTACTATAACATCAGCAACGCCTAAAGTTACTCCTACCACGGTGATTGCGCCTACACCAGTGCCCCCACAAACAGCTTCAATATCTACATCACCAACATCCGCTCAAGCATCAACAACTCCAACGACAACTTTCTCTACGCCAATTCAAAGTCCCTTGGCACCTTCATCTACAACATCAATGCTTTCACCTGAACCAATCCAAACTCCGACCCCGACAAACACTCCTTCGCCTACAATCAGCCAAACCCCTGTCGAGACGTACCCACCTTGGTCGCCCCCAACTGCCCCGCAAACAATCAAACGATCATTAGATAACGTGCATCTCACTTTGGCACTGGGTGTCATTAGCTGTATTGCGGTTGCTGGAATAATTGCTGCATTAAGATTACGCCCTAAAAATGGGTCCAGAAATCGCAACTTCCTTGGTGTAATTATAACTTTGGTATTTGTTTGTGCTTCGGTTGTAGCCGTGTTAAGTTGGCAAGGCTTCACTGGATTAAACAACGGCGAGCAGTCTTCATATCCAAATGTAAACGCCTTGTCTAGCACAACTCCATCACCTCACGTTTCTTTCTCAGACCCATCTAATACAACAGTTTCTCCTAGTCAGTCTGAGCCTTCGACAGCAATAACAGTCTCTTCGCCCACAGCACAGCCAACCCACATTTTTACACCGACACCCGAACCAATTATAACTATACCTACATCTTCACTGCCCTCCAATAGCCAACCAACATCACATCCTACCCAAACGCCTTCGCCAAGTCTCACTCTACAGCCTTGCCCCGTTCCCACTCCCCGACCACCATTTTTAAACGTAGGCGGAATCGGTGGATATGTATCAATCCAAGAAGCCATACAATCCGCTCAAAATGGGGATACTATACGTGTAGCTAATGGTACCTATAATGAAAACATTGCTATCACAACCGCCTTGTCAATAACGATTCAAGGGGGATGGAACGAAAACTTCACAGCGCAACAGAACAACAGTTCCCTCACCGTTATTAACGGTGGTCGGCAAAGTAGCGTGTTTTCGAACCAACTATCCTTCGGTGTGGCAAACGTGTGGCTTCAATGTCTAACACTAACCAACGGAAGTTCACTTGATGGGGCAGGAGTAACTGTCAACGCAAGTGGTGATTCTTCAAATCTACACTTGACGCTGGAAAACTGTGTCGTATCAGACAATTACTGCAGACGTAAGGGCGGCGGAATTTCTGTCAGGTCCAGTTCAGGCTCAAATCTAACGGTGTCTATCATAAATAGTTCAATCACAAACAACACTTCACTAGAAGAAGGCGGCGGGATTTGGCTGAACACTAATTTCGCCCAAACATACCTGTACATGACCCGAAGCAACATCTCATACAACACCGCTTTGTCTAATGACGCAGGCGGTCTATCAGCCTACTCCTCAGACGTAGGCTCCCAAACTACAATCTTTTTGGAGGGTAACAGATTGCAGCACAACAGTGGCTTAGGAGGCGGCGCAATTTATCTCTACGCATGGGGCAACCAAAGTCTAATGAACGCCACCCTGACAAACAACATCGTTTCCAACAACAATGCAACCCTGTTCCCCGCAATGGGCTTCCAAGCAAGCACTAACGGAACAACTATAATTAACTTGAGAAACAACGTGGTTGCATACAACAATGCGAGTTTCAATGCTGGCGCAGTTTTTGTTACTGCTGGTGGGGGAGACGAAAGGTATCCGAATCCCGCAACTGACTTTTCCAGCACGTCAATAACCCTGAGAAATGATATTGCATACGGAAACATGGCCGCCGGACAACTGGCAGACGTCACGTTGTTCTCAACATCATCACATAACCCACTAAACGCCACAATTGCGTATTCGATTGTTGGAGTAATAGGCAATGGTAACGCCAATCTTTCTATGCAAAATTGTAGCAACTCGGACCCGCAGTTTACAAACTCAGCATCAGAGGACTTTCACTTGCAAACTGGCTCACAAGCGATCGACGGAGGCGACCCCTCACCACAATTAAACGATGCCCAGCTTCCACCTGGCAAGGGGAACATAAGAGGTGATATTGGTGCATATGGAGGACCAAACAACGGGAACTGGTTGCCGTGAAACATCCGGAGCGTTATGCAAGGAACCTCTCCAACTTTGTCAGTCCAATGATTTCGTCGAAGTTTAAACCCAATGCATCCAAAACTTGGTCAAACGTGTTGTGTAAATACGCAACGTACTTTTCAACGTCCACTTCGTTTCGGGTTGCCAACTGTATGGGTTTGACGTGATCGCCGCGGACGGTTTTCACGAAGCTTATGAGGTCTCCCGCTCGAAGTTCCACTCCGCTTGCCTGCAGGACCTTTGCCGCCTTCACATGTTGAGGCGTCGTTTTGGTATAGTGATGTAGCTCTTCGCCCAGAACCACGTTGAACGCGAGGTCGTTCATGTCTTTCCATTCGCGCCGTTTTAGGGTCATGTATCGGTTGCGAACGATGTCGGTGATGTCTTTTTTGGCGCGCTCGAAGTCGGCGGGGTTTTTGACTTGTGCGAGGCGTGCCTTCATCTGGTTAAACGCGTCTTTAATGAAAATTGGGATGTGTTTCTTTTTGCCCGTTAAGCCCTTTACATCCACGGTGCCATCTTCCAACACGCCCAAATAGTTTTTCTTACGGCTGCTGAAAACTGCGTAGCGGTAGGTTTTGTCTACGTCTATACCCATTTTCAGCTCATGCTCGGTGAAGTGCACCACGTCTTCAATCTGCTCTTTTGTGGGGTTTTTGAGGAAAACGCTGTCGGTGTCTCCGTAGAGCACTTGGATGCCTACTTGTTTTGCGTGGTCAAGGATTTGGTTGATGCTGTGTCTGCCGATTGCTGCGGTGGCTTCCGCGACGGGTGGGCAGTAAAGGTCAAAGCTTTCCGCTCCGAAAACGCCATAGCTGGCGTTTAGAATGACTTTGAGGGCGCCTTGAGCGACACCATACCAGTTCCGCTGCTCTGGAGGAAGCGTTTTGTCTTTAGCTCGGGACTTGTACCAGCTGACCCTTAGGTCTCGCAGGCTACCTATAAGCAGGCTTTCAAGTGCGCGTTCTTTGGTGCAGACCCAATGCGGCGTGTTGGGCACCATGTTGGTTTTGCATTCAGGATGCGGACACAGAATTGACTGGTACCCCAGATTCCAGACCTTCATGATGGAAGGGTACAGGCTGGGAAAGTCCATAACCGCAACGTTAAAGTGCACTCCAGGCACGGGCTCAACAACTATGGCGCCTTGGTATTTCTTGCCTTTAATTACTGCGGTGGTGGAGGTTTTGCCTTTCTTGGCGAGGATGTCTTCCGAGTTGGGGATGAGCATTTTTCGGTGGCGATGTTCGCGGTGCATGAAGTTGCGAATCCAACGCGAAACCCCCTGGCGGCTGACGTCTTCCATGGGCATGCTGCTGATGCGGGTGAGCACCAGGATAAGCTTCATGGCAAGTTCGTCTTCGAAACTGGTTAGTTTGTAGGTGATTTCGCTGTCCCGCAGACAATACCCCGCTAACTCCGTGTAGCTGAGCTCGCCGATGGTTTTCTCGTTTTTGATTTTTTCCAGACCCAAGACGCCTTTGCCGACGTCGTTGAGGGTTACGTCGCGGTAACGGTTGCCAAAAGCGTAAATTTGGATGGCTCGGTTGAAGAAGAACTTGTAGAGGTCTATGTGAATGCCGGTTCTGAGTAGGCATACGCGTCTGCCGATTTCTATCGGAACATCTTGTTTTCTGAAGCCAAGGTTAGCGGCTCGATGCGACAGATAACGGAGGTCAAAGTCGTCCCCGTTAAACGTTAGCACAAACGGGTAATCCCACAAGATGTCAAAAACCGCAGTAAGCAAGTCTTTTTCAGTATCAAAATACTCAATTGACCCCTCTGGCATCGGGTAGCTGCCTTCTTCTACCCCTTGGCGTCTGAGAACCAACACCTTTTCTTGGCCGTCGGAGCTGTAGATGCTGCAGCAAACCACAGGATAAACAGCTTCCCGCGAGTCAGGTACTCTGGTGCTTAAGGGCGCGTACACTTCGATGTCGATGGCTGCCCGCCTAAACTTGGGGGCAGGATACTCGATAAGCCTTGCCCACTCCTCGACAAACTCCAATTCCTCATCCGTTGCGTTTTTGAAGAGCGCCTTGAGGTTGCTGATGGTTTTCTCCGCTTCATCTAAAACACACGGAACCAAGTTGCCGTTTTTGACTTCAAAAATCATGCCTGGTAAATATCGGGTGTCGTAGATGTAGCTTTGGTAGTACTTTATTTTTGCTTCCCAGACTTTGGGTTCTATGGGTGCGTTTTTGGGGTAGTCTTCGGGTATGATGTCGCGTATGCTGCCTTGAGGTTTGCCTCCGACAGCTAAAGGGTCGTTGGTGACTATTTTAGTGACAACCGTTTTCTTATCAGCCAACGGGTCAAAAAGCTCAATGGATTCGCTGTGGTCAAAGCCTTCATGTTTTACAACCCGCGGCATTTTCTGCAGTTCAGCTTGCGACAGGTTAGTGAGGCAGTACGGCTTATGCCCCGTGTTGTCATACCAAAAGTAGATTTTACCTGACTCTGGCTCGTAAAGCTTGATGACCGCCTTTTTTTGTCGCCCATCATAGGTTGCCGAAACAAAATAGGACGCTGGCAGGTCTTGGGGGGCTACAGGAGGATAAACATGGGGCGTGTGTTGTTTTTTCTCATGTTCTTTTGGTTGAGGCGGCGGGGCTTCCGCTTTCTGGGGTTGAGCAACAGGCTTTTTTGGTGGTGGACTGAAGTCAAAGAGGTTTTTCTGGGGCATCTAATTAACCTTGAATTTTGTAAGAGACAATTAACCTATAATCCTTAATGGCTCATTAATAAGCTTCCGTAAAGATATACTGCGCTCGCCATTTAGGCTAAAAGGGGGCTTCCTACGGAGTCTTGTTACTCTTCACACTCGATGATTTCGTTTGATGCCTTCAATTCGTCAAGAGACTTGCCTATGGATATAAAATCCCCTACTGCTTTAACACTCTCAACCGCTAGGCAGACGATGGAGCTTCGGAATCTTTTCTTCACTCCCAACTTGTTTGCCGCTTCCTCCTCCAGTTTCACTTTGAGGTGAGTTATTTTCCAAGTTTCCTTGTCAACTTGCGCTCCTTTAACAACGCCCAACGTAAAAGCTTGTGAAGTGATGACTTTTAGTCCCATTAGGCTTTCAAAATTTATCATTTAAACACTGTTATTTAGTTAACTTTGGGCTTACATAAATATGTTCCTTGTTTCTGAATGGAAACAACAATGCGTGTCCCGGCTGTTTCGTGGGTTATGGCGGCTCGTTTTTTGCTTTTTCTATATAAACAATATACTGTTTCGTAACTATTTTGTCCCCCTATAGTCTATGTCGAGAACTTATAATTCGCTTTTCAGCCGACTTTTGATTTGACTTGGGTCTTGAGATTCTAAGTCAACAGAAGTGGGGAAAAATTTAATGGAAAATAAACACAAAATCGTGATTGTTGCTATGCTGGTTGCAGTTATGACCGTTTCATCACTTGCACTTCCAGCTTTTTCAACAACCCAAACTACACCTGACCAATCCATCAAGAACGTAATCGTTTTGGTTCCTGACGGTTGCTCTTTGGGCACTCAGACCGTTGCACGCTGGTACAAAGGTTCAGCGTTGAATGTTGATGGAATAGCCACTGGCTCCGTTTCCACATTCATGACTGACTCCGTAATTACTGACTCCGCGCCAGCAGCCACAGCCTTTTCGTCAGGTCACAAGTCAAGTGACAAATTCATTGGCGTAGGACCAAAAACAAATGACCTTCTCACAGGATACACCCCTGACGCGGACCCCTATGCGCCTTTAGCCACAATCCTAGAGGCAGCAAAACTGGCTGGTAAATCCACTGGCTTAATTGCCACAAGCACAATAAGCCACGCAACCCCCGCCGCTTACGCATCTCACAACTATAACCGAGGCGACGAAAACGACATCATCGAACAGATGGTCTACAACGAAGTCGACGTGGTCTTCGGTGGAGGCGCTAGCAAACTATTCCCATCAGGTACAACTTACACCACAAGCTTTGGAGACACCTGGACTGGCTCACGCACTGACGGCGACAACCTTTACCAGACACTCATGGACCGCGGTTACATGTTCGTGGACAGCAAAGAAACCATGACATCTCTAATCAGCGGAAGAGCCTGGGGCATGTTCGCTTCAGATGCCATGCAGCCGGACATTGACCGCGCAGAATTCGCTCCAACAGAACCTTCACTAGCCGAAATGACCTCGCAAGCAATCCAACTGTTGTCCGCAAACAGAAACGGTTTCTTCCTGATGGTTGAAGGCAGCCAAGTTGACTGGGCAAACCACGCAAACGACCCAATTTATGCTGCAACTGACTTCCTCGCCTTTGACGATGCAGTCGGCGTTGCCCTTAACTTTGCCCTGCAAGATGGAAACACACTTGTCCTGGCATTCCCCGACCACAACACTGGCGGCATGACCATAGGCAGCTACTACCAAGACACCAACGCAATCGGCCACAGCTACACCAAACTAACCGTTGAAGACGTCGTAAACCCCCTCAAAGGCATGCAAATTACCTCTCAAGGCTTAGTAACCAAACTCGACGGCGTAACTGACAACGCAGAAATCAAGGCAATCTTCCAAGAATGGTGGGGTCTTGAAATAACCGACGACGACATCGCAGCCATGGACCTGACTGACTACTACTCAATTTCAGAATACATCTGCGAAGCCTACACAGCCTTCGGCTGGACCACCCACGGACACGACGGCTCTGACGTTCCTCTCTGGGCTTACTCAACAGACGGCAACACCCCAGTTGGGCACTTCGACAACACCGAACTAGCATACCTTGCCTCTGACGCTCTTGGTCTGGACTTCACCGCGGCACAGGAAACTCTATACGTTAAAGCCTCTGACGTCTACTCCGCATCTCAACTGACCTTCAATATGAACGACCCAGCAAACCCCGTTCTTGAAATCCGAACAAACGGCGGCGTCACCGCAACTCTGCCTGCAAGCAAAGACATCATGACGGTTTCACACGGAAACCAAGTGCAAACCTACAACCTTGACGGACTCGTCGTCTACTCTTCACAGATAGATGAGTTCTTCATCCCACAAGAAGTAATTGACCTGCTTGCCTAAGCAGGCAACCTTCCCTCAATTTTCTTTATCCATTTCGACTGAACTTTTCTGTACGAGTACCTACGCAGAGAGGAATCCACCGTCAACCGCAACAAGCGCTCCCTGCATATAACTTGACAAGTCACATGCCAAAACCAGAGCCACACGCGCTATCTCATCCGGGTCGCCAAGTCTTCCCATAGGCAATCTTTGTCGGTACTCTAACCCTGACTGGATTATGCCAACATTAAATTTGAGAATTTCCTTGGCAACATTTTTTGTTCCCGGCGTCAGAATTCCGCCTGGCACTAAAACGTTTATCCTGAACCCTTTTCTGCCATACTCTGCAGCCAGCGCTCTGGTGAGGGTTATGACGCCGACTTTGCTTAAGCCGTATGGCACCAGGTCTTCTTTGAACGGCATAACTGCCTCAACCGAGGCTACGTTGACTATTACTCCCCCGCGTTTCATCCGCGTCTTAATCATGCATTGGCACATCCACAAAACCGAGTTCAAGTTAATGTCCATCACCTTCTTCACAAAGGCTTCGTCAAGCTCCAAAAAATCCTTCATTGGATAAATTCCCGCATTGTTAACCAGAATGTCTGGTTCCTTTCCCGCAAGGTGCCTCCATAACCGTTCTATATCTGATTTTTTGCAGAGGTCAACATTGTGTGCGTTTATTTTCACGTTAAATTTCGAAAGCTCCCCACAGCAAGCCTGCAGTTTCTCTTCGTTAACGTCGACAAGCTGCAAGTCTGCGCCTGCCTCCGCAAACCTGTAGGCTATTGCTTTCCCTATGCCTGAAGCTGCTCCCGTAATCAGCGCTGTTTTTCCCGACAGTGAAACCAGCTTTGCCAAAGGCATCCGTTCTTTGTTTTTGCTTCTTTGCATCGATTAAAACCGCCAAATCGGCTTTTGAGTTTAATGTATTAATTATGGTGAATCCTGCTGGAATAGTTTTCTGCCGAGCATAATCGGTCCTCTAAACGAAACAGTTTGCAGCGTCATATTCTTATTAGGGGCACCGCGTCTCTAACCTGCGTGTATTAACTTGCTAAAAGACGCTTGGTCCATCGCCATCGAAACCCTCAGCTGGATAGAACTCAAAAAACTCAGCGAACACATGGCTCTAGCCACAACTGTGAAACAACTGGGCATCCGCGACCCCGACGCAGTCCGTTTAGGCTACGGCTTGGTGGTGGAAACCGAACGTCGCCGAAACCTCATCGACAAATTCCTCAACAACACCCTAAAACCAAAAACCCTTGACGAATTCACCGTTGGCATCCACGCATTTCTCAGGCTGTACGTTTACCAGACCCGCGTCGCCCGAAACTGGGGCGGCTTTGACCTCAAAGAAGCCGAACACATCGCCAAGCTGGGACGCGCCATTTTGGGGTGGGAAACCCTGCGTGAAGTTGAACTCTACCTTGGTTTTCTCTTGACCCAGAAAATAGAGCCTCTCTTCGAAGCAGCGGAAGACGAAGAGAAAGTTGCCTTGCAAACTTTTCATCCGACTTGGTTTGTCAAGTACTGCTTTGACCTCTTTGGCAAAACCGAAGCCAAGGCGTTTTTAGACGGGAACCTTTCGCCTCCTGAAACTTGCATACGCCTCAGCACTCTACGTGCCACTCAAGAGGAAATCGTGCAGAAACTCGAAGCAGAAGGTGTCAAGCTAAAGAAAGTGGAACCTTTAACCCACACCTACAGGGTGCAAAGTTCTAAGCGTCCGCTTAACCGGTTGGACAGTTACCGGTTGGGGTTCTTTTACATCCAAGACAAAGCCAGTTGCTTTGCCACCGAAGCCGCTAACCCCAAACCCAACGACACCGTGCTGGATGTCTGCGCTGCTCCTGGAGCAAAGACTACCTATCTGGCTCAAATCATGCAAAACCAAGGCACCATCTACTCGGTTGATTATTCAAAGCGGCGGATTAAGACTTGGCGGCAAGAAGTGGGGCGGATGTGGGTAAACATTGCTCAGCCCATAATGGCGGATGCGCGTTCCCCGTTGCCTTTGGAGGTTGAAGCCGACGTTGTGGTTTTAGACCCGCCTTGCTCCAGCACAGGCGTTTTTGCCAAGCTTCCCGCAGCTAAATGGCGGCTTTCTCCAAAAAGCATCCAAAAAATGGCGGATATCCAGTGGATGATGATTAACAACTGCGCCTCCAAAGTCAGGCAAGGTGGATTTTTGATGTACTCCACCTGCAGCGTAACTGTGGAAGAAAACGAGGAAATCGTAGAGCGTTTTCTGCAACGATACCCCAACTTTGAGTTAGTGGAGATAACGCCAAAGATGGGGTTGCCTGGCTTGCGAGGTTTTGACAGGTGCCAGCGGCTTTACCCCCATATTCACCACAGCAATGGGTTCTTTATTGCAAAGATGCAGAAGAAATAAGTGCCGAGTCGATTTATGAGAAACAGAAAAGTAGCTGCGTGCTATCTATGCGGTAGAGGCGATTGGTTTGGAGAACCCTAAAACGTGGATGTTCATGTTTTCCTTAGTAGGTGCCGCTGCAGGTGTATACTATGGGTCATTAACTAACCCCCTGAACAACTATTTTGTTTTCTTGGCAGTTTTCGCGTTGATTGGTGTGGCAGTGGCAAATGTTGCGTTGCTGATTCTGGACAGCGTCTATCGGTGGCTCAAAAAATACTACGCTGATGAGGAACAAGCTGAAATCGCCCAAACCAGTTGCACGAACTCTCAGCCCGAGGCTGAGCTTATTCTAAACGAAGAAAACTGAGGGACTGTTTTATTGGAAACGTTTGAAACTTTTGTTTTGAGATAACCTGTGAAGCATCGCGATTCATGTTTTGCCAGATTTAGTGTGAAATCCAAACCCTTGTTGTCCTATCTTCTGTTTTGGGTGTTTAACTGGATTTTGCAAATATGCGAATCGCCCTTCGCAACAATCATTATGTAAGCAGGAACCCCATGTAAGTTCAGCTTAGGGTGTCACGGTTAAACCTCTGCCCCGAATGCAACACTTCCCCCAAGGAGCCTTGACACCCTACAGCTTTTCATTCTTTAAAATGCTCAAAAAATAGGCGTCGATGTTAGAGTTTGGGGATTTCCCAGTAGCTGATGATGTCGCCTTTCACCCATCTGCCGCCCAAACTGCGCACCACATCGTTAATGTCTTCCCATTCTCCCTTCAAGAACCTGACTGGCTTTACAACCACAAAGTCTCCATCAACTGAAAAGTTCAACAACTTTCGCTGCTCATCGGTAAATTCCTCTTCGGTCATGCTGGTATCCAGCGCGGGGGGCGCGGCGCGTTTTTGAGGGGCTGGTTCAGGCTCAGGTTCCGGTTTTACTGCCGGTGCTGTTTTTGTCTCGGGCACTAAGGGTTTTGGAGTCAGTGCTGGTTGAGGTGAAGGTGCAGGCGGAGACGACGGTGATTGTTGAGGGCTTGCTGAATACGTCAAGTTAAATTCAGGAATCGGGTAGGCTTCTGGGGTGTCTTCAAAGCTGTCGCTTCTGATTACTGCTGTGACTTGTTTTGTGAAGAGGTCATATTTTATGTCTAACAGTTCTGTATCGCTTGGAATGTTAGCAGTTAAGGCTATGTTTTTTCCTTGCAGCCTTTCCATGAGAAATTCAGGAGTTAACTTCAGTATGCGCATCTTCACAGTTAGTTCCTCAGGATGTTTCTTCAACTGCCGCAATCCCTTAAAAGCCTTGTCAATCAACCCTGAAGGCATTTGGCGTCCTTGAAAATTGGAATTACAAAAAGGTTAAAGCTTGACTGCTTATAGGTTCTAGCGAGACGTTGGCTAAATTTGATGGCACCCAACAACCCTTACCTCTCATCCAGCATCACCCCCCTCTTACTAATCCTCACGGTTCTCTTGGCATGCACATGTACCCCTGCTTCTGCACAAACACCAAAAAACCTCACAACCGCAGACAATTTCGGCATACCCCAGCAAAACGGAGCCATCCGCTTTGGTACAAACGGCACCTACACGCAAGCAACCTTGGAAAACGGCGTTTGGCTTTTTACAAACCTGAGCTTAAACAGTTCCCGAATTGTCGAACAACTAAAAGTCTCTGCTGTTAATTCTGAGGTCACAATTTTAACATGCGAAACTTTCGACACGGCATCCTCAGACTCCACCCTTAGAGGTGCATCTTTAACCTATACGGTTACTGGGCAGGGCACTCAAACTTTTAACTTCGGTTTGGACCTCACGGGCGGCGAATGGGGCGTCACCTTCAACGAAGACTTTTTTGGCGAAAACGAAGGCTGGACACTTTCGCCTGACCAAACTGTAACCGTAACCGACGCACCCAGCAACTGTGCTGTCAGCGTAATCTGTTTCCGTTTACCATCCTCATTTGGCAACGCCGACGCTTCAGACCAACCGTTTTACCAGCAACATTCTGTAGCCATAACAACGGCAGTTCTGGTTGCGGTGGTGGTGGTTTTAGGTGTCGCGGTATACCGTCCTTGGAAAAAGCAGCCCGCTGAGGTGGCTATTGGATAAGCTAATAAACCAACATTCTCCAATTCATACCGCTAAGGAAAAACCAACATGCCCCCTGCAACCTCTGACATCATCATCGTGCTTGCCTTTGTGGCAGTAGTGGTCATTGGCGTTGTTGGTATTTTACGGCTGACAAAAAACAAAACCAAAAACGTCAGCAACCTTCGCCTCTTCATCCAAACCGCTGCAGTCATTGCAGTTTTCATGGGGTTGCTTTTAGGTCCCTTCAATATGCCCCTTTGGGCGCCTCTGGGTCCTTCACCGCGCGACCGCTTAATCGGCACAGAATTCTTTGGCAACCAGTTTCCCGACGGGCTCTCCGTTCCCATCCTTGCATGCTACTACTCTAACGGGCGAACCGTAACCTGCCCTCTCTGGCAAATTCAAGCCTATATTTTCCCGTTCTGGGATTTCCAACGTGGCTATGCGGTGTTTTACTCTACGTCGGGTTTGGAGAAATTAGCCATCGTTTTCGGCTTGCTCATAGTCATGTCGCTTGTGTTGGGGCGGTTCTTCTGTGGGTGGCTGTGTCCCTTCGGTTTATACATGGACCTGCTTACTCATGTTCGAAAACTCTTCCGCCGCCGACACCTGACCCTCTCGGAGAAAAACAACACGCAACTTGGGCAACTCCGATACATCATCATCGCTGTTTTTCTGATTTTAAGCGTCATTTTCGGCTCCCAAGCCATCTTCGGCACCCAGCTCATCCCCGGAACCACGCCGGGCGGACCTTTAGGCACCGAAGCAGGCATCGTGGGCAGAATCAACGAGCCCTTCTGCTTGGTTTGCCCCATGCGTCCCCTATGTGTGCTGGCGGAATGCGCCGTGGGCAGCATGAACTTTGACTACGTTTCCCAAATAACCTATGGTCCCTTCTGGATAAGCGGCTTTTACATAACCTCCATAAACCTAGCCGTCCTCATAATCGTAACCATCTTGTCCTTGGCGTACCGGCGGTTCTGGTGCCGCATCTGCCCCTTAGGCGCCTTGACAGCGCTTTTTAGTACGTTTACGCCGTTTAAGCAAATTGCCCTAACCAAACTGCACAAAAACGAAGAAAAATGCACCAAATGCGGCATATGCAAACGTGTCTGTCCCACCCAAGCCACCCAAATGTATGAAAAGAAGGGTGGCGACGTAACGGAATCCCGCTGCATGCTTTGCCTGCGTTGTGTAGAGATGTGCCCGCAAAAAGATGCTTTGACGCTTCAGGTGGGGGGCAAAGATGTTTTCAAGTCGCGGAACTGGCTGGAGCCTGCAAACCCCGAAAGATAACTATTTTTTTCGCAGCAGTACAACCACAACAGCGGATAAAGTGGCGATTAACACGGCGAAACCTGCGATTACGGCGAAGATTTCTTCAGGTACAAATCCCGCGTTGGGTTTGGGGTGGCAGTTACGGCGGGGATAAATTCTGGTGTTTGGGTAGGGACGGTGGATTGTTGTTGTTCTGTGGTTGAGGTCGGTGGAGTCAAGGTTGGCGGTGCTGATGACTCCGCAGGTGCGTTTGGTGTAGGGGAAGAGTCGGATGGTGATTGCGTGGGCGACGGAGTTGATGATGCATTGATTGTTGGCTTTGTGTTGTCAGGTTCGGCTTGGACGTTTGGCTCACCTAAGAAGGGAGCAAAGTTTGTTGTCCCTAAGTTGACGTAATCTGCATGTTAATTGTCACTGGGCAAAACACGCACCAGCAACGAAAAAGCCAGAGCCGCAAGGAGCGCCTATGCACCCTTTTTTTGCATTTCGTACCCCGTGAAGGTTGAGCTTTGTATCCTTTAAGGGTTTTTTGATGAATATTTTTTTGACAAGAATTCTGTTCCGCGTTTTTTGTTCCTGTTTAGGGGCTGAGTAATTGACAAATACGTTTCAAGCTGGCTCTATCCAGTGCGACGAAGTTTCGAGTTCTGACCTAATTTTGTCGTTTCTTTTTTGGCAATAACCCCGAGCTGGTGCTCTTTATTCTGAGAAAGTATTTTTCACCCAAACCCCCTTCTAAACATGGATGGTTATTTTATGAGCATGGAACAAGCCAAAACTACCGTACAAGCTGCAAACGAGTTAAGCGAAAGCGGAAAAGACCTCTTCTTTGCGGTAAGGGGCACTAAACAGGTCGTGGCGGATGCCAAAAAGCTGTGGCTGGAAGGCAACAAATCTCGGTTGATAAAAATTGGGGTAGCCTGCATAATGTTTCCTGACCCGTCGCCTGTAGGAGAAATTGTGGGGGCTGGTTTTCTGGCTGCAGGGCTTGTTCAGAAGGGGGTTCGAAAACAGTACCTTTACTTGGGTGGCCTCAAGAAGAACCTTGACCGAACCCTTCAGGATTTGCGGTCGGTTCAACAGGACCTGCATTTTTAGGTTCTGTTTGCTTACTCCTCCGTGCGCAATCAGTGTGTTTTGCTCTGTAAGCAATTTGATGCTTTGGTGTTTATTGGTGTAGTCTTTTCTTTTCTTCTTCCCGTTGCTGCTTTATGGCTTGGTTGGCTAAGCTTGACACGAAAACTAGCGTGAGCACTAATGCTCCGATGCCTATTTTGTATGTCCAGTCCATGCCTGAGTACATAACGGCGAAGATGAAGACTAACATTAGGGCAAGTACCAAAAACTCTTGGATGCTGTCCATGCCTAACTTGAAAAAGCTCATTTGGTCGCCACCTTTTTAAAAACAACTTTCACAGCGGAGTATTAATTATTTTCCTGTTGTCTCAGTGTTCTCTATCAAGGCTTGGTTACCGTTTGTTCACTTGGTTAATTTTCTGTTGGTTTTTTGTTAATGTTTGATAGCTGTTTTTTGGAAAGTGTTAAATAGTGACTGTGATAAAACTTAAAATTTGCAAATTATGGAGAGATGAGGATGAAAATGTTAGACAAATCTGCAAAGGATTCGATTAAGTCCAATCATTCGAGGCTGGCGACGTTGTTGCTTTTTCTGTTGATTCTCTCGCCTTTAGCGGCAATTCCTTCAGCAACTGTAGCACACACGCCTGAATGGACCTTTGACACATGGACGTATGCAGTTGTTTCACCTGACGTCGTTGGAGTCGGTCAAACTACTTGGGTGGTCTTTTGGCTTAACTACGTGCCCCCCACTGCAGTTGGTGCATACGGCGACCGATGGCCTTTCACAGTGGAAGTCACCAAGCCCGACGGTACCACACAGGCAATAGGGCCAGTAATCTCTGACCCTGTTGGAAACGGGTACACTTCTTTCACGCCCGACGCAGTTGGCACCTACTACTTCCAAGCAAGCTTTCCGGGCTATACAATCACCAACGAGAACCCCCAGCCCGGCGGAACCACCGGTTTAGCATCAATAGGCGATGTCTACAAGCCAAGCACAAGCAGCATCGTGGCACTTCGAGTTCAGCAAGAACCAGTAGCCGACATACCCAGTACCCCTCTTCCAACAGGTTACTGGGAGCGCCCAATAGAAGGACAAAACAGAGAGTGGTGGACAATCTCGGGGAACTGGTATTCACCCAACGGATACAACCAAAGCCAAGGCTACTACTACAAAGGAGGCGGTTTCAATCCCTACACAACCGGACCTGGCAGCGCCCACATAGTCTGGAAGCAGCCCCTTGAAATGTTTGGAGGAATAATCGGCGGCGACCAATCGATTGACGGCGGAGTAGGCAGCTACTATAACGGAATGTCATATGAGCAAGCCTTCGCGCCACCTGTGATAATTCAGGGCAGACTTTACTACACGACACCCCCCGGAGCTAAACCTAACTACGGAACCTACTGCGTTGACATCCGTACAGGAGAAGAAATCTGGTACCAGAACATCACCATAAACTATGGTCAAGTTTACAACTACATATCCCCTAACCAGTTTGGAGGCATCCCTTACTTGTGGTCAACGTCGGGAACCACCTACACCCTTTACGATGCTTACACGGGCAACTGGATTCTGGACCTAGCCAACGCGTCAACACGTGGCACCATTGAATTTGCACAGGACGGCAGCATGCTCGCGTACTTCTTCAGCAACCAAGGACACTGGTTTGCGATGTGGAACTCGAGTTTGGCAATCTGGGCAAACATGCCTAACCTCTGGTCGGGCAACAACTATTGGCTCTGGCGTCCACCCCAAGGACAAACATTAGACTGGACCAAAGGAATACAATGGAATGTAACTGTGCCCGAGATGGCTGGGAACCCCAGTATTTACCGAGTTAACGGTGAAGTTGCAATTCTAAGAGCAAAGATATCTGAAAACGGCTTATACATAGCCCAAGACATGGGCGTAAGCGTAGACCCATCAACTGCAGGCAACGTGCTTTGGGGTCCACTAAACCGAACCGCGCAACCCAGTTTACCCTTCTCAACTGCACCAATGGCTGACGGCATATACACCGACTACATAGGTGAAACGATGAGTTGGATAGGCTACTCAATTTACACTGGAGAACAACTTTGGGGTCCAATCAACTCAACAGCCAACGCTTTTGCAATGTACGGAGCATTCCGAACCTTGTTTGCTGCTTATGGAAGAATCTATCAGGTAGGCATGGACGGCGCAGTGCACTGCTTAAACCTGACCAATGGGGCGTTTCTTTGGGATTTCAACACGGGCAGTAGCGGAACCGAAACCAACTATGGGCAATGGCCACTGCTCAGCGCAGGCTTCTTAGGCGGCGCGTCTGGAACGGGTGGGCTGAAAATCTACGCTACCGGCGGACACACTCACCTGCAACCTCTCTTCCGAGGGTCAGAAATGTATGCAATTGACGGGGAAACAGGCGACCTGCTTTGGAGCATCTACGGCTGGTGGCAGGCGGGTTCGGCGGTTGGAGCAGACGGATACCTTCTGGCTGTTAATGGATACGATAATCAGCTTTATTGTTTTGGCAAAGGGAAGACTGCTGTTACAGTGACGGCGCCGCAGACTTTGGTTCCTAAAGGTCAGCCTGTTCTGATATCAGGAACCGTGACGGACCTGTCCCCAGCTCAGCCAGACACACCCGCAATATCTGACGAAAGCATGTCAAGCTGGATGGAGTACCTCAACATGCAGAAACAAAAACCAGACAACGCTACAGGTGTCGAAGTGCATTTAACAGCCATAGACTCTAACAGCAACTCACACGATATCGGCATAGTCACAAGCGATGCAGCTGGTTTGTTCAAGACCCTTTGGACTCCGCCCGTGGAAGGGGCATATACGATTAAGGCAAGCTTTGAGGGGTCCGAATCTTACTGGGCATCGTCAGCCGAATGTGCTTTAGGCGTTTGTTTAGCTTCAGTTGCAGTTGTTGCCTCTACGCCTCCGTCAGATGCGTCAACTACGTCGCCTCAAGTTACCCCTTCACCGATGGCAACGCAGTCGCCTCTACCAACCCAAGCCGAACAGCCACCCACAAGCGCAGCGCCTACCGCCACATACATCGCAATCGGTGTAGTAGTTATTGTGATTGTTACAGTGGCAACGGCGCTTGCTATCAGAAAACGCAAATAAATCAACTCAAGCCTCCCTTTTCTCTTTTTTTGGCTTTGTGGTTTTGCCGAGAATTTGTCTAATGAACTTTACTTGCAAGCAAAAGCAGGAAGCAGATTCTCCTTAAACACTCATAAACTAGCATATTGAATAAGCTTTTATAAGAATTCAATGGAATTGTTTAACTAACAAGTTGCAACGCTTCCACAGACATAGAGAGCGCAATGTGAATGCCCTACATTAAACGAATTGAGTTGAAAGGCTTCAAGTCATTCGGACCGCAAACCGTTAAAGTAAACCTAGATAAGGGCTTCACAGCAATCACTGGACCCAACGGAAGCGGCAAAACCAACATCATGGACTCCTTGCTTTTCAGCCTCGGCGAACTCAGCACCCGCAGGCTCCGCGCCGAGAACGCTTCCAAACTCATCTTTCACGGCAGCGAAAAAGCCCATTTAGAAAAATCTCGCATGGCAAAAGTTCTCATCCAATTTGACAACTCCGACGGCATCATGCCCGTAGACACAACAACAGTAACCATCGGCAGGGAAGTCTACCGCAACGGACAAAGCGTCTACAGACTCAACGGCAGACGCATAAGCCGCCAACATATCTTGGAGATTTTGTCGGTTGCAGGCGTCAGCAGCGCCAGCCAAAACATCATCCCCCAAGGCACCATCACACGCTTAACCGACTTAACCTCGCTGGAGCGACGCAAAATCATCGAAGACCTTGTCGGCATCGGGCAGTACGATGCGGAGAAAGCAGGCGCAGAAGAGAAACTGCGAACCGCCGACATCGCCATCCGAACCGCCATGGGCAGAATCGACGAAGTGCAGAAACGGCTAGACGACCTCGAACGCGAACGTAACCAGCTGCAGCGCTCCAACTTCATTCACCAAGAAATTAAAAAGTTTGAAGCCATCAAAATCAGCCACGAAATCATCCAACTAACCAAAAAAGTCGAAGAAGCCACCGTTCAAGCAGAAAAAGCCAAAACCAAAGCCGACAAACTCAAAGAACTCCGTGAAGCTTCTCGAACCAAACGCCGCGAAGTGGAAGGCGAATGGCGGCGGCTCAGCAGCGAAATCGTTGAAGACGGCGGCTCGCAGGTGATGAAGGTGCAGATTCGCATCGGCGAGTTGAAATCTCAATTAACCGAACTCAACAGTAAGGTAAGTTCTGGGCAAGCCAGCATAGAAAGCCTTACGAAAGTAAAAGAAAACAACCTGCAGCAGTACCAGAACATACGCAGCGAAATCCAGCAGAACCGTCTTAGCATCCGAAAATACCGCGTTGACTTTGAAGGTCTGCAAACGCAAATTAACGAGAAATCCGCTGAGCATGAAGCTTTGGCGCAGGAAACATCTCAGTTGTGGGCTAACTTGGGAGAAAACAGCCAGAAAACCCGCGACATCGAACAACAAATTGAAAACCACAACAAACGGTTGGCGTTTTTGCGTTCGGAGTTTACCAAAGGAAAAACCTTCATCAAAGCCAGTTCCGGTCGGCTTCGTGAGTTAAGCGCGCGCAAAGAACGCTTCACCGCCACTTTGGCTGAAGTGGAGAAATCTCTCTCTGAACTGGACAGTGTCCAGAAGGAGCAGAAGCTTCAGCTTAAAAATCTGGAGAAAACCATCGAGAAACGGCTGGGACAAAAGGAGGCGGCGGAGCGGGAAATCACCGAAGCGGGCAAAATTGCTAACTCTGCCAAGGAAGCGGTTATCGAGTTTGCGACTCAGCGGGAGCTTGCTGAAACGGTGGCGGCGGAAGAAAAAGCCCTTCGCAGCATTGAAGAGTTGGGTGACTTGGGCGTTATTGTGGGCGTTTATGGTCGCCTTCGAAACTTAATTAAAATTGACAAGAGCTTCAAGAAGGCGTTGGACGCCGCGTCCACGGGGTGGATGGATGCTTTAGTGGTCAAAGACATAGACTCCGCTTTCACCTGCACTGAAACGCTGCGCCGAATGAAGCTGGGCAGAATCAAAATAATCCCCCTGCAAAGTGCCTCTAACCCGAAGGAGCTTCAAGCGCCTACCCGTTCAGGCGTAATCGGGGTTGCTTCGGGGTTTGTGAAGTGCGATAAAGAGCACTTGGCAGCCGCTAACTTTGTGTTTGGCGACACGGTGGTGGTTGCAGACGACAAAACCGGGTTCGCGCTATCCACGCAAGGGTACCGTGCCGTCACGGTGAATGGGGACCTTTATGAGCCTGGAGCTTTTGAAGGCGGCTATTATCGTGCGCCTCTTGATTTCTCCAAGATTATCCCCAGCGAAAACGCCATCAAAAGCCTAGATGAAGCCGTCAAAGCCCTTCAAACACACTTGACCCAGCGGGGAAACGACATCGCCTCGTTTGAAGAGGAAATCACCCGTTCCCGCATCGAAATCACCCGCCTCTCCGAAGTCATAGCCACCTTGGACAGGGAAATAATCCGCGTTAAACGCAGCGTCAAACGCAACCAAATCAGCCTGCGTCGCGTCGAGAAATTCCGCGGACGCATTGAGAAAGAAATTGAAGTGGAAAAAGGTCGCATGAACCTGTTCAAAGTGGAGCGCGACGCCATCAAAAGAGGCATCGGAAAGCTCCAAGTTGAATTAGTTGAGTTTCGTCGCAAAACCGATGTGGGGCACATTCAGGAGCTGGAGGTGAAGCGAGAAACCATCGGCGAAGAAATGAACACCCTGCGGCAAAAACTTGGCTCCATCCAAACCGAACTGTCCACCTGTCAGTCCCAGTTTGACAATGTGCTGCGGGTGGGCTATCAGAACAGCAAAATCCAAATTTCAAAGCTGGAACAGCAGCAGCGGCGGGTGGAAAAAGAAGTTGCTGAAGCAAGCCAAGAGCGGGAAACGTTAAAGCAGGAGTTGGATGAGCTTGACAAGAACCGTGTGGAGCTTTCGCAGGCTGTTCTTTCCGCCAAGGAGGACTCAAAGAAGTTTACCTCCCAGATTGACTCTATCGACGCTGAGCTGCGTTCTTTGGATACAGAGTATGAGCAGGCGGAACAGCTTTTTAATCAACTGCAGCTTAGTGTCCAGACTTCGCGGTTGCAGCTTACCCAGTACCAAAACCAGCTTCGGCAGCTTAACTATGATGCGCCGTTGGAGTCAACCCAGAAACAAGTCGAGGAAGCCCAGACAACCATTCAGATGATGCGGTTTGAGTTAGACCGAATCGGTGCTGTAAACCAGTTGGCTCTGGCTCACTATGACGAACAAATCTCCAGATACCGCGAGTTGTCGATGCGGCTAAACGAGTTGGAGCGGGAAAAACAGGCAATCGTGCAGTTTATGGACCAGATTGAAGCCAAGAAACGCAAAGTGTTCTTGGATGCATTTGCCAAAATCAACACCAACCTCACAAAGTTTTTTGATAAGCTCACAGGCGGCGGAAACGCTTCGCTCAAGCTGGAAAAACCCGATGACCCGTTTGTCGGTGGTATAGACATGATTGTGCAGTTCCCCAACAAACCCAGCATCGTCGTAAGTGGTGCCAGCGGTGGGGAACGTTCAGTTTCGGCGGTTGCATTCATTTTTGCAATCAAAGAGTTTTCCCCTGCCTCCTTCTACGTGTTTGACGAGGTGGATGCTCACTTGGATGCTTTTCACACCACCAAGCTTGGGGAACTCTTCTTGGAGGAGTCCGACAAGACCCAGTTCATTGTGGTTACCCTTAAGCCTGAAATGGTGAACAAAGCCCAGAAAGTTTACGGTGTCTATGAACGTAACGGTGTTTCAGCCGTTTTGTCCGCAAAGTTTATGGAGGCAGCCCGTTGACCGAGAAAACCCCAAGAAAACCCTTCTACCTGCGTCCCCCAATCAACATACTCTTCGACATTAGCCGGCTGGATAAGCTTACCCCTTGGAGCATAAACATCGCTTTCTTGCTGCGGCAGTTTCTTTCCGAAATGGAGCATATGGGAAAAATTGATTTTCGCGCCTCAGGGGTCGCGTTAGACTCTTCCGCACTTATTTACTTGATGAAATCTAAGCTTCTGTTGACTTTGCAGGAGCCTCCCGCGCCACCCAAGGTCTCCAAAGATTTTGTTCCGCCGCCCTTGTTTTTGCCGTTGCGCCACGAATTAACCTCCACAACAATTCAGCATTTGCTTGACGTGCTTGATGAAGTGCTCAAAGGAGAAAAACTGCCCAACATTGACCGAGTGGTGGCTCAACCTGTTCTTCCACAGGCTTCGGATTTGATGCCGCAGTTTGACAAATTCATGGCTGAGCTTGAAACGCAGATGGATAAGCTGTACGCGCACTTGTTGGAGCTCGTCAAAGGCGCGGGTATTATCCAGTTTTCTAACTTAATCAGGGGGGTGCCTCGAATTGAAGCTGTCCGCACGTTCATTCTTTTGCTGTTTCTTGCGCAGGACGGGCTGGTGCGTTTGTGGCAGGATGAAGAAACAGAGGAAATATACATAGCAGTGGGGAATTTGAAAGTTGCAAAACAACCAAGCGGCAAACCAGACCTCTGATGACATTGAAGTGAAAGTGCAGCAGGCTGAAGCTGAGGCTTCGGAGGCTAAACCTAAGGAACCGCAGCAAACCGTGGATCCAGAGGAGCGTCGGAAGCATAATTTGGTTATGCTTGAAGCTGCCTTGTATGTTGCGGGGCGACCTTTAGACCTTAACGAGCTTTGCTCGGTTATTACGACGCGGTCAAAGAAGAAAACGGAGACGCTTATGGAGGACCTTCGGGTTGAGTATGCTTCTCGCAATACGTCAATGGAGATTTTGCGGCTTAAGGATGAGCGGTATGTGATGCAGGTGAAGGCTGAGTTTACGCCGCTGGTGAAGAAGTTGGTGAATCGTCCGTTGCTGTCTTCGGGTCCGCTAAAGACGCTTAGCTACATTGCTTATCGTCAGCCGATTACTTCTAAACGTGTCATTGAAGTGCGGGGTCAACACGCGTATGGGCACATCAAAATGCTTAAGGACATGGGGTTGGTGGCGCCTGAACGCAACGGACGCAGCATTGTGCTTAAGACTACGGATTACTTTTCGGACTATTTTGGGTTAACTCAAGACACTGCTTCTATGAAGCGGGAGCTTAAACGCATATTTGGGGACGCTTTAAAGGATGAACGGCAAACTTAGCAACGGATACGTTTATATTTAAAACCGCTGTTCTTAGAGGAATACTCGAACTTAACAGTCAAAAAGGGAAACTGAAATGTCCGTTTGGCATGGAAATTTACACAAGAAGAAGCTCACTGGCGGCAGAAAACGGATTTGTCGCATAAAACGCAAGTTTGAACACGGCAAATTTGCAGCGGAAACCATCCTTGGCGAACCAAAACGCAAAATCAGCCGCGGTTATGGCGGAAACAAGAAACTGAAAGTCTTGGCTGAAAAATACGCTTCCGTCACCGACGTGAAAAGCGGCAAAACAGAAAAAACGCAGATACTGCGTGTTGTGCGTAACCCCGCTAACGTAGATTACAACCGCAGAGGCGTCATCACCAAAGGCGCCGAAATCGAAACCAGTTTAGGCATGGCAAAAGTGACCAGCCGCCCAGGCAACGATGGCATAATAAACGCCATTCTCATCGGCGGCAAAGAAGCAAAAGCCTAAACCGCCTCTTTTCCATTTTAAATCCGTTGGTCTTTTTCGCCTTTTGGTAGGTCAGCTATGTCCTGACAGACCTCTACCCCTCTATAGGTTCTGCATCGATTTTCTAATAGCATCCAAATAGGTTAGCAGAAACGAGACAAAACAAGATAGAAGAAAAGAAGAAGCTAGCGCTTTTGTTTGGGGGTTTCGTTTCGGGTTTTCAGTACCTGCTGGGCAAGGCGGTTGATGACTTGTTCTTTGGAGCCGTCTTTTTCCACCAGTACCATGCCTGCCCTGTTCCAAGGGGTCTTGGGGTAGCCTTTGTTGGGAACCAGCTCAGGGTCCAAGCGAAGTTGTAGAGCAGCTTCTTCAATTTCGGCAACTTTTGGCGAAGGCACCGCTAAGTCTTTGGCGACGCGGCGTCCCTTCATTCGGGTTTTTCCCGCATCAAAATATACCGGCCAGATTATGACTTTTTTCTGTTTACGCATCGGCTTCCCTCAGTTACTTGTGCGCATAATACGCTGTCAACGTGCCCGCTACGGCGTCCACACGCACGAATCCGAATCGCTCAAACTGTACTGTAGTGTCTGGCTTTAACTTTTCGCAATAATCCTCCGTAACGCCTTCAACCTTTGACGCGTCAGGCATCACTACAATGCAGGGGAACTCTTGACCGACCGCTATCCAATGGATAAGTTGAGCTTTGGCTTTGCGGACTTGTTCGTAGGATTCACTTAAGAAAACCGCTTCCACACAATCGGGCGTTGCGTTTTCGATTTGAACGTTGAACAACTCCATAAGCCTGACCACTTTGCCCTGCGTCATGTTTGCGGCGTCTTTTTTGGTTATCCACAACTCTGCGGCGCTGTCTTTGCCGGTTGGGGTTATGGTGTGTTGGCGGACGCCTTTTTCGGGGTGCTCCGGATGCAACAAAAGCTTCACATCAAACGCCTTCGGCAGATTTTTCACTTTGAGCTTGACGGGTTCAGCCACGAAGAAGTAACGGTCGCATTGGGGGTCAAGGATTTTGCGGTTATACGCGTACAGGTTCTCCCAGCTTAACGTAACGTCGGCAGTTTTGGGTCCAACATCAATAATCATCCTCTTGACCGCTTCAGGCGTAATGCCCCGTTTTCTTAGGGCAGCAAAGGTTGCAAGCCGCGGGTCATCAAAGCCTGTGAATTCTTTGTCCTTTATGCCCTGAATAATCTTTGATTTGCTTAGGAACGCCCCTGTGATTTTGAGTCTACCATAATGGGTTTCTTGGGGGTACTCCCAGCCCAGATATTTGTACATGAACTTCTGCCGGACCCCATTGGTCAGGTGCTCCTTGCCTCGGATAATGTGTGTTATGCCCAGCAGATGGTCGTCTAACCCTGCTGCCATGTTGTAGAGGGGCCAGACGCGGTATTTGCTGCCCACTCGGGGATGTGGATGCGTCTGCGTATCAATGACCCTAAGGGCAGGCCAGTCTCTTACAGCGGGGTTGGGGTGGTTCAGGTCAGTTTTCACCCGCATCACAGCTTCTCCCTCCGCGTAGGTCCCGTCCAACATGCAGTTCCAACGCTTCAACTGCTCCTCAGGCGGTAGGCTACGGCAGGGACAGGGTTGTTGCTGGATGGTTTTCTCCCTGAATTCGTCAGGAACACAAGTGCAAACGTACGCGTTGCCTCCTGCCAGAAGCTTCTCTGCATACTCATAGTAGATGGGTACGCGGTCACTTTGAATGTACTCTTCATCGCCGACGCATCCTAGCCATGCAAGGTCTTCGCGGATTTTGCCATAAAACTCCAAGCTGGACTTTTTCACCTTCGGGTCCGTATCTTCAAAGCGCAGAACGAATTTGCCTTTGTAGATGCGGGCGTACTCGTGGCTTAAAACGATGGCTCTTGCAGAACCCAAATGCAGCACGCAGTCGGGGTTGGGCGAAAACCGCGTTACCACATGCTCATACTTATCTGCGTTAGGTAGCGGCGGCAGATGCTTCTCTTCCTCAGCCTTCTTTTTCTCCTTGGTCTGAGGCCACTTCTCTGCTACAATGCGCTTCTGCTCCTCCACCGGCAGGCTGTTAACCTCGGCTAAGACCTCGTTGATTACGGCGGTGAGCTCTTTGGCTTGGCTGCGTAGTTCAGCTTTTTCGCCCAAAAGTTTCCCCACAATCGGACCCGCTTGGGCTTTGCCTCCATGCTGTACGGCGTTGAGCAGGGCAGTTTTGCGGATAAGTTCCCTTAATTCGATGTTGTCTTTTAGCATAACGGTTTTCGCTCGTGAAGTTAGATGCTTCTCTTAATGAGGAATTCTGCGAAGGCTTTTAATTTTTCCTTGCCCTCAGAGGCTTCCAAAAGCGCATCCACTTCTTTCCAGCTTTCCTCCACCATGGCATCCGCTTTCTTCTTCACGTACTCCACAGCGCCGTTTTTAGCAATGATGCCAATGGCTTCATCTCGCAACGCCTGCTCCGACGTATGCATCTTAAGAATTTCGATTAGCCGCTGCCTGTCCGCTGGGGCGGCGGTTTTGAGGGTGCGAATCACCATCAGCGTCCGTTTGCCTTCGGTGATGTCCTGACCCAAGCCGCCCTTCTTTTTGGCGAACTCTTCGCCCGTTAAATCCAAAATGTCATCTTGCATCTGAAACGCCACGCCAATGCTTTCGGCGAAGGTGCCCAACTTCTTGACTAGCTTCTCGTCTGCACCTGAGAGGACGGCGGCGATTTTGGCGGACATGCGTGCCAGCGTGCCTGTTTTGTAAGCGCACATCTGCAGGTAATCTTCTTCGGCTATGTTGTCGGCGTTGGCTAAGCCTCGGTGCCACGCGATGTCCATGGCTTGCCCAATGCTGAGGTTAATCATTTCTTGCACATAAATCTCGTAAACGTCCGCAAGCTGCTTGGCGGGCAGGCTGCTTTTCTGCTCCATCAACGGCACCAACGGCAAATAGTACATGGCATTTCCCGCGTTCACCGCTATGTCTACCCCAAACATCTTGTAGGTGCATGGTTTTCCTCGGCGCGCTTCAGACGAGTCTTCGATGTCGTCGATGACAAGCGTGCCGTTGTGGACCACTTCGGGGATGATGGCAAAATCCAAACACGAATCCAACTTCTTGCCTAACGCCTCGCAGATAAGCAGAAAAAGCGCGGGACGCCACCGTTTGCCGCCTCGGTCCAGCATATCCCAAATGGGGTTCGCGATGGCTTCGTTTAGGGTTTGTTCGTTGCATCCGTATTTTGGAGGGTCAACTTGAAATAAGATTGCGTTTTGACTAAATTCTCGGGGGATATATTTCTCGATGGTTTTGTCTATTAGTGGTGCCTTCTCGGCGAGGAACTCTTCAATATTCATGTGCCTATGCGCCTCTTTGTGCGTAACTTTCAACCGCAAAACCCCTTGCCTGAAGCCAGCTGGCTGTTTTGCCCGTAACCACAAGAGGTCTATGCGTTAACTGCACAACCCGTTGGGCGCCCACCAGAAACATCACATTCTTCAATTCCTCAACCAGAATCCCCAACAAATTCTCTGTTTCCGCGGCGCCTTTCACTGCGGTCTGCAGTACTGGTTGAGCAACCCCCGTTAAGCTTGCCCCAAGCGCCAACGCTTTAGCTATGTCTAAGCCGTAACGTAATCCGCCTGAAGCCAAAACGGGAATTTCAACGGTTTGCGCGATTTCTGCTAAACTCACCGCAGTTGGGATGCCCCAATCCCAAAAGGCTTCCCCTAAAAACCGCTCTAAACTGTTTTGCTTCTGTTCCGTTCGGAAGTATTCAACTGCGGCAAAACTGGTTCCGCCCAACCCGCCAACGTCGATTCCCCCGACGCCTGCCACCTCAAGTTTATGTGCTTCTTCGGAGGCGATTCCGCAGCCTGTTTCCTTTACGATGACGGGCACATCCAACTCCGCGGCAACTTGGGCGATTTTTGCTAGGATGCCCTCGAAGTTGGTTTGTCCTTCAGGCTGAACCGCTTCCTGCAATGCATTTAAGTGAATTGCCACTGCGTCAGCCTCAATCATCTCCACGGCTTTTTTGATTTCTTTTACGCCGTAGCCATGAACCAACTGCACGCCGCCGATGTTGGCTATCAAAAATGCGGTTGGCGCCTTTTTTCGGGCAACTTTGAAGGTTTCTGCCAGTTCGGCGTTTTCGATGGCGGCTCGTTGGCTTCCAACCCCCATGCCCAGCCCTAATTGTTCGACGGCTTGAGCAATGTTTGCATTGATTTTTTCTGCTTCGGGGGTTCCTCCCGTCATGGCGCTGACAATTAGGGGTGCGTTGAATTTATGCCCAAACACGTTGACTGAGGTGTCGATTTGTTCCTTGCTGATTTCTGGCAGTGCTTTATGTACGAAGTGGATGTCTTCAAAACCCGAGGTGGCATCTCTGGTTTGAGCTCGGTCGTCAAGGCAGATTTTTATGTGTTCTGCTTTGCGTTTTCGTGTTTCCTCAGCCAACACTAAACCTCTATGCCTTTGTTATGATGGTGCCTTCAATGCGTTCCCCCGTCAGACCCCTCAGGACGCGGAGGTTGCGGGTCGCATTAATTATCTGGACGGAGACGCCTGCTTCGACGGCGGGGATTAACTCGGCGATTTTTCCTGCCATGCCGCCTGTCACATCGGTGGTTTGAGCTTGGCCAATTTTTGCCTGCACCCGCTTAAGCTGGTCCAAGTTCAGCTTCAAGTAGGGCTTGGCGTTTTTGTCCACTTTGGGGTCGGCTTCATATAAGCCGTCGGTGTCCACGCCTATGACGATTTTTTCTGCCTTCAGCTTAACCGCCAAATAAGCAACCAGCTGGTCGCCGGAAAGCACCGTGAATCCCATCTTCTCATCCAACACAGCATCGCCGTAAAGGACAGGTACAAACCCCATTTTCATGCAGGTGCACAGAACGGTGTCATCAAAGTACTTGATTCTGCCGTTCTCGGTCATGGTGCATGTGGAGGGGGTGATGCTTAGGGAAGGAAGCTCATGCCACACAAGGGCGTCCATGATTAACCCGTTAAGAACGGTCATTACGTGGTGGGTTTCGGAGAAGCCGACTTTTTGCGAGGGCTCTTTTAATCCGTCTTGGATGCCGTATTTCTGCGCGGTTGGGTGACCAAAACTTCCGCCGCCATGCACAATGACGAGGTTGTCTATGTCTGCGCGTTTGATTTCTTCAGCTATGCGGTTTATGACTTCGGTTTTAGCGGCTAAGTCGCCGTCTTTGTCGGTTATGACGGATCCGCCGATTTTGAGGATGATGGGTTTTGCCTCGCTCAACTTTGTTTACTCCTGTACCTGAATATTTGGGGCACTCATTGAAAAGCCTTCCCTGACCACAAAGACCCACACCAAGGCGTAGTAGTAAGCAACTTGGGGAAAGGAGGGTTTGGGAAAACAAATTGATACTGGTATGTTTTGTTTTGGTTGGATTGTGTGGTTTAGGCGTTTGTTTCTGACCAGAATAGTTAAGTTGTACTGTAGTCAATTGTAGTACTTGGTGTGGAAGTTGAACAATGAAGTGTTAGTAACGCGCAAAGGGCAAGTTACAATACCCGTCGCCTTACGCCGCAAACATGGCATAAAAGAAGGAATGAAACTTATAGTTGAAGACTCCCCTTCAGGCATAATCCTCAAAGCCGTAACCCGACTTGAAGACTTAGCAGGTGCGGATTCTGGAACAATGCCCATTGAAAAAGCCTTTGAAATATTGGACAAAATGCGCTCTGAAGACCGATACTAATGAAAGCAGTAATAGACACCAGATTTCTCATCGCACATTTTTTTGGCCAAGCTGACTTAAACAACTGGACCCGAAACACCCTACAACTCCTCCAGAAAGCAGACAACCGCGGTTTTGTTCCATCAATAGTGGTGCATGAATTCTACAAGTTCGTTTTCCAAAACAGAGGCAAAACAGTCGCGGACCTGAGAACTCAATCACTTCTAAGCTCTGATCTTAAAACGGTCAATCTTGACTCAATCATCGGCGTTGAAGCAGCAAAGTTTCGATGCAAATACGCAGAGTTGCCTACAGCTGATGCAATCATAGCAGCAACCGCAACTATAACAGATTGCGATTACGTCCTTACCGACGATAAGCACATACGGCAGATTAAAGAAACAAAAACAAAATGGCTCTAATCCGTAAAGCCGTTCTAGGGCAATAGGCGGCCGACTTCATAGGTTACGAGATAAAGAAAAACTGGTTTAAAAAATAGTGATGGTTTCGTTTTCTATACTGACTTGGATGCCTGTCTTGATTTTGCCTATGTCTACTTTGTCTACGAAGGGGATTTCACTGATGATGGCGCCGACTGCTACGATGGTTTCGGTTTCTTTGTTTACCATGCCTGCGGGTGCAACGCCGTTCTTTTTGAGCCTGTAAAGTGTGTAGCTGCCAACCGTGCTGCCTTTGCCCTGCGGAAACACTAAAATCTTGCCCTTCACGCTTTGCCCCTGAAGTTCGTGTCCCTTCTCCAAAACGACGCCCGTGTTGGGGTCCACGCCGCCGTAGAAGCTGATTGGCTGGGAAGTGACTAGTGCTTCGGCTTGGGCTTTGCCTTTGTAGATTATTCTGCCTTTTAGTTGTTCCATTTTCCACTCACCGCTGCCTCGATGCATTCTTGGAGGCTGCCCATCTTGGTTTTCATAAGGTTATGACGCGAATAGAAGCATCCCTTGGCTGATGTGGTTGCCAGCGCCTTGAATCTGCCCTTAAGCGGTGCCACCGCCATGCAGGTGTCGCAGGCAAATTTTCCGCCCACCGCCTCAATGACCTGCGTGTAGCCGCGTTTGTCCGCCAACTGCTTTGCCGTTCGCGAGGTGGCAACCCAAAGCTCCGTGCCCGCCGCCACCTTTTTGCCTTCCACGAGTTCGGCGATTTGGGCGATTTCTTTGATGCTGCAGTGGGGACAGCCGACACAAACAAAGTCGATGTCGCTGACTTGGTCGTTGATGTTGTCGTAGGCGTCCTTTATGTCGGCTGGCTCTATGGTTACTGTGTCTTTGGGTGGCTGGACGGTTTCTGAGGCGGGTGTGATGCCTTTCATGTAGAAAAGCGGCTTGGCACCGTAGGTTACCACGGAGGCGCAGAAGCTTTTGAGCTCGTCGACTTCGGCTTCTTTTATGCCTGTGATGTAGGGGATTTTGTTTTCCGCCTTCTTGCCCACGGCGTAGCCCAATGCGCCCCAATCAGAAAGCTTCGATAACTCTGCATTTACCTGCACTTGCACGTCGGGGACACGGTTCTCGTCCAGATGTAGCCCGTAGCAGGGGGTTTTGCCCACAAACGCCGCGGCCAACGCCGACGGACCGCCTTCGCGGTTGGTTTTTGCGCCTAACACGCTGTTGGCAAACGTCACTGCTGACGACTCGGACCACGCGACGTGTTCTCCGTATCGCGGCAGGTTTCCGATGAGGTAAGGTGTACAGGTGCAGCTGATTAAAATGCCCATCCGCTCAAATGCTTCAATTACCTGATTCTGCTTGTCGGCGAATTCCTCACTGATGCCCAGTGCGCGCCAGTTTTCTAGGTCCATTCCTGCAGGGTTGAGGGTGGTTAGGACTTTGACTTTGCCATCCTTAGCCAGTTCGTTGAGAAACTCTAAGCCCGCGTCTCCAAGGTTGTGGTAGCTGACTCCCGCCACCTGTACCGAACCCACTTTGATGAGTTTTTCTGCGCCAAAGATGTCGCCCAACGCGACCAGAATCTCCATGCTCTTTCGGACGGCATAGCCTTCTTCGCCGTTTAGCATGCGTTGTTCCTGTTTAGTTAGCTGCATAGGCGTCACTGTAGGAATTTTTTCAAATCAACCTTTCGGTACTGCTCTTTGGTGAAGCCTTTGCCCGTTGCCGATGCGGGTATGGTGGCGTCTAAGCCTGCTTTGGCGGTGGTTGCCTTCTTGCCCTCGGAAAGGTCACCTGAGGGGTCAAGCGAGGAGCCCGGCTGGTTGGAGAGAATGACGGTGTTTTTATCCGCTTGAAACCTTGTAGCAATTGCCCACTCGACATCGTGGGGGTCGTAGATGTTGATGTCTTCGTCCACGACAACGCAGTGTTTGAGTGATTTGTGTCCTTCAAACGCGGCAGCTATGGCTTTTTTGCCGTCGTCAGGGTTCTGCTTGCAGATTTGCACAACCGCATGGAGCCAACTGCATCCGCCGGGGGTGATGTAAACATCTTTACATTGGCAAACCTTGCTAACCTCATTGAAAATCGTTGGTTCTTTGGGCATGCCCATGAGGAATTTGTGTTCGTTTCTGCCCGCCAAAATAGTCTGATAAATTGGGTTTTGCCTGTGGGTTATGCATTTGATTTCGATGATGGGCTGCTGGCGGACTTTGTCGATGGTTCCCGTCAAGTCCAGAAAGGGTCCCTCCGCAGTTTGTTCTTTGGTGATTCTGCCTTCCAAAACAAACTCTGCTTCCCGCGGCACCTCAAGGTCCACGGTTTCGCATTTGACCAGCTCAGTGGTTTCCAGCGCGTTTGCCATACCCAACTCGTCAACGTCCTTAGGCATTGAGGTTGCAGCCGCCAAAAGCACTGCAGTTGAATTGCCGATGCAGATGGCGATGTCTAGTTCTCCACCAGCCTTTTTCAGGGCGGTGTCGGTTCCGCGTTGCTCTACAATTCGGACCCCGAAGTGGTTTTTGTCCAGCAGCATAAGCCGATGGAAGCACATGTTGCGGATGCCTGTTTGGGGGTCTTTTATGATGGATACGGCTGAGGGGATGTATTTGCCGCCGTCTTTTTCCGTGTAACGCATGATGGGCAACTGAGTGAGGTCAACGGCTTGCTCGACCACTTCTTGGCATTCGCCGCCCTCGACAAGTTTTGGCTCCTGAGGTTTCTCTATTGCCGCTGACAGTTTAGGAAGCAGTTGCTCTTTGGTTGCGCCGATTGCTCGGGCGATGAGGTCTTTGGATGAAACCAGTCCTCCCACGACAGGAAAACGGGATTCCTTCACGTTTTCGAAATAGATGGGTTTTTCGCCTAACGCTTCAATAATGCTGGCGATTTCGTATTCGGTTGAGACTGGCTTGGTGATTTGTGTTAATTCGCCACTTTTTTGGAGTGCTTCGATAAAGTTTCTGAAGCCCAATTTGTTCGCCTAAACTCAAATAGGCTGTATGCTTCTTAAAAAACAATCGCAACCCAGCCGTAACACAATCCGCGTGTCTAGGGGCTGCATGGGCAGCTTTTTGCCAACAGGGTCTTGCGGCGAAAATGCAGAAAGGAGCTTTTTGTCCCTTTTTCTTTTTTCTACGAAGGTGCTATACACCCATTGGTGCCATAGATGCACTATGTTTGATTGCTATGGTGCAAATCCTGTATGTTAAGCAACAAATTAATATTTCCAATGCTGCTTTGAGTTTCTCAGCAAGTTGCTAAGCAACGCTTCAGGAGTCGCAAAGTTGAAAGTTTCCAATTCACTTTTTCAACGAACCGCCGTTTATGCAGTTAGGAGTAGGCGTAAGTGAAGATTAAGGTTTTAGGCGGCGCCCGCGAAGTCGGCGGTTCATGCGTCGCGGTTGAAGCGGACGGCTGCAAGGTTGCCTTGGATTACGGCATAAAACTTGAAGGCGTAACCGACGAGTACCCCAAAAACTTTAACGCGGTAATCATCAGCCACGCGCATCTGGACCATTCGGGCAGTCTTCTGCGGCTGACAAAATCGCGGAATCCCCAAACCATCGTTGGGTCAAAAGTAACCCGCGACATAACCCTTGACCTGCTTCAGGACATGATTAAAATTCAAAGCCTCAAAACCGACAGCTTCCCTTTTGATGGGCAAGCGTTGGAAAAAGTGAGAAACTCTTGGCTGCCCACCGAACGCCTCAAGATGCCCAACATGAACATAACCTTGCATAACGCGGGGCATGTTCTGGGCGCAAAAATGGTCGGCGTCCACTCAGAAGACAAAACCCTTCTTTACACGGGGGACTTTTGTATCCACAACACCGAAATCCTAAACGGCTGCAACCTCGCCGCCCTCCCAAAGGAACCTGACGTGCTGGTTTGCGAGTCCACTTACGGGGGAAAAGTCCGCCCGCCTCGACACGAGTTAACCGAGCAGTTTCTTGAGCGAGTGTCCGAAACGATGCGGCGATGGGGCAACATTTTGGTTCCAACGTTTGCGTTTCACCGCAGCCAAGAAATGGCTAAACGAATCGACCAAGCCATGGACGACGGCTCCCTGCCTAAATACAATGCCTACGTGATCTCCAAGCTTGGACGAAAAATAACAGCGCATTTTAACGCCAACAAGCACCTTTTCACCCAAGAAATCCAGCAGCAAGAGCAACCCTTCGAATACAAACACGTCCAACCCATCGAACGAATCTCCGAAATTAAAGAGCCTGCCATCGTGGTTTGCACTTCAGGCTTTGGCCATGCTGGCGCCAGCCTTACCTTGCTGGAGCAGTGGGCAGAGGGCGAAGAAAACACCATCATCTTAACTTCAGGCTTTCTGCCCATGGATAGCCCCCTAAAATTTGCCAAAGAAAAACGGGCGTTTCGGGCAGTTCAAGGCGACATGATTCCAGTGGCTGCACGCATTGAGCAAATCGAGCTTTCAGGGCACGCGGACCAGTTGGAGCTTGTTGAACTCGTACGCCAGTTGAAGCCCAAACAAACGCTTCTGGTTCATGGAGATTTACCGCAGGCAGAAGCACTTTCAAAGCAGCTTTCGGATTTGACGCAGGTTTGTATCCCTGAGAAAAACGAAAGCTTTGTCGTGTAGAAAAATCCGCCTCTCTTAAACGCGGTACACAAAGCTTTTTGGGCTGTTAGAGTGCGCCTTTGATTTTTTCAATAACGTCGGTGAAGGGGGTTTCGCCGATTTTCACGTTCTTCTTGTAAACGTCTAAGCTGCTGTGGTAGCCTTTGCTTTCCAGGGCTGTGGACATGGCTTTGAAGGTTCCGCCTTTGAAGAGTCGGCAGGTGCAGAACAAGATTGCTTTTTTACCGTCGGTGGTGGGTAAGCGTTCGATGAATGCGGCGGTTTCTTTGGCTGGGCGTGCTCCTTCCACTGGGGTGCCCAGAATTATCATGTCGTAATCTTCAACGGACGGCTCCGAAGATGCGATGTCATAGGCGGGCACTTGCAACGCATTGGCTATGCCTTCAGCCATGTACTTGGTTTTCCCTGTCCTAGAGAAGTATAACACGCAAATTCGCATGGCTGCTATCTCAGCGTGTTTTGTTTATAAAATCTTCGATTCACAAATAAATGCAAAGCATCCACATAAAAATGGTGGGGGAGGGTTACTGGCGTTTTGTCCCGATTTTAGTGCGCAAAACCTGAAAACCCGCTTTCTCGATAGCCTCAGCGACTTTCTCTTGCAACTCCTTGCCTGGAGTCAACGCCGTCATGCAGCCGCCGCCACCCCCGCCTGTAAGTTTTGCTCCAAGGGCGCCTTCTTTTCGGGCTATGTCTACCAGCAGGTCAAGCTCCACGCTGGACACCTCAATACCCTGCAAAATTGTGTGGTTTTCGTTCATAAGTTCACCAACCCTTCCAAAGTCGCCTGCTTCCAAGGCTGTTTTCCCCTCAACCGCAATTTCTTCTGCTCGCTTAAACAGGGGGTCGTATTTCTGGGGGTTTTGTTTTTTGCGTTCGGCGACGCCTTCTACCATGGCTTTGGTGTTAGCAACTTTGCCTGTGCTGCCAATGATTATCTCCACAGGCTCTTTCATGGCGAGTTTTTCAACGGAGTCTGGTCCGCCTTGAATGTTTTTTTGGAACCACATTAAACCGCCGTAGGTGGCTGCCGTGTTGTCTATGCCCGACGGGTTGCCCGCATATGCCTTTTCTGCCTCGTAAGCAACGGCGTTGATTTTTTCGTCGGGCAAATTTAAGCCAAACTCCTCTGAAATCGCCCGCGCAATCGCTACGCTGCTTGCCGCCGATGCGCCCAATCCGCTAAAGCCTGGGAGGTCCCCGCCAATCCAAATGCTCATGGCTGTTTCTGCTGGCAGGTTCATGGCTTTAAGCATGCGTTGAATGGATTCGATTTGCTGGAGCCGTTTCTCCTCGGCGTAGCCTTTGGAGCCCGTTCGCTCATCATTAACTGTAATGCCTTGTGTGGTTTTTTTGACTTCGGCGTCGGTTTTGGCGTCTGTGGCGGAGACGACTCCGGGGACGCCGTGGACGACGAAGTGTTCGCCGAACAGGATGACTTTTCCGTAACCTGAACCTTTACCCATGTCTGTGCACCTTGGCTGGTAGTATTGTTAATTTTACATAAAAGGGTTCTTTTTGTTCAGTTTTGTTGCTTCGCTTCTTTTTTGTGGATTAGCAACAATGACAAATACTAGTAACGCCATATATTACAAGAGGGCGATTTATGTGCCTAAGGCCCTCGTTTGCCTAACAACCGACCTCAACTCGACGGAAGAGGTGCTGAAAAAGCTGCGGGCTTGCAACGACGTCGAAGAAGCCTACATGGTTTACGGTGTCTATGACATTATTGCCAGAATAAAAGGCGACAGCGTGAATAAGATCAAACAGGTCGTGGATACGCAACTTGCGACCGTGAACAACGTGCAAAAAACCCTGACGATGGTGGTTGCAGAGGCTGAATAGCGAAGAACCTTTGGGGCAGTGCGCGACGCGGAGAGACTCAACTTCCCCTTTTTCCCTTCCACAAGGAGGCGCAGAGGTAACTGGTTTTCAAAAACTTTTTGAGGGTTGTTTCCCCTTTGGGGATTTGTTGTTAATTTTTATTATTAAGAGGTTTATACCTCGTTAACCTGTAATGCAGAAACGCCACGCTTATCGCGATGGTCCCAACCGTAGCCAACATCTCTGTTGTGGTGTCAATCATGTCGTCACAGCTCCTCCGTTTCGGTTGCTGGCGACATCCAGCTGGTTTCTGTTTTTTCGAGTTCGGGTATTTCATATATTTCTGTTGTCATGTTTTTTACTCCATTTTTTCCATACCCTCACTATTGTCCACGCAGATATAAATCTGGTTGAGATTTATTCATAAAACTTATGAAAAACTGGACAAATTATCCATGAAGTTGCTTTTTGACGAAATAATTGTCTGCCTGACGTGCTTTCAAACAATCTAGTCAAAGCCGCAATTGCGTGGTCAAATAACTCAGGTATGTTTGGTTACACCACACACAGATGAGGCTAAAACAAGAACCGTTTAAGAAGCAAACCTTTTTTGGCCGATAATCAAACAAATCATGTCCAAAGCTAGCTGAAAGCTAAAACCTTTATCTTCAACTAGCAGAGACTCAAACAAACCTCAACCCCATTAAACACCACAATTTTACTCCCCAGCCGCTTAAAACGCGATTTTTGCCTTCCGAAACCTAAAATAACCCGAAAAACCATAGCCACCCGAGGAAAAATCCGTGTCATCAATCATTGAAGACTTGATAGCCCGAAAAATCTTCAACAACCGAGGAGAAGAAACAATAGAAATTGACGTAGTAACCACGGCTGGTTTTGGACGAGCCGCCTCACCCGCAGGCAAAAGCCGTGGAAAAGCCGAAGTTGTTTACTACCCCACCGGCGGTGTTGACGCAGCCGTAAAAAAGGCTGACGAACTCATCGCGCCTGAACTTGCCGGGCTAAACGCCGACTACCAAGAAGAAATCGACAACACCCTCCACGAGATTGACGGCACAACCAACTTCAAAGTCATCGGCGGAAACACCGCCTTCGCCGTTTCCCTAGCCAACGCCGAAGCCGCCGCCAACAGCCACAGCATGTTGCTTTTCCAGTTTTTGGGCGGAAGCACCGCAACCTCTTTGCCTTACCCGTTAGGCAACTGCATCAGCGGTGGACAGCATGCACTACGCGGCAAAAGCCCCGACATCCAAGAATTCCTTGCTATACCCTATGGTGCTGAAACGTTTTTGGAAGCGGCAATGGCGAACGCGCAGATTCACAAGAAAATTGGGGAAGCCCTCAAAAAGAGAGACAAACTTTTCACCGCTGGCAAAAGCGATGAAGGTGCATGGATAGCTACCATCGACGGTGAAGGTGCTTTTGAAACCATCGCCAAAGCCTGTGAGGAAGTCGGTAACGAGCTTGATTTTGAATGCGGCTTTGGAGTGGACATGGCTTCCTCTTCGATTTGGAAGGAGAAAGAGCAGGTTTATGATTACGCCAATGAAGGCAAGAAACGCGACAGCGGCGAACAACTCGAATACGTAATAGACCTAATTGAAAAATATCATCTTGCCTATGTGGAAGACCCCTTCCAGGAAGATGACTTTAAGAGTACCGCTGAGCTCACCAAAAAAACCAAAAACTGCCTCATCTGCGGCGACGACCTGTTCACCACCAACAACGAACGCCTAACCCAAGGCGTCAAAGCCGGCGCAGGAAACGCTATCATCATTAAAGTTAACCAAATTGGCACCTTAACTGACGCTTTAGAAACCATCATGACCGCTCAACGCAACGGCTACAGCTGCGTTATGTCTCACCGAAGCGGCGACACAACCGACTGGCACATTGCACACTTGGCTGTGGCTTTCAGTTGTCCCATCATCAAAACAGGCGTGGTTGAAGGTGCACGGATAGCAAAGCTTAATGAGTTGGTACGCATTGAGCAGTTCCTTGGGAACCGCGCAAAAATGGCGGAACTCAACATCTAAAAAGTAACGAGGAATATCTTTGGAAGAAGAATTTAAAACAAATTCCCAACCTGAAACTGAACCCGAAACCGAAGAAGAGGTTCAGGAAAGTAAGTTTGAGGAAACAGAAACCGAAAACGAAATAGAAATTGAACCTGAACTTGAGATGGAACCCGAACCTTCTGTCTCTAAACCCGAACGAATCGAGTCTCCGCCAGTACCCTCTGAAGAAGACCTGTTGTTGCCGCGGGACACCATGCTCTCAGCAGGCATACATATCGGAACCCGCATGAAAACACGTGACATGGAACCCTTCATTTACCGTGTTAGACCTGACGGGTTGTTCGTGTTGGACGTTAAAAAAACTGATGACCGCATTCGAACTGCAGGCAAGTTTCTTGCACGGTATGAGCCATCAAAGGTTGCCATAGCCGCCACAAGGCTGTATGCGCATGAGCCCGTGAAGAAGTTCTGCGCGTTGACTGGTTCTATGCCCCTCATCGGCAGATTTATCCCTGGCATGCTCAGCAACCCGCTGTACCCAAACCGTGTGGACCCTGAAGTCATTGTGGTTTCAGACCCCCGAGCTGACGCCCAAGCCGTCAAAGAAGCTTCCGCTGTAGGCATACCCATCGTGGCGCTTTGCAGCACCGACAACGAATTCACTGGCGTCGACTTGGTTATCCCAACCAACAACAAGGGCAGACGTGCGTTGGCAGTTATTTTCTGGTTGCTGGCAAGGCAGGTTATGCGGGAACGCGGCGACTTAGCCCTGGATCAGAACCCCAAGTTCGCCATTGAAGACTTTGAAGCGAAAATCTCTCGGGACGACGAGAAGGACTAAACTATGACCAAACTTCGGCAGCCTGTCGTAGCGGGAATGTTCTACGAGGGAACTGCCGAAGCTCTCCGCAGCCAAATCAAAGGCTGCTTCCTTCACAAGTTTGGTCCCCAAAAACTCCCAACTGTAAACCCCGCTGGTTCACGAAACGTGTTGGGGTTGGTTTGTCCGCATGCAGGCTACGTTTACAGTGGTGCTGTGGCGGCGAACGCCTACTTTTCTTTAGCTCAAGACGGAAAACCCGATGTCGCCGTAATTCTGGGTCCCAACCACACAGGATTCGGCAATCCATTGTCGATGATGCGTGAGGGTGCATGGCGAACCCCCCTTGGCGATGTAACAGTTGACACTGAAGTGGCTGACGCAGTGGCGGCAGAGACGGGAATTTTGGATTTTGACGAAATCGCCCACCGACAGGAGCACAGCATCGAAGTTCAACTGCCTTTCTTGCAGTTCCTCTACGGCAAGAACTTTAAGTTTGTGCCCATCTGTTTTATGATGCAGGATTTACAGACCGCAACCGAAATCGGCAAGGCACTGGCAGAAGCCTTGGCAAACCGCAACGCCGTGGTTATTGCTTCTTCGGATTTTACGCATTACGAGCCCCAAGCCCGAGTGGAACAGAAGGATTTAGATGCGTTGGCGGCTGTGGAGGCGTTGGATGAGAAACGGTTTTATGGGGTGTTGGCGGAGCAGAACGTTACGGCATGCGGCTATGCACCGATTGCGGCGTTGATGACTTATGCAAAGGCGCTGGGAGCAACCAAGGCTGAAGTGCTTTGCCACAAAACCAGCGGCGACATCACAGGCGACAAATCCAGCGTAGTCGGCTACGCCGCAGTTACCCTCAAAAAGCCATAGCGGCGGCAATTTTTGGGCAGCCATGTTTTCGAATGTTTCTTGTTTTGAGGAGTGACTTTTCAACCTTAGTCAATCTGCTCTAGGCGGTCAGGACAAAATCATTGCGCGCCTCGATTCTGCAGTTTACCCGCCAGCACTTTTGGATGTAACCTCCTACGCTGACCTTATTGAGCAACGAGTTGCTCACGCAAATATGACACTGGACACGAAAACTGCCTTCTATGTTGAGTTAACTAATGCTTGCGTGGTATGGCTAATGGAAGCGTACAGGATGGTCTTCTGGTTACCTGCGGCGGCGTCAACGTTATCGCCAATTCTTCTGTGACTTCACCTACAGTCGGCGCTGAGTTTGTTGTAGAAGCAAATCCCGACGTAATCATCAAACTGCTGTCCGGAACCACAAACTTAACCGACTACCAAACCGTGTACAACGAAATAATCAGTCGCCCCGCATTGCAAGATGTAAACGCCGTGAAATCAGGACGCGTTTACGTCTGCTACTGGTATCTCACCACTGGAGAACTCTACTTTGTGGGCGAGCTCTATTTCGCAAAATGGCTCAATCCTGACCTATTCGCCGACATAGACCCAGGAGCCATTCATGCTCAAATGGTTCAAGAATACTTCGGAATCAACTTGGCTGGAACCTGGGTGTACAACGGCTAAGGGCACCATTGTCTAATTATAGTGCTGTAGGGGTGAGAGTTGCTTTGGTGGGAGTGACTCTCGCCTTCTTTTTGGTTGTTGCTTCTTTTGACGTTAGTTCTCTCTGAGTAGCTTATCAAAGAGTGCTTTGGTCTTAGCTACTTCTTCCAACGATATTTTGTGGTCTAGCTCCAACGTTATCGGGCCATCATAGCCACAGTCCTGCAGCTTCGAAAGAAAGTGTGTTAACTCGGGCGTTTCCTCCAAAAAGGGTTGATGTGACTTGTTTGCCATGTGCACATTACAGACCCGTTTACCATACGCCTCCAGCAGATTATCCACTTCCTTAGTTTCCAAGGCATGACATAAGTCAAAAGTTATTCCCATTTGACGTTCGGGGTCTATCACGTCAAGGACTTCCTCCAGTTGGGGCACGTTTTTGCCAAACCCCGTGGAAGTATACGACAGGTTCTCCAAGGACAGTTTGACGCCCAACTTTTTAGCGAAGGGCTTAATTTCCCCAAAAACCTCCCTAAGGCACTGCTCCCTGACAAGCTTGGGCAGCTTCTTAGAAACATTCGAATGAACCGTCATGAGCGGTGCATGGAGGGCGCGGGCGCATTCCAACGAGATTTTGCCATAATAGACGGCTTGGTGAACTTCAATGGGGTCTTTCACATGTAGGACCGCGGAGTGCAGCGTTAAGCAGTTTAAGCCTGAAGCGGCGAGGGCTTTTTGTTCGCGGTAAACGTCCGTGTCATGCTCCTTTTTGATGGATTTCATGTTGAACTCTATGTCTGCGAATCCGAGTTGTTTGACGGTGGCGAAGTTTTCTTGGATTTTGAGTTTGCTAAAGATTCCGTTAGATAAACTTAGCTTCATGGTCGGTGCCTGTTTTTTTACCTAAACAGTTTTCACAAATAAAGGAGTCGGTCATTTAAGACTCAAAGTTAAGGGCTGACCCTTTGTTGCATTTCTCAACGAACTGCTTGTTTGCTATGTTGTTTTTTGTTTCAGGTTTTGAGCAAACGCTTCTGCCTTTTTAAGGTCTTCCTCGTTGGGTCTGCCTTTCTTGATGCCACCTACAAGCTTAAGTGGTCCAACCGTGTCAAATCCTGCGCAGTTAAATTCGTCGACCACGGTGAAGCCTTTTGCCTGCAGTTTCTCTCGTAGCTTTTGATGCATTTTGGCGGGGTTTGTGGTGTCGCCGCTTGTGGAGAATATGAATGCTTTTTTGTTGGTTGCTTGGGGGAGTTTGTCGGCAAGTTCCAGCAGGGATTGGTGGTGTTTGCCCAAGTAGATTCCTGAACCAAACCCGACAAGGTCGTAATCCGCGATGGAGTCGGGGGTCACTTGGTCAGGCGTTTTCACTTCCGCGTCCAAAGCGGCTGCTATGGTGTTGGCGATTTTTTCGGTGTTTTTGTGATGATACGAAAAAAGAATAATTAGGTTTTTCATATGTGGTGCCAATTGGAGAGTGGGTATGCTTCTTTTATAGACTTTTTGGACTAAGTGTATGCGGCGTTAACGAAGCCGGGTGTTCTGTTTATTTGACCGCAAAGGAGGCGCAAAGTTCTTCTACCGTGCGGTTTAGCGTTAACTCTGCGATGTCTTGCCCGTAGTCAAGTATGCGTTTTGAGCTGTCCAGCACCAGTCTGAGGATTGCTGAGATGTTGGGGTCCATTTTTTTGCTACTCATGAGGCGGATGAGGTCGTTTTCGAGTTTTACGTAGCTTTGCCGTTTGGGTATGAGGGCTTCGGCGTCGTTGTAGTCGCGTTTAAACATGGCTTTGGTGGCGTCCTCAAACAGTTGGTAGGCGAGGTTGTTGAGATTAATTATCTGGGAGTAAACTTCCTCATCCATCGGCTCCTTGATGAATAAGAGTTGGTCGTCAACAAGTTTTTGCACGGTGAGGATGTTGTTCATGATGTTCATGGCGTTTTCGCCAATGTCCTTGATGTCGTTTACGATGATGCGGTAGAGCAAAAACTCCTTGGGGGTTTTAAAGCCAAGTTCACGGTACATGTTGTGCTCTATGCCGAATTTTAATTGCCGCACAATGTAGAGCCCCAGTCGGTTGCTGTCATGTTGGGCATTGACGATGTTTTCGAAAAGTTCTTTGTTTCCGCCTTTTAGTGCTAAGATGACGTCTCGGTGGGCGGCAAGTGCCACGATGACCATGCGGCGAACGGCTTTTTCTATGGGGAACTCTGAGTGTTTGACCAGAATCTGTAGGGTTACTTCGTTTTCGGTTTCTTCAATGATTTCTGAGCCTAAGAAGGTTTCTTTGGAGAAGTTTTTGACTTCGGTTTTGCATTTGTATGTGTTGCCTTTGGTTTTTTTGAAGTGGATTCGGATAACGTCGGCGCTAATGACGTATAAGGCTTCGATCATGCGTAGGGTGGATTCGATGTTTTCTTGGGGGTCTACGTTTATGTAGTATTCTTTGAGTTTGCCGACTTCTTCGCTGGTTTTTTCTCGGATTTTTCGGGGGACCAGTGTGAGGGTTAGGTCGGGTTCGAGGTTGAAGGCGATTTCGCTGCCGCGTTTGAGGCCGATGTCTTGGACCCATTCTTTGGGTAGGGAGATGATGTAGCTGCCTCTGCCGGTGCATTGGACGCGGCGGTATCCTAAGTCTTTTTCTGCCATGGTGTTTTCACCTGTTACACGGATCCTTGATATGTGATTCGTATATATTATATGAGTCATTCTCTTACGCATAAATGTTTTTCGCTACGATTATATAGAAAATATTCAATGTATACTGCCACTTCCATAAAACAGGTGAACAAAAATGTCTTTAAACATATGTAAAGTCCGCATAAACAAAGCTAACCAAACAGTCACAACCAGAGCGGTTTTATGCACAAAAGACATCGAACTTTACATTCTTATGCTCACCTGCGCACGCTAACCACCCAAAAGGGAAGAATTTACATGAGAAAAATTGTTGCCAAACAAGAACACTGTATAGGCTGTGGCATATGCGAGGTCCACTGCATCACCCAACACAGCAAATCCAAAGACATCATCAAAGCCTACAACCGCGAAAGACCCCGCCCCATCAGCCGTGTCCGTCTAGAACTCAACAAACCAGTCAGCTTCGCCATCCAATGCCGACACTGCAACGACGCCCCCTGCGCCTCCGCCTGCCTAACCGGCGCCATGCACAAAGACGAAAAAACTGGTTTAGTTACACACAACCCTGAAAAATGCATGGGCTGCTGGACCTGCGTCATGGTTTGCCCCTATGGCGCCATAAAAATTGACAAAGAAGGTCACGTTGTCACTAAATGTGACCAATGCGCTGATTTGGATACGCCTGCATGTGTGGCAAACTGCCCCAACGGCGCCCTTGAATGCGTCGAGGTTGAATCTTAATGTCTAAGTACGTGATTGTTGGTGCCTGCGCTGCAGGCATCGGAGCAGTTGAAGCAATACGCGAAATCGACGCAGACGGCGAAATCACCGTTGTCTCCGAAGAGCAATGCAGCCACTACAGCCGCCCCATGATAAGCGACTTCGTTTCCGGCAAAGCCAACCTTGAAAAAATGAAAACCCGCGACGACCAATTCTGGCAAAAAAACAACGTAACCCTTGTCTGCAAAAAAGCCGTCGGACTAAACCTCTCTGAACACGCCGTAACCCTTGAAGATGGCACCAACGTTTCCTACGAGAAGCTGCTGCTAGCAACTGGAGGTAAACCGTTTGTGCCCAAAATGGAAGGTCAAGAAAAAGAGGGCGTTTACACCTTCACCAACATATCGGACGCTGAACAGCTTGCCCAAAAAATCAACGCTGGCGCTAACCGCGCTGTGGTTATTGGGGCTGGGCTCATCGGCATAAGCGTCACAGATGCCCTTACCAAACGCGGCGTCAAAGTCACCATGGTTGAACTACAGGATAAAATCCTTAGCCTCCTGCTGGACGCCACCGCCTCAGAAATCGTGGAGGCAGCGGTCCGCAAAGCTGGTGTCAACATAATCACGGGGCAGTCTGTCCAGAAAATCTTGGGCAAACCCGATAACGAAAACCAAGTCGGCAGTGTAGTCCTTACCAAAGGCGGCCAAGTGCCCTGCGACATGGTTATCGTAGCTATCGGCGTTATCCCTCGCACCGAACTCGTGGCAGGCACCGAAGTGAAGACCAATCGCGGGATAGTCGTGGATGGGTCCATGCAAACCAGTGTGCCCAACGTTTACGCCAGCGGGGACGTTGCCGAAGCCTACGACTTCATCCTGAACCAGAATCGCCAGTTGCCGCTTTGGCCTCTTGCCGTGCTTGAGGGCAGGGTTGCAGGCTACAACATGGCAGGCAAAAAAGCCGACTACGCAGGCGGCACCAACATGAGCAGCCTCAAATATTTTGGTATTCCCATCGTCTCCATCGGCTTGGCTAATCCTAAACCCGACGCCGCGCTGGAAATCTTGGTGAATCAGGATGCAGAGAACACTGTCTACAAGAAGCTGGTTCTCAAAGACAACGTGCTTGTAGGCATGACGTTTCTGGGTGCCATCGAACGTGCAGGTATCCTGTTTTACCTCATGAAAAACAAAATTAACGTACAAGCCTTCAAAGACGCACTGCTTAAGGATGACTTTGGCTTAGCTGCCCTTCCAGAAAGTGTGCGCACACAAATGAACTTGGAGTAATAAGCATGAATCAACAAGACCTAAAACTCATAAACCCCTTCGGCGACGACAAAGACTTTTCAGGCTGCAGCATTTTTGGTATGATGAACCTGGAAGGCACCCGCTTCGGAAGCAAAGACCCCGTCCGCGCCATCAGCAATATGCATGATCGCGGCAACGGCTTAGGCGGCGGCTTTGCAGTCTACGGCATCTATCCCGACTTCAAAGAACACTACGCTTTCCACATTATGTACCTAAGCCGCGACGCCAAAGAGAAAACCGACCGCATCCTTGCCTCTTGCTTTAACATAATTTACGATGAGGAAATGCAGACTCGACCAGCAAACGTTATCAACCCTCCGCTTATGTGGCGCTACTTTGTGGAGCCCAAAAGAAACCGCCCCGGCAACCTCAGCGAGGACGAATGCGTTCTGCAAGCAGTTATGCGCATAAACACCGAAACTGGTCAAGCGTTTGTGTTTAGCAGCGGCAAAGATATGGGCGTCTTTAAGGGCGTGGGTTTCCCTGAAGACATCGCTGAGTACTTCTGCTTAGATGACTACCAAGGTTACCTCTGGAGCGTCCACGGAAGATTCCCAACCAACACTCCAGGCTGGTGGGGCGGCGCACACCCCTTCAACATCCTTGACTGGACCGTCGTCCACAACGGGGAAATCTCCAGCTACGGCATCAACCGTCGCTTCCTAGAAATGTACGGCTACAAATGCACCCTGCAAACCGACACTGAAGTGGTCGCCTACGCCGTGGATCTGCTCATGCGCAAACAACACTTGCCCATCGAGATTGTTTCACAGATTTTGGCTGCACCGTTCTGGTCAGAAATCGACCACATGGAGCCCAAAAAGAAACAAGTTCTCCAAACCCTGCGCGCAACGTACGGCAGTCTGCTGATGAATGGACCTTTCAGCGTTATCATAGCGCACCATGGAGAAATGATTGGGTTAACCGACCGCATCAAACTACGACCCATGGTTGCCGCAACCAACGGCGACATGCTTTACCTGTCCAGCGAAGAAGCCTCCATCCGGCTGGTCTCGCCAACACTTGACCGGTTGTGGACTGCACGCGGTGGGGAACCCCTGATTGGCAGAGTCGGCGACAAGCAACTTATCGAAAAGCAATCTAAACTGGAGGTTGCCCACTAATGAAAAGCTATCTCCCCCCAGAATTCATCGTGGAACGTGACGAAGAAAAATGTATCCGATGTAAAGTTTGCGTGAACCAATGCACTTACGAGACGCACAGCTACGACGAAGAAGACGACGTTATCCGCAGTAAAGACGAGAACTGTGTGAACTGCCAGCGGTGTGTCACTTTCTGTCCAACACATGCCATTACCATTAAGAAGAATCCGAGTGTTTACCGTGAAAACGCCAACATGACTGGCGATGTCATCAAAGACATCAAGAAGCAGGCGGAAACAGGTGGGGTTTTGCTGACGGGTATGGGTAACCCTAAACCAAATTTCACGTACTGGGACAAGCTGCTGGTGAATGCTAGCCAAGTTACGAATCCTTCCATTGACCCGTTGCGGGAACCCATGGAAATCCGCACCTACTTGGGCTCAAAGCCTGACGCGTTGGAGATGGAGTACAAAGACGGCGACATAGACTTGAAGACCAAGTTGGCGCCCCAGTTGACGCTGGAGACTCCAATTATGTTTTCTGCCATGAGCTATGGCGCCATAAGCCTTAACACTCACCAGTCTTTGGCGCGTGCAGCCACCCGAGCAGGCACCTACTTCAACACCGGCGAAGGCGGCTTAGACCCCTCCCTCTACAAGTATGGCGCACACACCATCGTGCAGGTGGCGTCAGGCAGATTCGGCGTCCACAGCAAATACCTCAACGCAGGCGCTGCCGTAGAAATTAAAATCGGGCAAGGCGCAAAACCCGGCATCGGTGGGCACCTGCCCGGCGAAAAAGTCACCGAACTGGTGGCGCGAACCCGCATGATTCCCACAGGCACCGACGCGCTCTCCCCTGCACCCCAGCACGACATCTACAGCATCGAAGATCTGCGCCAACTCATCTACGCACTCAAAGAAGCAACTAACTATGAGAAGCCCGTTTCCGTAAAAATTGCGGCTGTGCACAACGTGGCAGCCATCGCCAGCGGCATTGTCCGCGCTGGAGCCGACATCGTGGCAATTGACGGCGTGCGGGGTTCCACAGGAGCAGCTCCAACGGTTATCCGCGATAACGTGGGCATACCCATCGAACTTGCCATCGCCAGTGTAGACCAGCGTCTGCGCGACGAGGGCATCCGTAACCATGCCTCTGTGGTTGCTGCGGGTGGATTCCGCAACAGCGGGGATATCCTAAAAGCCATCGCTTTAGGCGCTGACGCCGTGTATATCGGAACTGCCGCGCTCATCGCCATTGGCTGTACGGTTTGCCAGAAATGCTACACGGGTAAGTGTCCGTGGGGCATCGCTACGCCTGACCCCTGGATTGGCAAACGCGTAAACCCCGACATTGCGTCGGAGCGTCTGGTGAATCTGCTGCGTGGCTGGAGCATGGAAATCAAGGACATGATGGGCGGCATGGGCGTAAACGCTATTGAAAGCTTACGCGGCAACCGTCTGCATCTGCGCGGCGTGAACCTGACGGATACGGAACTGAAAATCTTAGGAGTTAAAATGGCTGGTGAATAATATGGCACAAGAACAGAAAACAACTCTGGGCATCAGTGAAAAATTCCTTTCCCGCGTAACTGTTGAAGGCAACGTGTACAAAGTTGACGCTCAAGACCTCTACTACAAGGAACTTAACGCCTTGATGCGTGAATTGGATGCAAAAGGCGCTGAGCATGTGGAGCTGTACCACGTTTATGGGCAACGCTACATCGGAACTGACCTGAAGAACAAAATGAAAATCGACATCTACGGCACCCCTGGAAACGACTTAGCCGCCTTTATGGATGGGCAAAGCATTGAGGTGCATGGGAACGCGCAGGACTGCATCTGCAACACCATGAACGATGGCAAAATCGTCATCCACGGCAGGGTAGGCGACATCACCGGCTATGGTATGCGGGGCGGTAAACTGTTCATCCGCGACGATGCTGGTTATCGTGTGGGCATCCACATGAAAGAGTACATGAGCTTTAAGCCCTGCATGGTGGTCGGCGGCACGGCAGAGGACTTTCTTGCCGAGTACATGGCAGGCGGCGTTCTGCTTGTCTTGGGCTTGACGCTTCAGGCTGGCGAGCAGCATAAGGCGCGGTTTGTGGGCACCGGCATGCACGCAGGCATCCTCTACGTGCGAGGCGAGATTACGCATCTGGGCAAAGAAGTCAAGGTTATGGATGTGGACGAGAAGGATTTGGCGGTCATAGGCGACTTGGTGAAAGAGTACTGCAGCTACTTCAACGTGGACTACGACAAAATCATGGCGGGCAAATTCGTCAAAATCGTACCCTACAGCCACCGACCCTACGGCAGAATCTACGCCTACTAAACCAACCTTTCCTTTTCTTTTGTTTATAGCACGATAGCAAGCAAGCCCTGATGGTTTTTCCACTTTTTGGTCTTATGTTTAGTACTGCAGCTTTCGCTTGCTCCACCCTTTGTGGGTTTACGCGGCTTCTTTTGGCTGCTGATAAAACCTTTTGAGTATCCGCGCAATCTTTAACGTTAACCAAAGGCGTCGGTCTATGGTTACTTTTTTTGTTTCAGCCGCGTCTTTTTTGTCTGCGTAAGACAGTTTCCACAAGCCGTCGGCAGCTTGATTTTCCACAACCCAGTCTAAGGCTTTGCGGATGTCGGGGTCTTCTTTTGAGTAACCCATCAACGAAAGCGAATCCAGCGCCGTCACAAGATTTGGCCACCAAAAGTAGAAGGTCACCCAATATTTCGGGCTCTCGTACCAAGTGTAAACGTCTGGCTGGAAGAACCTTGTCTTGAGCAAGTCGGCGGCTTTCAAGGCTTCCTTTGTGTGTCGGTGTTTTGGGTGCGCCGCAAACGCTCGGAGAACCATGTCTGTCCAGTTGTGCGAGAACGGCTTTGTCCTGTCGGGTTCAAGCGGTTTAGCGTAGTGGCTTGTTAAGTTAAGCCATGTTTCTTTGTCTAACTTGTGGGTTAAGGCTGGTATGGTCCAAGCGCCGTCGTTTTGCCGCATCGAAAGTAGCCACTCAAGCCCCTTTTCAACCCGCGGGTCATCGGCGTACCCCGCTTTCATAAGAGCCGCCAAGATTGCCCCCGTGTAGTAGGTGACGTACTGGTTTGCCAGCATGCCCCTGAGGTCGCCTTGAGCAGTTTGACAGGAAAACAAAAATTCAGACGCTCTACGCGTGCCTTCATGCTCCTTGGTGACTTCGAACTGCTCAACCAACACATGATAGTTTTTCCATGTTTGCACTAGCGGATAATGGTACTTGGGGTAAGTGACGGTTTCTTTTCCGCTGTGCTTCCACCCGCCATCAGGCTGCTGGTTACGAAATGCCCTCTGAACCTCAGGTAACTGCCAGATACGCTCTATTGGTTCTACGTTTTCTTCCAGCAGGTCGCGTCGGGTAAAATAGGCTACAGCTTCATTGCTTGACGACTGCAAAGCTGAGGTTGGGTCAAACTTGAGTTGCGATAGCCATTTCTGCGGCATAAGCTTCCCCGTTGCTATTACGGCTCAGACGAGTTATTAACTTAACGCTAATCTGCAAGTGCCCCAACGGTGCAACCTGCCGCCCTTTTTTCGCCTCTCTCTTATCACAACAAAAACTAATAGCCTCCCCACACACTTACAATGGAGGAACGTGCACCCATGTCGCTTAAGCAAACCCAAATCTTTCTTGCCTACTCCAAAAAAGACAAAGAAGCCCTCAAACGCTTTGAAACAGCAGTCGCCAAAGAACCCGTGGCCCTCTTTAAGCAAGAGTTTGAAGCTCCCAAAGCGGCGCCCGCGTGGCAGACCGTCTGGAATGGGCTGGCAGCCTCCAAAGCCCTCATTCTGCTGGTTGGACCCAAACTGGTGGAAGCCAAAACCAAAGGCCGCGACGAGTGGGCGTTGATTGAGAAGTGGCTGGGCTACGAGTTGGGGCTGGCAGTAGCGTTGAATTTGGATGTCTGGGTGATTTGCGACAACGGCGTGGGCATAAACTTCTCAGTGCCTTACCTGAACAACTATTCGCTCGGGATTGAAACCAAACCCAACGGGTACGAAGCCAAAGTGCTGCGCAGCTACGCGGAAGGCGCCAAATTTGACTTCGGCTACAGCAAACCCCGCCGCTTCTTCTGCCCCAACAAGCAATGCGGCGCGCAATTCAACCTACATAATGTGCTGCAAAAAGACGAAGCCATCGTCTGCCCCAGCTGCCTAACAATCGTCTCCTTCCCCAAAGGCTGGCAACTCTAACAAACCCCTCTCGCAGACCTATTTGCCGTCTATTAGCATCCAAATAACAATTCTATGCAGAACCTATAGAGGGGTAGGTCAGCGCTCATTTTTTCAGCTTAAGCCTACGAACTTGCATGGCCAAAATTATGATTGCCTGCAGCAGACTTAGCGAATTTGCAGCCATCATAGGTAAGTCCCCCAGCGAAACTCCGTAAACCAGCCACATGAAAACCCCCACGCAGAACAGCAGAGAAAACATCGCCACTGTGCCGTCTTTGGTGGGTTTCCAGCGGGTTCGCCATGACTTGAGCACCTGCGGAAAAAGGGAAACTGTCGTGAATGTTGCCGCCGCCAATCCGACCAGTGTGAGTGTGTCCATACATGAACCTTTGTGGATTTGTATCTGAGCGGGATGGTTTATTTTAGGCTTTAGCTTCTTAAACACGCAAGAAGCCATGTTGGCAGCAGACAGCAACGCAACCCTGCATCGGGTTAACTTCCTCTAAAAAACTTCTCCACTTTGAGGCTAAAAATGCGCGTAAGGCATGGTGCGCTTAAAGCTGTTGATAATGTTTTTGTGAAAGGAAGGTTTAAATAAAGACTGACTCATTTCGTATATGCTTCAAGCTAAACGGATGAAAAATAGATGTCATCTCAGGAATTTCGTCACATCGTTCGCATTTTGGGCGCTGATTCAGCAGGCACCCTAAAGGTTCCTTACTCTGTTTCCAGCATCAAAGGCGTAAGCCTCAGCCTTGCCACCGCCATCCTCAAAAAGGCGGGCATAAACCCAAACCTGCGAGCTGGTTTCCTCACAGACGCAGATATTGCAAAAATTGAGGATATAGTCAAAGACCCCGCAGCCTACAATTTACCCGGTTGGCTCTTTAACCGCCGAAAAGACTCTGAAACAGGAAAAGACCTGCACCTTATAAGCGCCAACCTGCTCTGGAGAACAAAAACCGACATCGACGACGCCAAAGCCATCCGGTGTTGGCGTGGGTACCGGCACGCTTACAGCTTGAAAGTCCGTGGGCAACGAACCAAAACCACTGGGCGCGCAGGCAAATCCTTGGGTGTCAAGAAGAAGGCTCCCGCAGGTAAGACAGGAGGCAAATAAGCATGGGTGACCCAAAAAGGCAAAGAAAGAAATTTAACACTCCCCGTTTCCCTTGGCGCAAAGACATCCTGCAGGAAGAACTTAAACTTCTAGGCACTTTTGGCTTGAGAAACAAGCATGAACTTTGGCGTCATGAAACTCAACTAAGCAAGTTCCGAGGTATCGCTCGTACACTCATCGGAAAACCCGCTGAGGAACGCATGAAAATGGAGAATGAGCTTCTCACTAAACTCAAGAAACTTGGGGTTCTTCAAGACACCGCCGTCTTGGACGACGTTTTGGACTTAACCTTGGAAGATATTCTTGAGCGTAGATTGCAAACGTTGGTTTTCCGGAAGAACCTGACAAAAACTGTTCATCAAGCTCGGCAACTCGTAACCCATGGGCACATAGCTTTGGATAACCGCCGAGTTACTATTCCAGGTTACCTGGTGTCTCGTGAGGAAGAAAAAACCCTTAACTACACCGCCGAGAGTCAACTAACAAACCCTGACCACCCAACTCGACAGGCAATGCTGGTTGTTTCTAAACCACGTGTGATTAACCAATCCAGAGACAGACGAAGAGGCGGCAGATTTTGAGCACCAGCACTAAACGAACAGAAAAATGGGGCGTAGTCCACATCTTCAGCTCCTACAACAACACCGTAATTCACATCACCGACATATCAGGCGCAGAAACCATCGCCCGAACCAGCGGCGGCATGTACGTCAAAGCAGACCGCATGGAATCCTCCCCCTACGCTGCCATGCGTGCAGCTACAGGCGCAGCCGAAATGGCACGAGACAAAGGAATAACTGCCGTACACATCAAAGTTCGCGCTCCCGGCGGCAGTGGACCCAGAACCCCTGGACCCGGAGCCCAAGCAGCAATCCGAGCTTTTGCACGGTTTGGTTTCCGCATTGAACGCATCGAAGAAGTTACACCTGTACCGCATGATGGCACTCGCAGGCCAGGCGGCAGAAGAGGCAGACGTGTTTAGTTGCGTCGCTTTTCTTTCCCCTTTATTGAGAGAAATATTGAAATAACGGCACCGCAGCTTTGTCAATTGACTCAGCTTTGTCCGTTGACTTGTGGAGTGTAAGTAAGTGAAGATAGAAATGCTTGAAAAAGACGAGGTAAACCTTCGGGTAATCATTAGAGACGCAAACGTTCCGTTAATGAATGCTCTGCGTCGAATAGCTCTAGCCGAGGTTCCCGCCATGGCCATTGAAGAGGTCGTCATGATTGAAAACTCTTCAATACTACAGGATGAGATGATTGCTCACAGGTTAGGGCTGGTTCCGTTAAAAACAGACTTAGACAATTACAATTTACCTGAAGACTGCGAATGCCAAAGCGAATTTGGCTGTTCTCAGTGTCGCGTAACTCTCACTTTGAACGCTGAGTCCACGGAGGGCACGCGACCTGTTTACTCAGGAGAGTTGGTTTCTGAGAACCCTGAAATCGTGCCTGTGTCAGACAAGATTCCGATAGTTAAATTGGGCAAGGGTCAGAAACTGAAGCTTGAAGCCTATGCTAGGCTGGGTAAAGGTAAAGTTCACGCGAAATGGCAGCCCGTATGCTTATGTGCCTACAAGTATTACCCAAAAATTGAGGTTCCCACCGAAAAATGTGGCGACTGCCAAAAATGTGTTGACATCTGCCCCAAACGGGTGCTTGCCATAAAAGGGGAAACAGTCGAAGTTCGTGACCTTTTAGCCTGCAATTTGTGCATGGATTGTGTAGAGCTTTGCCCCAAGAAAGGTGACGGCATAAAAATCAGCTGGGAAAAGGACACTTTTGTTATGAATATCGAGTCAACGGGTGCGCTTCCGCCCGAACGTATCTTGCAGGAAGCAACAAAAATATTGGATAAACAACTTTGTGAATTCGAAGAACAGCTAAAGGTTGAAGTGCCATGAGAGAAACTAAATCGACGAATCCTGAACTCCTGCAGCTTATCAAGTATCTCAAAACGCAGAGTCGAGAGAAAGACGCAGGCATATGGCTTGATGTTGCTGAATATTTGGCTAAACCTAGCAGGCAGCGTGTAGCCGTGAATCTGAGCAAAATTAACCGGAACTCCGAGGAAAGTGGAACCGTAATTGTTCCCGGGAAAATCTTGGCTTCTGGTTCTCTTGACCATGCTGTCACGGTTGCCGCTTTTGATGCTTCAGATAAGGCAAAAACAAAACTTGCTGGCGCGAACGCGCGATATCTATCAATAACTGAGCTTGTGGAAGCTAACCCAAAAGGCTCTAATGTTAAAATAATTAGGTGATTATGATGCAAGCTACAAAAACCTCCCCCAAACAAGTTTCCGTTGCATATGTTAACGGTGAAGGACTCATTCTGGGTCGTTTATGCAGCGTTGTCGCCAAACGCATCCTCAACGGCGAACGTATAATCATAGTTAACGCCGAGAAAGTGGTGATTTCTGGCAGACGAAAAGTCAAGGTTGCTGAAGCCCACAAATTTTTGGAGGTTGGGGCTCCTGAGCGTGGTCCATTCCACTCCCGCAGACCAGACCGTATTGTCCGCAAAACTGTTCGCGGCATGGTTCCTTGGAGGCAGCCGAAAGGTAAAACTGCCTACAAACGCTTAAAAGTCTATTTGGGTTTGCCTGAAGAGTTCAAAGGCAAAACGTTAGAAACAATTGCGCAAGCTGATGTTTCAAGGTTGAGTGGTCCACATTTCACTCTGGGCGAATTCGCCATAGGAATAGGATGGAATCAAGGTGCATAGGTATGCCAGGTAAAAAAGTGCTAGTTGTTAGTGGAAAAAGAAAAACCGCAACTGCCCGCGCCGTTGTAAAGCAAGGAGCAGGCAGAGTACGCATTAACATGACTCCAGTCGAGATTTATGAACCCATAGTTGCACGCGAGAAAATCATGGAGCCCCTTCTGCAAGCTGGCGATGCCACTTGGAAGCAAGTGGACATTGATGTGAAGACTCTCGGCGGAGGCTACATGGGTCAAGCTGAAGCTGCACGCATGGCAATTGCCAACGCCCTGCTACGATGGACCAAGAGTACTCACCTTAAGACGGTTTTCAACGAGTACGACCGCACCATGGTTGCTGGCGATGCACGCTCTAAGGAACCCAAAAAGTTTGGTGGCCCAGGCGCAAGGTCCAAAGAACAAAAGAGCTACAGATAAGGAGACCAAAACGCGATGATTATTCCCGTAAGATGCTTCACCTGCGGCAAATTGGTCGGCGACAAATGGGAAGAGTTTGCCCGGCGAATCCGAACAGGCGAAAACGCTAAAGACGTGTTGGACAGTTTAGGCGTTAAACGTTACTGTTGCAGGCGCATGTTGCTGTCAAACGTGGAAATCATCGACGAAATCTTGCGGTTCACTGAAGAAGCGGAAAAGCGTAAAGAAACCCGCAGCTTCACCTAAACACGCCCCTTTTTCCTTTTTGTTGATTTATTCCTACTGTTTTGTGCAGTCCAGCCTCATTGATTAATGCGAAGCATGTTCGAGCTGGTCCTCTTATACACGGTCTTTGATAGCGAAAAAAGTTCCCAATTAGCCTCTCTTTGTTACCTGCGTTTCGTTTTTTGCAGGTTTTTTGTGTCAAGAAACCTATACAAATACTCTTAAACGAAGCGCCGCTTGTGTCTTCTTAAGGTATACCTGCCATGAAGAAAAGGTCTCTCCATGTGTTGGTTCTTGTTTTATTTGGTTTGGTAGCTGTCGGCTTTGTGGACATTGAGCTTTCCATGGCCGAAGCAAAAGTGCTAACAGTGCCCGACCAGTATTCAACCATCCAATCTGCCCTTGAAGGCGCCTCTGCCGGCGATAGGGTGTTTGTGAAAGCAGGTACCTACACTGAGACTTTACTAATTGACAAGCCGTTAGCGTTAATTGGAGAAAACACAAACACAACAATCATAAACGCAAACTACACAACAGCAACCATAATCGACGTTAAAGCAAGCAACGTCACAATAGCTGGATTCACAATTGAAAACTGCTCTGGTTACACAGCCTCGATTCCTCAGCCCGACGGTATACGCCTCCAATCAAGTATGAACTGCAACATAAGCAACAACATAATCCGCTACATTCGTTACGGGAATGGCATCTCACTTGAAACATCTTTAACCCGTGCCTCTGGGCAATCTTGTAACATTATTTCTGCAAACTCCATCACCAACTGCGGTGCATGTGGCATATACGTTTCAGGCGGAAGTAACAACATCATACAAGAAAACATTGTGGTGGGCAATAGTTTTGGGGTCTCCTTCGACAATGAAAGCTACAACAACACCATTGTCGGCAATTGCATTGCAAACAGTACCTCCGCTTATGGGTTACAACTCAACCGTTGCTCAAACAACACTGTAACCGAAAACACCTTCGCATACAACCCCTTCGGAGTTGCCGTTGCCCCTTCCTCAAACAACACCTTCTACCACAACAACTTCACCGCAAACGAAATTCAAGTTCTGCTCTTTGGAACCATCGACAACTGGAAAGCTTTAGTCAACTATTGGGACAAAGGCGGGGAAGGTAACTACTGGAGCGACTACTTGGCAAAGTGCCCCAATGCCTCAGAAATCGACAACACAGGAATAGGAAATACCGCGTACCATATAGTTGCTAATGGAGACAACAGTGTCATCTACCGCGACAACTATCCCCTTTTCAGGGATTTTTCCGTTCCCGAGTTTTCTGCATGGGCAGTTCTGATTTTACTCTTAGCTACCACCTTAGCTACAGCAACAATAGGGCGGAGGAGTTGGCAGCCATGAAAAACCTGCTTGTGAGCTTCTTTTTGGTAGCCTTGATTTTATTTGGCTCATCCTTTGCCTGCTGTGTGCGTTCAGCTTCTGATTCGCCAAACAACACTTCCACCACGGGTGCTTCGTTGGTGCCCTCCATAATATGGAACCAAACATATAGCGGCGGGAATTCAGGCTCCGTTGTCCTTCAAACTGAAGAAGGCGGTTTTCTACTTGGAAGCGCAACCGTTCCATTTCTTGATAACCCCGTTGAGCTCTTAAAGATTGATTCAGAGGGGACTTTAATCTGGAGAAAAAGTTACTTGGGCTCAAGCAACTTCTTGGGTAATTGGCTTATCCAAACCCAAGACGGCGCATATGCCATTGCCGGTCAATATGCAGGAGGGGCATGGCTCGCAAAAATCGATGAGGCGGGCGATTTACTTTGGAACAAAACCTACATCGGAGATGGCTTCAGCTGGGCAACTTCAGTAATTCAAACCAACGATGGCGGCTACGCGTTAACTGGTCAAACGAACACCGCAATGGGGCAAACTCACATTTCGTCTAACGACGCCAACGGCTTCATTTGGCTTCTAAAAACCGACGCCTCAGGCAATGAAATGTGGAATAAAACGTTGGGGGATGAAACGGTGAATTCGCTTATCCAGACAAGCGATGGGGGATATGCGTTGGTGGGGGGCGGAGTGAGCGGTAATGAACCAAACTACTTGCTTATAAAAACTGATTCTGCTGGAGAAATTCAGTGGACTCAAACTTACGGCAGCAAAGACAAAGACTTTGCCTACGCTGTTGTCCAAACCGCCGATGGAGGCTACGCTTTGGGCGGCTGGATGTGGCTACGTAGCAACGGCGGCGGCTTGAATCTTGGCATTGTCAAGACAGATGCTTTGGGCAACCTGCGGTGGACCCAGTATTATGGGGCTGGACAAGGCTGGAGTATGATGCAGACAAATGACGGCGGCTTCGCAATTGCGGGCACCCTGCTTGTTACGGCAGATGCTCAAGGAAATGAGCAATGGACGCTAGACTTGGAGGGCAGTTACGCCTACTCAGTTATCCAAACCAGTGACGGAGGCTACGCGGTTGCAGGCGGAAACGGGTATACTTGGTTAGCTAAAATTAACCTCAAAGCTAACACAAGCCAAACTGTTCCATCAGCAACATCGCCTTTCCCTTCGGCTTCTCCCTCCCCAAGCCCCCCATCAACTGTCCCTTCAAGTCCACCCCAAACCTTAACGCCGTCCCCTTCAATCCCCGAGGTTCCCTCTTGGATGCTTCTGCCTCTGCTTGCCGTGGTCACGTTGACAATTATGTTCCTGAATAAAAAAGCCATGCGGCGTCGTCTTCATGAGGGGAAAATGTGTGCTTTGTGTTTGTCTTTTTTCATTTTTTGGTACTTTATCGCTTAAACATGGGGGTTTTACTAGTTTTTTTGTTGTATATTCCGTTTCTGAGGGGTTGGTAAGGAATTTATTTATAAGGAGGTTTCGCCGACACTACCTTTGTGAAACCTACACGTGCTGAGAGACGCGTCTGCTGATATGTTTCACAACTCGTAATATAGGTTAAAAACCTTGACGTGAAGTGCATTAACAGTAAAGCATAACAGGAATGTGTGATGAACTCATGAAGAAAAATGGAGAAGAGGAGAAGGTCAAGCAGGTCCTGACTGACCCCAAGATGTCAGCCATTAAAGCTATGCTTGAGAAGGACCACGCTATCGATTGTTTGCTGCTGCTGTACGTAAACCGTGGCAAATGGAAAGACGCAAAAGATTTCATGCGCGAAAACAACCTGACGCTAAGCGACGGCACCTTCCGCGCAAGGATGATTGAAATCGAAGAACTCGGGCTAGCAAAAAGCGAACGCATAGACCCCCTCAAAAAATACTACCTGAGCACCCCCCTGGGCGAAAAAGTAGCCAAACTCCTTCTGGGCTTCTTTGACACCATAAAAACCTAAATAAGCGTACAACCCAAGTTGGTTTACGCTTCCTTCTCCCCGTCTTTTAAATCCTCCTCACGCCGTTTCTCTTGCTTACGTGTTGCTCTGTTCAACACACAGTCACTACAGTATCTTGCGACATAAGATTTAAATGTGTTTTTCGGCTTCTTCTGTTTTCACTGAAATTGGGCGGGGAATTAATTGAGCACTTATCTTGGGAAATTTGAGAAGAATGTGTGCGCTTTTAGTCGTGTTGTGGCTTTGATTATTCTTATTGCGGTTGCGGTTAGTGTTGTGGTGGCGGCTTGAATGGGCGGTGTGAGTATTGGGTTTATGGGTGCATCCTCAGTTACTGTGGCAAACGTTGATTTTGTTGTGGATGAAGTGGCACTTATATGAATTTGGCGTTGAAGAATTCTGGTGCGAAGACAATTGTGGTCGTTTCAGTTAAAATTAACCATCAACTTGTAACTCCTGCTAACCAAGATTATCCAATAACGTCAATTAGTGAGCTAACTGATGGTGGTTGGGCAGTGGATGATAGCACTTCTTTCAACGCTGGCGACCGTACCACCTTAGTGATTGCAGGTACACTAGCAGACTGGGTCAACGGCAACAGCTACAAGATTGGCTTCTACGACGGCAGCAACCAAGTCATCGGCTCAGCGCAGCAGAACGCTCCTGGAACATAACACACACCTCTTTAGAACCAACGTTTCGGTAGGTGAACAGCGTTTCACCGCCTTCCCTTCCTTATCTATCAATAACTTAACGAGGAACAAACCATGGTCGTTGAAATAAAAGAGTATCAATCAGCCGAACAATTAGCTGACCGCCTAGACAAAGAAATCGGCGACACCGAAAGCACCTTAAGCGGATACCTGCGGCGCCTAGACGAAATCCGCATCATAGCCGAAAAATCCAAAAAAATCTGTGAAGTTGTCCTTAAGCTCTCTGGCAAAAAAGGCGGCAACGAAGGTAACGGCGAAGTCACCGTCGGTAGCCTCAACATAATCTTGGACGCAACCCCTTTCCACGAGTTAAACGCCATCGAACAGGTGGTTCGCAGTTTTCAAGAGCATCTGCTCACAATGCAGCGCGCCCGCGAAGCCCTCAAATGGTTTGACCAGTTGGGGGACACTGAAGGACTCAAATACCTCGTGGTAGAAAACGAAGGCGTCCCCGAACGTATCCTCTTCAAACTCTCATAGCCAAACTATTTGGAGGTTTAAGATGAACTCTGAAGCCTGCTTCCTGGCGTTGAACAGCGCCCTCAACGAAGTCAAACATGTCTGCCCAAACGTGCAGCATGCTTTTCTTTTCACAGCCGACGCGCAGCTTGTAGCAAAAGACTACGTAACCGATGAAGCGGCAGCAGACGCGGCGGCTCAAGCAATCCAAGCCTTATCTAAACATGCCCACGCTTTCGGCGGATTAGACTCCTTCACCTTCCAAGGCGAGAACCACAAAGTCACGGTTACCGGCTTAAACGAGTTTTACTTAGCAACCATAGCTGACTGTGAAGTTGACGAACAAAGCCTTCGCAACTTAATTCATGTTGTGATTCCAACAGTCATAAAAGTGCTTCAGACAGTTAATCCTAACTTAACCACAAAATCGCCCACCGAAAACCAGTTTCCACCCGAACCTGAAGGTCTGGACAACGAACCCCAAGCTCCAACCATGGACCTGACCTCTCAGGAAACCCCTGCGGAAATTCCTGAGCCAGTTTACGGGAAATCTGAACCTGAACCAACTTTGCCCGAGGCGCCCGCCAGCCAACTTATGGTGGAAACTCTAAGCGGCTTAAGGCTGGTGACTTGCTCGGAAAATGTCGTGCGAGTTGACCGCGAAGTCCTCTCCCAATGGAAAAACTTTTACGGCGACCAAAAAATTTTGGAAGTTGAGGTGGAAGAGCCGCAAGTAGGCAAAAAACTACGATGCCACTTTAAGCCCGTGAGAGACTCAAGGCTTGAGGGTAAGGGTGTGATTCAGATTCCTGAGAAACTGCAGCAGCTGTTAGAAATCCGTAAAGGTGCCCTTGTCACAGTTAGACCCGTTTTCACTGAGGAGGAAAACACGTGACCCCCAAAAAACAAAAACGGCAAGAAACCACAAACACCCAAAACACTCCCATTGTTATCGATGCTAACCCTGACCCGTCACTTAACCTTTCTCCAGAACTAAAGCGATGCCTCAAAGAAGTCAACCAGATGGAAGGCGTTTTAGGCTACATACTCAAAAATGGTTCAACTGCGACAATTAATCTTAAGGACTCTCAAAAGACTGTGGAGTACGCGTTGTTGACCTCTCAAGCATTTGACGCCATAAAAGAATTCAGCAATCTCTTCAGCTTGGGCAAGTTAGAGAGTGCAACCATAGAGTGTGCCACACTGAAAGTGGTTTTGGTGAAAATCGGCGAATATACTCTGAACGTTTTCATGGGAAAAACAGTGGAACCCCAAAAAGTTTTGGCTCTTTTAAAACAGTTCACTGCTTGATGCTTCTCAATTGGTAGTGCAGCCCGAACAGGTATCCGTGCTTCTATGTGCGCGGAAAAATGAACCTCAGACTCCAACAGCATAAACTTTATATCCAAAATCCAAACCCATTCTTGCTCTAGAGGCTAACTATAATGAACGCACCGTTTGCATCCAACCGTTACGGGTTCAACGCAAACTAAAGTTAACCCACTTATCACTTGTTTTGCTTGTAGTCAGGTTTTGAACCAGAACACAGCAAAATGACGCAAACAAAGCGCCAAACAATGTGCCTCTAACCGCTTAAGCATCATGGAGAACCGTGTACATGCATAAAAAACTCCTGATTCCCGGACCCACTGAGGTCAGCAGCCAAATCCTTCAAGAACAAACCCACCCAATGATAGGGCATCGAAGCAAAGAATTCAGCGACTTCTACGGCGGAGTGACAGCTAAACTGGCAAAATTCTTTAAGTTACCCCAAGGCTACCAGCCCACAACTACAACCTCTTCAGGAACCTTGTGGTTTGATATTGTCGGCAGAAGCGTTGTAAAAAAGAAGGCTCTTTGCTGCATCAACGGTGCCTTCAGCAAGCGTTTTGGCGAAATCGTCCGTTCCTGTGGCAAACCCGCTGACTTTATCGAAGTGGATTGGGGTAAGGTTGTCAAACCCGATGCTGTAGCTGAGAGGCTGGAGTCAGGAGAGTACGACACATTAACCATGTGCCACAATGAATCCTCCACTGGCGCCAGAAGCCCAGTTGCTGAGGTCGGCAAACTCGTCAAAAAAGACTACCCTGAAGTCGTCTTTGCTGTGGACAGCGTTTCCTCTATGGGCGGCGACTTGACTCTGCCGCATGAAATGGGCGTTGACATCCTTTTCGCTTCCACCCAGAAGTGCTTTGCTTTGCCCCCTGGCTTAGCTGTTGCGTTGGTAAGCGACAAAGCCTTGGAGCGTGCCCAAGAGGTGCCTAACAGAGGCGGTTACACGGATTTGCTTGAGATCTTCGAGTTCGAAAAGAAGCATCAAACGCCCTTCACCCCTAACGTTTCGCTTTTGTATGCGTTGGATAAACGCTTAGACTTGATGATAGCCGAAACCTACCCAAAAATCTATCAGCGGCACTTAGACATGGCGCAACTCACACGGGCTTGGGCAAAGAAGCACTTTGAAATGTTCCCTGAGGCTGGCTATGAATCTGTAACTGTTTCATGCATAACAAACACCCAAGGCAAAAACGTGAAGGAACTTAACCAAAAACTCGCCGAAAAAGGCTTAACCATAAGCAACGGTTATGGGCAGCTTGCCGAGAAAACCTTCCGAATTGGCCACATGGGTGAGTGGACAGTTGAAGGCATCAAGGAAGCTTTGGCCGCCATTGATGAGATTTGGGGCCTAACAACGTGACCTATAAAGTTCTAATCAGTGACCCACTTTTCGAAGACGGAATCAAACTGTTTGAACAGAAAGGGTACTTCGTCAAAAAGGCGTGGACTCTTCCAAAAACCGAGTTGCCCAACATAATCGGAGAATACGATGTGCTCATCGTTCGGTCAGCAACTAAAGTTACAGCTGACCTCCTTTCCGAAGGAAAAAACCTGAAAGTGATTGGGCGCGCAGGCGACGGCTTAGATAATATTGATGTGGCGCAAGCTGAAAAACAGGGTATCGCCGTCGTAAACACCCCTCATGTGGCTTCAGTTAGTGTTGCCGAACTTGTCATTGGGCATCTGCTTGTTCTTGCCCGAAATATTATCCCAGCTACCTTAACCCTTAGGGAAGGCAAGTGGTTAAAAGAAGAACTTATGGGCACCGAAATCAACGGAAAAACCTTGGGCATTGTGGGCTGCGGAAACATCGGGCGAGAAGTTAAACGGCTTGCCTCTGCTCTGGGCATGAAGGTTTTGACTGTTGATGTTTGTGTCAGTGACGAATTCGTCCCAATTGACGTGATGTTGCCGCAAGCGGACTTTGTTACGATTCATGTTCCTTTGACTCCTCACACACGACATCTGATTTCCACAAAAGAATTTGCCAAGATGAAAGATGACGTGTTGCTTATCAATTGTAGTCGAGGCGGAATCGTTGATGAAGATGCGCTTTATGACGCTCTTCTGCACGGCAAAGTTAAAGGTGCCGCTTTGGACGTGTTTGAAAAGGAACCCCCAAAAAATAGCAGGTTGCTTGCCCTCAAGAACGTTATTGCTACGCCGCATGTGGGGGCTCAGACCTATGAAGCTCAAGTTCAGACTAGTATAAAAATAGCTCAAAAGGTTATAGAAGCTTTGGAGAAGTGAGTGGATACCTATGGTTGATGTTCGACCCTTCAAAGCCATTCGATATACTGAAAAAGCAGGGGCTCTTAAGTCCCTGATTACTCAGCCCTACGACAAAATTAATCAAGATATGCAACGGGAGTACTATGAGAAGTCTCCCTACAATTATTGTCGCCTGATTTTGCCCATCGAAGAGAACCGCTATCAAACTGTGCATCAACGCATCTACGAATGGCTAAACGAGCACGTACTGGCTAAAGATGAAGAACCCGCAATTTTCGTGTGCCGCCAAGAATTCCGTTTAGACGGCAAAAACTGTACGCGCACGGGATTAATTGCCGCGTTGAGGCTGTATCCCTACAACGAAGGTCTAGTGTTCCCTCACGAAACCACCTATTCAGCGCCCAAAGCTGACCGCCTTAACATGCTGCGGACAATTCAGAAGGACCTTGAGCCGGTGTTTCTGATTTACTCGGACCCTGAAAAAGTGACCGTTGAGTTTCTCCGTGAAGTTGCCAAAACGCCGCCAGACATGGAGGTGGAGGATGAGCTGCGGGTACGCCACAAACTTTGGTGTGTAACGGACCCTGAAAAAATTGCGTTGGTGCAGATGGCTATGGAAAGCAAAACCTTGGTTATCACGGATGGGCACCACCGATATGAGAGTGCTCTGGCTTATCGTGATGAACGTCGAAGTCAGGTGGAGTGGACGGAGGATTCAGCGTTTAACTTCCACATGAGCTACATGGTGCCGGTTCAAGATGAGGGGTTAGTTGTATTGCCTACTCACAGGCTGCTGCGCCGATTTGAATTAACTATAGAAACCATTGAGGCGCTCGCTTCGTTTTTTGAGATTTCAGAGTTAAGTCCCAAAGTCAGTGTAATGGAAGGTTACCTGAAGAAGCATAAATCTGAACATGCTTTCTGCATCTACGATGGGACAAAGGCTTACGGTTTGTTTTTGAGAGATGAACAACAAGTTGCAAAACTTGCTGCTTTAAACGAATCCAACTTAGAACACATCCTTGATGTGGTCATCCTCAAAGACGTTGTTTTCAACACCATGATGAAAACTGGTGAGCTGAAAATTGAGGAAGACATTCTTTATGAGCGTTCTATGCGGACTGCAATGGATAAAATCGACAGCGGTGAAGCCAAACTGGCTTTCCTTGTTAACTCCATCAGTCCAAAGGTAGTATGGGAAATTGCTCAAAAAAGAGCTCGTCTCCCCGAGAAATCCACCGACTTTTACCCGAAACCTGCCTCGGGCTTGACCATGATGGATGTTTCTGCAACCGACAAACTCTAACCTTCAATTTTTTATAAAAAACTGATTCACGTGTTTGATGAAACCAAAACTTCGCTGTACCCGTAGCCGCTTTGATGGTGTGTTTTCTGAATCCTGTTCTGTTTTGTAGTCAAGTGCGTACCGCTTTACTTGATGTATTTGGTTGCATGGCGCTTGAACTTTTTTTTGCATTGTAAACTGCAGAAATGGTACGTTTCGCCTTGATAGGTTATTTTGAATTTCGCTGTATTTTCGTCTAGTACCATGCCGCAAACTGGGTCTCTAAACATTTTCTCTGGTCGTGACCTCAACAGAGAGTAGATTTTCCGCCTATTATGGTTAGTGGTTTAAAAAAAGCCCACAACAGGCGAATCCTGACTGCAAACCGTATCCATAACCTCAATTTTGGTTTTGGTTATGGATTTGATGCTGTCAAAATTGCTCATCTCGCCATAACTAACTAAAGTGATGGCTGTGCCGTCCGAACCTTTCCGCGCAGTTCTGCCTACACGGTGGAAATACACCAACGGGTCCTCAGGGACATCAAAGTTGATTATATGCGTAATGCCGTCAATGTCCAGTCCCCTAGCAGCCACATCCGTGGCAACCAGCAGATTCAGTTTTCCTGCACGAAACGCGTTTATGGCACGTTCCCGCTGAGGCTGCGTATACCCCGCATGCAACGCCTGCGCTCGATAACCCTTCTTCGCAAGCTTATCCGCGACCTTGCTGGTTTCATGACGCGTCCTGCAAAACACAATGGCGCGGTCAACTTCGCTGTCATGCAGTATGGTGCATAGGGCATCAAATTTGGCGCCCTGATTAACAATCTTGTAGTACTGCTTCATCTGCGTCACCCCAATCTCGTCTTTGCTAACAAAGATTTTCACGGGGTTCTTCATGTAGCGGTTACAGACCTTCATGACCGTCTTGTCGATGGTTGCACTAAACAGGCTAGTCTGCCGTGTTGAGGGCGCCCGCGACAAAATGAAGGTGATGTCATCGATGAAACCCATGTCCAACATGCGGTCCGCTTCATCCAAAACCAGAACCTTCACCGAAGCCAAGTTCAGCACGCGGCGTTCCAACAGGTCAATTACGCGTCCCGGGGTACCAACCACGATTTGGGCGCCGTTGGATAATTCGCGGATTTGCCTTTCCATGGAGGCTCCGCCGTAAACGGGCAGCACGCGTAGTTTTTTGTATTTAGCAAACAGGTGCATGTTGTTTGCAACTTGCATGGCAAGTTCGCGTGTAGGCACCAAAACTAAGCCCTGAACTTTTCTGATGCTGGGGTCTAATCTTTCTACCATGGGCACGCCGAACGCAGCGGTTTTGCCGGTTCCGGTTTGGGCTTGCCCGATGACGTCTTTGCCTTCAAGCAGGGGCAAGATGGCTTGAGCTTGTATGGGGAAAAGCTGTTTAAATCCAAGCTCGTTTATGCTTTTCAAAACCTCCCTACTTAAGGGTAGGTCTTGGAATGATTGTACTTCTAACGTGTGTTCGATTCTCCTATCACAAACGTTCCATGCATTTATTCAAAAGCTTCAGCCTGGGAGCTTCATGGTTACATGAGTCAGTGTGATGTAGCAACATTTCTTATTCGCGTATAAAAACGTTTAGCAGAAAAAATCTAGTTTCTTGTGTGATGCAAACAAGTTTTTGCGGTTTTCTTGTATGTCAAAAGACAACATATTTCGATTAATGAAACAACCCATTAAACTGCGGCTTGTTTTTTTGAGTTTGAGGAGGAAGGAGAAGGCTAGCAAACTTCGGTCGCCACTTTGCTGCTGTTAACTTCTGCAGTTATTCTCACCTGTGTTGTCATCGATTATGCAGTGGTTGTGGTTCAAAGTGCTTTGCAGACCAGTAACATCCCGCAGCTGGATCGGCTTAGGGCGTTGGAGGATTCGGTGTTGAACCAGACGGACTCCCTTTTCAACCAGACTCTTCCGCAAACTCAACAAACGCCCCTTCCAAGCCCCTGACCCTGCATTGCTTTTGTTATGTTTAAGTGTTTTTGGGTGCTTAACGAATTTGTGTTGTACATGTTTCTTGCCGATTTTATGTGTAAAAAGTCAAATTAAACAAAGCCTGAACTCGGGATTTGCGTTTTTTAGCTCTGAACTTTTAAGCCCAAACAGGCAACTGTATCTCTTCTTCATCATAAAAACCGCATAAACCTCATCCGCACAAACACCTTCAGGAGAAGAAATGCAGACAAACCTATCAACCCTGCTACTCATCACATCCGCCGTCATCTTTTCCTGCATCGTGATAAACTATGCAACCGTTGTGTTTACCCAAACCCTGCAAACCCCAAACATCCCCCAACTTGAACAGTACAACGCCCTGCAAGAGGAACTTCTAAACCAAACCCAAACCCTGCTCAACCAAACTCTGCCGCAAACCCCAAACAACGCTTCACAGTTGGCTCCCCGCCCAAAATAGGTAAACCTTGGTTTGCGCCGCAAAACTCAGCCGCTTCAAAACTTTCGCCAAACCCCCAGCGTCAAGGCTGCCGATTTTGTTGACAAATTCCTCATGCTTTGGGTAAACGTTGGTGAGGTTCGCGATGCGTTTGCGTACCGCGCCATTTAGCCTAGACAGTTCCTGTAGCACCTCGAGGACAGGTTGTGTGCCGATTTGGTTGAGCCGCTGTTGGTTGTGGCTTTCGCTGGACAACAATGCAGCGTCAAATCCAAGCGACTGCAGTTGCGCCAGAGCTTTGGTGACGGCGGGGTGGGGTTGGCTTTGAGCGGTTTTTTGCATGCCTGCTTTCTCAAAAAACGGGTTATATTTTGCCATAACCGCGACGGCTTCGGCGTAGGGTGTGCCGCAGATAGGTAGGGTTTCGTGGATGATTTTTTCGCCTAAGCCAATGCTGCGGTACTTGGGGTGCACCACAACACGGCTAATTATACTCACTTGCTGCTGCAACTCTGTGAACGTGCCCCTCCAAGCTTTGCTGCGTCCAAAACACATCGGCGACGGATAACTGTACACGATGACGCCGCAGAGTTCCGCTTTGCGTTTGAGGACAAAAATGTTGCGTGAAGGCGGCAAACGCCCCGTTCGGTAATGGAATGGGCTGAGGGCTTTGTAGTCTGTGGTTGTGCCCTGCTCGACGTGCATTTGGCGGGTTAAGCTGCACGTTTTGGCTTTGGCGTTGGGGTGGTAGCGGACGGTGACTTGTTTGCCGTAGCGTTTGTGGATGTGCACGTTGGGTACCAAATCCCGCAGCAAATCCGCGTGAGTGGTCGCGGCTATAACCGCTTTTCCCTGCGCTCTGGCGAGGCGTTGAAGGTTATAGGCAACAATTTTGGCGGTGTCCCGGTCCAGTGTGCTTGTGAATTCATCCAAAATCCACCACTGCGCGCTGGTCTGGGCTAAGCTTGCGATTTGGTAACGGTGTTTCTGGCCATCACTCAGTTCCGCATAGCTGCGCAGAAACAGGAAGGCATCATTTAAGCCGACTTTGCTGAGAACTTCCAGGGCGCGGGTGGTGGTTTCGCCGACAGTCTCGATGATGGGCGTGTCGGGTTTGATGTTGAGGTCTTTGGCGTCCTGGGCTTCGGTGCCTAGGTCGGCTTTGAGGGCTTTGAGAAGGGCGGATTTTCCGCTGCCGCTGTCTCCGGTGATGAGCACGATGTCGGTTGGGCGGATTTTTAGCTGCACGTTGTCGTAGAGGGTGAACTGCTGGGTTGTGTCTTCGCCCAGTCCAAACGCTTCCGCCACTTCCCGTGTGCGTTGGCTACGTTGAGCAGGTGCGGTTTGGTAGCTGATGTCAAAGCAGAATGTGCCCTTTGCGCGGTTGTAGACCCGTTTGAGTTTGGTGACTTGAAGGGTTTCTTTGCGGCGGGTCATCAGGTTTCCCCTTGTGTTTTGTGTTTGGCGCGTTGGTGGCGAAGTTTTTGCAGCCGCGTTTTGCCTGTGTTTGCGGTTTTGGCAACCACCCACAACTGCGGGGCGGGCTCAACTCTTGTGGCGTAAGCTGCCAATGCGAGTGCCCAGAAACGGTCGTCATGTGTGCCCTGCGGATGGCTAAACTTGGTTTTGCCTTCCTTGGACAACTCGTACTGTTCAACGTTAAGTTCCGCAATAAGCTCTCCGTCGTATGGTATGTATAGGCGTTTTTCTGTCATGGCTTGTTTGAGGTGCTGTGCCATCTCCTGTTTAGATTCCAACGTGAATTTGATGCCCTCTACGTTGTCTAAGCCTGCGTTTTGCATGTCTTCGGCGATGTAGTCGCCTACGCCGCTGCAGTCCACAAAGACGCTTTGGAGGGTTTGCCATCGGTCGTTAAGCGTTTTGACGTAGCCAATTACGCTTGCGTACGGTGTGCCCAGCGGGAACCGATGCATATGCGCCAGTTGCAGCTGGCTGTTTTCGGCGTGGATTATGGCTAGGACGCTGTGGTCTTGGTGTTTGCCCAAATCCAAACCCGCATAGAAGCAGCCCTTGGCGGCTCGCTCAAAACTGGTGTACTCCAAGGCTTGGTCAATGCAGCTGGTGATTAAGGCTTGACTAAGCCACGCGTTCTGGTTCTCTGCCCAATCCGCCTCCATTTCCCGCTTCCACCTTGCGGGGTCGCTTTCGAGTTGTCGTTTGATGCGTTCAAGGATTTTGTGCTTGAGGGGACCGTTGGGTTCGACGGCTTGTTGCCATGTTACGTGGCTTTTGGCGTAATCCTCGTATGCTGTGTCGTGAAAGATTTTGTGGAATATGCTGTCGGTGCGCCAGGGGGTGCTGGTGCAGATGAATTTGCCGTCGGTTGTGCCCAGCGTGAAGAGGCTGGCGTCGTAGAGTTCTTCGTCGTTGGGGATGAAGTTGAATTCGTCGGCGTAGACGATGTGGAGTTTGGGTCCGCGGATGGTTTCGGGGTTGTTGGGGTATGCTTCGATGGTGCTGCCGTTGGTGAGGGCGACGGCGGTTTTTTGGGGTTTTTTGTTTTCGGTGGGGAGTTTTTTGAGGAAGCCGTTGATGTGTTTGATTATGAGTTTGGTTTGTCTCCAGCTGGGACCAAAGATGCCTATGTTGCTGTTTGGGTTGGTAAGCGCAAAGTGGAGGAGCAGGGCGCTTATGGTGTGGCTTTTGCCTGTTTGTCTTGCCCACCTTGCCGCGACGAATTGGTTTTCTTCAAACTGCCTGATGAGCGCGGTTTGGTAGGAGGTGGGGTTGAAGCCTAAGGTTTCTTTGCAGAACTGCACGGGGTCTTTGGGGTAGGTTTGTTTCTGTTTTTGAGCGGCTTTTTCGGCTTTCTGTTTGCACCGCGTGATTTCCCGTTGGAACTGTGCCATGGTCATTGCTTCTCGAGTTCTCCTATGGCTTTTTTGAGTTGGTCCAGTTCGGTTTTGATTTGGGTTACGTCGTAGGTTTTGGTTATGCCGTTGATGACTTGGCTGATGTAAGTTGCTAGTTTTGCCCAGCTTTGATGTTCCAACGTTTTTCTGCCTTCTTTTGACCGAACTTGTTCTACCGCAAGCTCCTGCAGGCTTTTAAGGTCCAAAATAAGCTGGGCTCGGATGGCTTGGGTATCGCCGTCAAATTTTTCAGCCAAGTTGGTGATTCTTCTTTGCAGAAAACGCTTTGGTTGGGCTTGTCGGCTCCTACCCTCTATAGGTTTCTGCATCGAATCAATATTAGGCTCCAAATAGGTTCGCCTCACTCCGTCCTTTGTGAAATCAGAATCCCCATTATCGTGCCTGATAGCCCTGTGATGGCGGCAAAGACCTCGCTGTTCCAGCAGCCAAGCAGGGCAAGGTGGGCGATTTCGACGGCTGAGAGGCAAAAGGTGACGGTGATGGCGAATTTGACGCCTAAAACTAGCCGCTCACTTGGCAACGCTTCTGTTGCCGTTTGTTGTCCTGCTTTGTCGGCTCCTTTGCGCCGCGTCAGTGCCCGCTTAACCCAATCCGTCAATGATTCCGTAGCCTCCGCTGACGCAGACACCGCCCCAACGTGTGCGCGTCGGATTTGGATTTCTCGTTGATGGTGAAGCTGTGCAGCAGGACTTTGGCTTCCTCCGCCGAAACATGCCCCTTCGCCAACACGGTAGCGCTGATAGTCCATGGCACGGGAACGGCGGTGTAGTCAATGTCGTAGAGGCCATCGCTGTAGCGGAAAGCGTTCTGCGCCAAAATCACATGCCGACGCTTCTGCCCAAGGACGCCGATGAAGATGCCCCAGCTTTTGACGGGGACATCAATGCCACCTAAACCGTTGCTCAAGCTCTTGCCGATGGAGGCGTCGGTCCACTCAACCTGAACGAGGTCGCCTGCGGTCAGGTTCTTAATTTGGATTGGGATTTCTTTCATTATGATTCCACAAATGGATAAAAAAGCAGATGATGCTTTTAAAGTGTTATAAAATTTATCAATTCATAAATTTATAAATTTGTAAATTCGTTTTGTATATCAAGGGCTTTTTTTCGGATTTGTTTATATCCTGTTACAGTTCGAAACTGTTTTATTTTGTTTACTCCTTCTAGGCATTATGGAAACCATTAGGGATAACTTTCGAAATGGGTATTTTTGGGAGTATTATTTGGATTTGGAACGCCAATTTATCGATTTTACGAAGTATGTTCCTTATCTTGAGGGCAACGAGAACGTGTATTCTTTCAGATTACTTAACCTGACTTTGGCTATAGGTGCTCATATTGATTCAGCTTTTAAAGAGATGTTTCGGTTTCCTGATTTCTCAAAAAAATATCCTGAAATACTTAAAAAAGTCAAAGCTCAAAAAGCAACCATAAGAGATTACTTAAGCATCGGAAAAGAATATTGCCTATCAGAAAGAAAGGTGTTTTTTAAGAAACTTCCCAAAAATGAAGTAGTTTTTCCTTTTAAGCAATTTGAAACTGGGGCGTCTCCTGAATGGTGGACAACTTACAATAAAATAAAGCACGAATTCAGTAGCAATTTCGAAAAATCTACTCTGAAAAATGCGAGAGATGCTCTAGCAGGTGCGTTTTTACTCAATGTTGTTCACAAACCCGCAATATTGAGGTTATTCGAGTACGGTGTAGCAAAGCCAAAATACGAATCGTGGTCAGTAGAGGAAGGCGATATTGGGGTTTTCATGGAACCTCACATTAAAGTGCTTCAAAATATTTTACGGGATTCAAATTGTCCGCCACTCTATATTACAACAAATTTGTTTTATTTCGATTATGAGCGTCCAGATAATAGATGAATTTTCACTGCCGAAATTCACTATCCGCGTTCCTCCAATTTATTGAAACTTTCAGGAGGTCTCATTCATAGACGTTTTCTCTTTTCTCAATTTTCAAAATAATTATTGTTTTTGACTTTTGGTCCACACAGAAAACTGTTCTCAGCTTTTGAGTGCGCAGTCTGTAGAAGTGTTTTTGCCCTTGCATCTTTGCAATGTCTAAATTGGTTTTGAGTCCAGTAAAATCTGCTAAACAGCTTATTTCCTCAAGTAGGTGCCGCTTGATTTTCTCATCCAGGGTGTCTAAGGTTTTTTCGGCTTTTCGGTGAAAAGTCAGGCGGTATTTAGGCACGTTTTTTTGCCCCGTGCTTCTTGAGCACTTCTTCAAAAGATATGCATTCGCCTTGTAGAGCTTCCTTTTTGAGGGCTTTGAGCTCTTTCATCTCTTGAGGGGTTACCTTTTCTTCGGGAATCAGCCGAGCCTCAAGACTGTTAAGGTTCTCCTCCAGTGACTTGAGTTCTTGCCGCATGCGTTTAACTTCGGCGTAAACTTCATCTAAATTCGCCTGAGTCAAGGTTGGCACCTGAAAAAGGATACGTAGTTTGGAATTATAAGGTTTTCATGCAGGAAACGAATTTGCAGCTTTGCCTTTTTCTTGGTCTTTCTGCATTCTTTGGATGGTCTGCTTTAGTGGGGGTATGTTTTCTTTGATGGTCTGCCAGAGGGTTTCGGTATCCATGCCAAAGTATGCGTGGATAAGCTTATCTCGCATGCCTGTGATTTCCCTCCACGGCAACTCACTGTACCTTGCTTTAAGCGGGTCGGGAAGTTGTTTTGCCGCCTCGCCTATTATTTCAATGCTGCGAACAACGGCATTGAGGGTTTTTCGGTCATTAATAAATTGCTCATAAGTCGTATCTTCGGTGAAATCATAAATGTCCTTTATGGCGTCCAAGATATCCTGAGATAGTCTTGAAGGTCGCGCCTTTTCATATCATGACGACTTCCTCAAGGATGCGTTCCCCGATATGCGGCTTCAACCCTTTTTTCGAGACCAAATCCACTTTGACACTCAGCAAATCCGAAAGGTAATTCTCCAATTTCATGAACTCAAAAAGCCCCACAGGCTCAGAAAATTCCACGAGCACATCAATGTCGCTGGTGCTTTTTTGTTCGCCGCGGATGTAGGAGCCGAAGACACCGAGGGTTTTCACCTTGAATTTCCGTTTTAGTTCTGCTTTATGCATGGTGAGGATGCGTTTGATGTTTTCGGCGTCTTGCATGATTAAGACTATGGGTGGTTTGCGAGTTTAAGCTTTTTTGCTTCAGTTGACTTTCCTTGAGTACTTCTAAAGAGGCTCAGTAGGTTTACCTTACCTAAACTCATTTGTTTTGTTCTTTGAAGCGTCTTAGAACCTCAACTGGCACGGGGTTAATGTATTTTAGGTCTGTTTGGTTGCAGAGTTTCTCAAAATCCGTATCGGTCGTGACTATGGCGGAGGCATTTTCTTGCCTTGCAAGTGCAAGGTACATACAGTCAAACACGTCATGCCCAAGCTCGTCGGCAAGCTGGAACCCTTTGAGAATGGTTTCGCGGGTCAGGGCGGGGTACTGCGGGGTTGTATAGGTTTGCAGGAACTGTTTGACGGTGTCGGCGCATTCCTGTTTAGGCAGCCTCCACCGTTGCGTCATTATCCAGTAAGCGCGCATCGGCAAAAAGTCAAAAACAATCGGAACGTAACCCCCACGTAACCCCTCTTCGACAACGGGCGAAACATACTCGTAGCCCGGATGCCCCTTGACCAGATACACGGCTAAGGCGCTGAGGTCAAAAACCCGCCTCTCCACCGTTTCGCTGCTACTATTCACTGAATGTGGCTTCTCCGACATCAAAGAACGCTTCCTTGCCCCATCTGCGGCGGGTTCCGTTAACGTGTTGTATTTTTGGGAGGATGGGTTTTAGGATTAGGGTGCCGTCTTGTCTGGTGAGGTCAAATTCGGCTCCGGCTTTTAGGCCGAGTTTTTCGCGTTCGTCAAGGGGAATGAGGATTCTGCCCCGTTCATCCATCTTAGCTTTACCCACTTGTACACACCCACAATATTTACTGCGATTTTGCCCACATAAACCTTTCCAACAAATGGGCACAGCAATACAGGTGCTTTCGTTTGTGTTTTGTGCTTTCTTCTGTTAATTGTCAATCCGTGTTGTCCGCGTTCCAGAATAAGTAATGCCTTAATCTTTAAGTATTACTTTTATTTTAAGTATTACTGTGTGAAAAAGTTGGTCGAAGTTGTCTCCGTCACCAAAAAAGGGCAAGCCACCATCCCCAAACGCCTACGCCAAAAATACGGCATAAAAGACAAGGTAGTCTTTGAAGAAGACGCATGCGGACTTGTGCTTAAGCCGCTGCCTTCCCCCACCGACGACTTCGGCTCCCTAAAGCCCCTGGCCAAGGGAAAAACGGCGCGGCAACTGCTGGCGGAAGCACGCAAAGAAGAAACCAAAACCGACAAGGAGAGGGAGAAGCGGGTTGGACCGGTTGGCGTTTGACTCTGAGGCAATTTTGGCTTTTTACTTGGGCGAGGCAGGCGGAGAAACCGTCCGTGACCTGCTGCAGAAAATCCAAAACGGCGAAGCAGAAGGCTACATGAACCTGCTGAACTTGGCCGAAATCTGCTATATCCTGTGCCGTTTGGATCCTGCGTTGGCGGAGGAGAAACAGCGCAACTTGCGGCTCTACGGACTAAAAATCGTGCCCATCGCAGACAACGGGTTGTGGCGCGAAGCCGCCCAAATCAAAAGCAAACACGCCATGTCACTGGCAGATGCCTTCGCCGTGGCAACTGCCCAAGCATGTAACGCGACTTTGGTGGTGGGCAGAGACGAAGAATTCAATGGCATTGACGTGCAGTTGATGAGAATCCGTTAATTGTGATTTTTCGACTAGAGCATTTTAGTGAAGTCAGTGTACACTTTTTTGCGGTGCCCAACAAAGAGCACAATTACACTGTTTTGGGCGGAGTCTATCTCGTAGATGGCGCGGAAGTCGCCTTTTCGGGTGCTCCAAAAATCTGTGGGATGCAGCGGTTTTCCAGCTTTCCATGGGTCAGCGGCAACGTCGGCAAGCGCCTCCTTGATGTGGGTTTTGTTGGTTTCGTCAAGTTTTTTCAGAGCCTTGGACGCAGTGGGGTGCAGCAGGACCCTGAAAACCACGCTTCTAGACTTCCTCTAAGGGAACCCGCTTTTCGGGGTGCGTTTTTGCTTCTTGGCTGCGTTTGTTGAGCATTTGGTAGAATTGGCGGGTTTTTTCGCGTTCTTCGTAGAGGGAGATTATGGTTTTTATGGCGTCGCTGCGGCTTTTGAATTTGCCTTCGGCTACCCAGGTGTCAATTTCGGCGACCATCTTTTCGGGGAGCCTGAGTTGAACTTGAGCCATCAAATGTCACCGTAAACAGTACTGTTTACACATCACTTAAACCTTTTCTCAAAACCCAAAATTGCTATACCTTACACGCTTGAGTTACGCTTTTTAGGCAATAGCACCACTCTACGTCTCATGCGCAAAACCCTAATTGTCATCGCCTTCATGCTCCCATGGTCCGCCTTAACCGCCGTGGCGCTTCTGTTTGGCTTCACCTACAACTGGCCCGACTTCGTACACGTCGACTACGGTTTGCCGTTAACGTGGGCAACAAACACGTTAAGCACCTTCGCTGAACCCGCCAACGCGTGGAGCGTAGACATCTCCGCGTTGGCTGTGGACTTAGTTTTTTGGCTGGGCATAATGACTGCTGCCGTAGCTGTGCTGCTTTACAAACTCAAGCCCTAAACTGGCACGTTAGGTTTTTTGGCTGTTTTCCGCCGTTTAGCCTTCGCCTTTGTGGCTTTGACGGGCTTTGGTGCCTCTTCCACGGCTTCTTCGCCCAGCGTGAGGGCTTTCTTCTTTAGCGTCTGTAGTTTTTTGATTTCCGAAAAATCCGGTTTTGCCTCCGTGATGAGGGCGTCCACAAGTTCTCCCAGCGCCAGTTGAAGGTTTTTTATCTCCTGCTGCATGTCCTCCATTTGGGCGGCAACTTTTTCTGGGTCAGATTTAGCCACAACGCATTCCCACTTCCTGTTTGTTGCCCATCGGTTATAAGCCTTAAGCCAGAAACCGAAACGTACCCGGGTGGGAACAGAAAACCTTTATCCCTGCACCTGCCCTTCTAAGGTACCGTGGAGGCTGCACAGTGCCCCGACATTTCCGACCTGATGTGATGTATCAGAAAGCCCGCAAACTTGCCCAGTCTGGACGCGTGGAGTTTCTTGGCAACGGCGCCTACAACGTCATCGGAGACCACGGCACCTACACGGTTGTGGAGGATTACACGGGAAAACTCAGCTGTAACTGTCAGGGTTTTCTGACCAAAAGCCGATGCAGCCACATCGCGGCGGTGGAGCTTTTGGGGAAGCGGCATCGAATTGCCCGAAGCCACTAAGCCGCAGGTGCTGCCATTTAGGTGGTTAAAAAGGGTTGGGGGTTGACTTCGTGGTTGCTATACGCGTACCACTACTTTTTGAGCATATTTTTGCATGTTTTCTGCAAAGCCGTCGATAACCTCTGGGGCATATGGTCTTAAGGCTTGGAAACTCTTATCCAAGGTGTCTTGGGGTATGAACTGTTGCAGTGCAACGGTTGAGGCGCCTTTGACCACTTCGCCGATGTCTTCCATGTCCTCTGCCGTGATTAGGTCTGGAACAACTGTGGTGCGAAACTCGTAGGCGACTTTGCCGGCTTTGAGCATTTCCACTGCCCGCATCAGTCCAACTGTATCGGATGCGCCCAGCCGCGTGTACTTCTTGGGGGATGTTTTCACATCTAACGCCACATAATCCACGTTGCCCAGGCATTCCTCCAAAGTTTCAGGGAAAAAGCCGTTCGTGTCCAGCTTCACCAAGAACCCCCGCTCCTTTAGTTTTGCCAGAAACCGGGGCAGTTCTTTGTGCATGCAGGGTTCGCCGCCTGTGACGACAACAGCGTCAACGTATTTTTTCCGTGTTTCCAGCAGCTCCACGGCGGTTGCTTCCTGCAGAAACGGCGGCTGGGGGTCTACCGCTATGCGCCAGTTGTGGCAGAATCCACATCGCAGGTTGCATCCGGGAGTAAAAAGAACGGAGGCGATTTTGTCGGGGTAATCAATGAGGCTTACTTTTTGTAGTCCGCTAAACTTCATTTGTGCAGTCACTCATTAGGCGGTTATGGTTGGTGCAACCATGACCATGGATTTATCAAAGGTTTTTCGTATTGAGAATTCTGCTTGTTTGCCGTCGTTCCATTGGTCTACGGGTCTGAGGTAGCCTACGACGCGGCTGTAGACTTCGCTGTTTGCTCCGCAGAGGGGGCACTGTTTGTGTTCGCCGCTTACGTAGCCGTGGTTGGGGCAGACGCTGAAGGTTGGGGTCAACGTGAAGTAGGGTAGCCGACTGTTGTTGGAGACTTTTTTGATGAGTTCAGCGGCTGACTTCCAGGAGTGTAGCCGCTCGCCCAGGAATATGTGAAAGACGGTGCCTCCTGTGTAGAGGGGTTGTAGCTGTTCTTGATTTTCCAGTGCTTCAAAGAGGTCTCCGTTAAAGTCTACGGGTAGTTGGCTGCTGTTGGTGTAGAAGGGTTCTGCATTGTTGGCGACAACTTGGTGTTGGTTTGCGAAGATGATGTTGGGATATCTGCGTTTATCTATACGTGCTAATCGGTAGGCGGTGCCTTCGGCGGGGGTGGCTTCAAGGTTGTAGATGTCGCCTGTTTCTTCTTGGAACGTTAAGAGTTTTTTGCGCATGAACTCGATGGTTTTAACTGCGAATTCTAAGCCTTCTTTGGAGCTGATGTTTTGTCCCAGCAGGTTCACTAAGGATTCGTTGATGCCCACTATGCCGATGGTGGAGAAGTGGTTTTTCCAGTAGCGGTCGTATTTTGCTTTGACGTGGCGTAGGTAGCGGCGGCTGTAGGGGTAGAGGCCACTTTCTGTGAAGGCTTCTAGTGTTTTGCGTTTGATTTCTAGGCTGGCGCGGGCTATGTCCATGACGCGTTCTATACGTTCAAAGTATTCGTCTTCGTTTTTGGAGAGGTAGCCAATTCTGGGCATGTTGAGGGTGACGACGCCGATGCTGCCTGTGAGGGGGTTTGCGCCAAAGAAGCCTCCGCCGCGTTTGCGTAGTTCGCGGTTGTCTATGCGTAGGCGGCAGCACATGCTGCGAACGTCTTCGGGTTTCATGTCGCTGTTGACGAAGTTGCTGAAGTAGGGGACGCCGTATTTGGCGGTGACTTCAAAGATTTTTTGGGCTACGTTGGAGTCCCAGTCGAAATCTTTGGTTATGTTGTAGGTTGGGATGGGGAAGGTGAAGACTCTGCCTTTGGCGTCACCTTGTGCCATGACGTTGGCGAAGGCAATGTTGAACATTTCCATTTCTTTGGTCATGTCGCCGTAGGTGTCTTGGGTAATTTTTCCGTTGAACATTATGCCTTCGTTTTTCATGAAGTCAGGGACAGTTAAGTCCAATGTTAGGTTGGTGAATGGGGTTTGGAAGCCGACTCTGGTGGGTACGTTCATGTTGAAGAAGAATTCCTGTAGTCCCTGCTCCACCTCTTTTTGTGACAAGTGGTCATACCGTATGAAAGGCGCTAAGTAAGTGTCAAAATTACTAAATGCTTGTGCCCCAGCGGCTTCGCCCTGTAGGGTGTAGAAGAAGTTCACAACTTGCCCCAATGCGGTTCGAAAGTGTTTTGCGGGTTTGCTCTCGATTTTTCCTGCAACACCGCCAAATCCTGACATGAGCAGGTCGCTTATGTCCCAACCTACGCAGTAGGGTCCCAGAACGCCTAAATCGTGAACGTGGATGTCGCCTGCAAAGTGTGCTTCGGCTATGTTTTCAGGGTAAATGCGGCTTATCCAGTACTTTGCGATGACGGTGGAGGATAAGTAGTTGTTTAAACCCTGAAGTGAGTAGCTCATGTTGCTGTTTTCTTTAACCCGCCAATCCTCTACCTCTAAGTATTGGTCGACAAGGTCTGCGGAGCTTAGAAGTGCAGCAAGTTCACGCATATCTTGGTGCTGTTTGCGGTACAAGATGTAGGCTTTGGCGGTTTGGGCATGACCGTGTTCGATAAGCATTTTTTCAACTATATCTTGAATTTCTTCTACGGTGGGGCAACCGTCTTCCCCGAATCGGCTGTTCAATTCAGCCATAACTTGGGCGCTGATTTCTTTTGCTTGTTTGCGGTCTCTTCCGCCAACGGCTTTAGCAGCTTTCCAGACGGCTGTTGTAATACGCTCTTGATCGAAAGGTTCTAGTTTTCCATCACGTTTTCTAACATACTTCATTCTTTTTTCACCTCAAGAAGTAACCGCCTGAAATCTTCAGGCTCCTCAAACTTCTTGTAAACCGACGCGAAACGAATGTAGGCGATGCGGTCTAAGTCTTTGAGGTACTTCATTACTAAATCTCCAATTTCATGCGACGAAACTTCCTCTTTGCCCTTTAACATTAAATCCTGCCGAACGCGCCCCGCTAACTGGTGGATTTGCTCCATTGTTACTGGCCGTTTTTCGCATGCTTTCTGCAGCCCGCGGATAATTTTGTTAGCGTCAAACCGTTCAAGGTTGGTGTCTTTTTTGCGGACCATCATTTCGATGGTTTCCACGTATTCATAGGTGGTGAACCGTTTGCCGCAACTGATGCATTCTTTTCTTCGGCGTGTAGTGTTTTCTGGGGAATCTCGTGTTTCCAGAGTTTTCGCTTCTGATCCGCAGTATGGACATTTCATTTTTCGGGCAGCCTGTGCCAATGTTTTCTCGTCGATAGTGTGCAGCCCACTACCATACACGCTATGTTTAGCGCGTATATAAGGTGTTTTTACAGTAATTTTACAATAGCCCCCTTGATATGCCTCTGAACATACCGTGGAAATACACAAAATTGCAGTAAACAAAAAATGCAGCAAACGGCTCTTTCGTGAAAATAGCCCCTAAAAACGCAATCTCCACAGAGCTTAACTTTTTCCTCTAAAACCCTGAATAAAACCCCAATTTACGCCGTAAACAGTAAAAAAACAAACTTTTTCCCACATTTTTTTCATACTTTCCCCCTAAGTGCCTCCTATGTTAACTCCAACGTCTTGGGAAAAAGGAGTTATATAAGCAAACCCTGTTCAGGAGTGTTTCTTGCTGCTTGCTTCGGCTTCTGAGTCCAGTTCTTGAACACGGGTTTGGATGAATTCGGCAACTTTTTCTTCATTGAACCGTTTTTCTTCGTTTTGTTTCTCAAGCTGCTCTCTGATGGTCTGCAATATTTTTTCCACATCAAACGGCTTCATAACGTACGCGTCGGCGCCTTTGTTAACTGCTCCCATTGCGTTTTGCAAGGTCGGGTACCCCGTAACGATGATTTTGCGCATCTTGGGTGTAGTTTTGCGCAGTTTAGGCAGCAACTCAATGCCTTCCATGTCGGGCAACCGTACATCTATCAGTGCCAAATTGAAGAAGGCGTTTTCGCTTTTCTCTATACCTTTCTTGGCTGTTTCTGCTGTGTCCACGACGTAGCCTTCGTCTTCTAAGATGGTTTGAAGCACTTTCCGTATGTTTTCGTCGTCGTCAACTATGAGGATTCTGGTTGGTTTATCCATATGTCTTAACTCCACGTTGTTGCGTAACGGGAATCTGTCTAACTGTGAGTGTGCTTTTGAAAAATAAAGGGCTTACGAATCTCAAATCCAGATTCAAAACCTACTTCGCAGCTACTGCCTTACACAGGAGCTGTTTAAAAAGTTCTGTCTAGCCATATCGATGTACGCGATGAATTCAAGCTGTTTAGTCGCCTCCATATTAAGGGGGCAACCAATTCCGGCGTAAAGATTTTTCATGATTAAAATTTCCAGATACTGCGAGCCTAAGCCGAAAATTTTTTCAAGTGCCCTCTGGAATTGTTCCAAGTTTTGCGGGATTTGGTTTCTGGTTACTTTGTAGTTGTGTTCGATGTGGAAGTAAATCGATTGCTTTGCTGATTCTCCTAATGATAGCAGGGCTCCATCTATAGAGTCCAGCAGAATTTTATTAAAGCCATCTGGTTTTGCAGCCATTTCGAACCCACGCTATTGCCTTGGAACTTTGCAGTTCAACAGCGAAGAGTACACCATTCTATGGTTATATTGTAATTTAAAGCTAATGAATCTTGGAGGTGCATTTTTTGCTCTATGTGTTGCACGTGTCGCCTACTTTTGTCCTTTATGTAAACTCTCCTTGACTAAACTTACCTCTTTGGCGTAATCCATAAACGCCATGCGTAATGTTTCACTTTCGCTGGTTCCCAGCCGCCTTGACAGTTCACACAGGATTTCCCGTTGCTCTTTGCTTAAAACGACCCGAACTACACATTTTCTAGCCACGACACACCACTACTTTACTTCAAGTTACCCTCCTGATGGTCACGCGTTGTCCCTTGCGCGCGTCAACAGAGGGTACAAGTCGCCTTTTGGGTTTCCCCGTATTTAATTGTGCTATCAGATATGTGAGGTTAAACAGAAATGCCCTGGGAAGAAACCGAACAATTCATCCGAAGCGGGCACCGTAGCCCCGACGAATTTGAACCCGACACGCTTAAAACAGTTCCCTTAAGCCAAGAAGAAGGCATCCACGCCGTAGTCGGCAAACCCAAAGGCAAGGACGCCCTGGAAATTCAAAGTTACCTTTTTGACAAAACCACCGGCTGGACCCTGCAAAAAGCCCAAATGTGGCTTGAGCAGCACCCACAGGTAACCCTTGCGGAACGGGGCAGAACCGTTTGGTTCCTTTCAATTCAGGAGAAAATCACCGAAAAACCCCTCCGCATACGAGGGGTTGCCTTAACGGCGGGCATGAGTCGGAACCTCAATTTTTACACGCCTGCCGAACTGCAGCGTTTTGCGGGCAAACTGGTGGATGCCCCCATGTACATCGAGCATGTGGCGGTGCCAAACGCCGTGGGAAAAGTCACCAAAGCCACCTGGGATGGGCAGAGGCTGCTGTATGAGGCGGAGGTTTTTGATGAAGAAACCGCCGACAAAATCCGCAAAGGACTCGTCAAGCATGTTAGCGTAGGCGCCGACTATGAAACTGTGGATTTACTCAGCGGCAAAGTTCCCCATGGCTTACACAACGCTGAAATCAGCCTCGTAGCCGTACCCGGCATCCCCGAAGCCAACATCCAAATCATGGAAAAACTTCACCTGCAAAACGCAGCCGAACCCTTAATCGGAGGAGAATACGTTTTGGGTTTCCTGCAACCTGACGCCGCAGCGTTTTTGCCTGAACATTTCAGCGTGGTTTGGCTGGACAGGGAAGGCGGCGTGTTGGCGCTCATGGGCAAGCTTCGTGGTCAGCCTGAGGTGCAGCGGACGATGGCGCTGTTTTTTGCCAAAGACAAGCTTTGGGACCAAACGCGGATTCAGGATTGGCTGCGGCTACACCCCGACTACTTAACCCCCACAGCATCCAACCCGCAAGCCCCTCCTGCGTCGGCTGAAACTAGCAGTGTGGAGAGCCTTTTTGCAAAGCCCCTTGAGCCTACCCTTCGAGTCAGCGAAGCCATTAAGCTCATGGAGCAGGTTTTGCCTTCGCCGCTGGTGCAGCGTAGCTGGAGTTTGGGTCCGCAGCGAATGTGTCAGGAGCTGCGCCGAGCGATTTTGAAGCTGCAAACCCGCCAAAATCACAGTCACATGGTGACCGCGAGTAGCTGAGGATGAACTTGGTGAAAACGAAAAACTGGAGAAGATGAAAAATATGACTGATTGCACAGGCAAAAGCTGGATGGCTATAGGCGAAACCGACGACCCCAACGCGGTTGTGGAGTCTTTTGAAGCCGCCGTGCAGGTGACCAAAGGTGACCCCGTCTATCTGAGCGCCGACCACAAGGTCAGCCCCGCTGCCGCCCCCCAAGAATGCATAGGCATAGCTGTTAAAGACGCCGCCACAGGCGTCCAATGCCCCGTTTTGACCCATGGTAGGGTTAAAGTGAAGGCAGGCGGAGCCATAACCCGCGGCAAAGCCGTTTACGGCGCAGACGCCTCCAAACGTGTCCTCATGCTGTCCGACCAAGCCGTCAACGAAAACGGAACCGCCACCTACACCATCTACTACAACCGCAAACTCGGCACCGCATTGGAAACCACCGCAGCCGCAAACGACCTGCTTTTTATCCGACTGTGAGGCAGATGGCATGAAACCGAAACTTTTTGAGTCTTTGATGCAGCGCGACGGCGAATTCAAAGAGCACGTGGAGAACCTGCGGCACAAGGCGGGTATGCATCCGTTTCTGAAGCGGTACTGCGAAGTCGGCGTTCGAGAGGGACTGTTCAGTGATTCGGTGGGCGCCGTGGGTCGGCTGCATGACACACTGGTGCAGGCGGCTTACCCTGAGATGATTGGCAGAAGCATAATCACCGTGCTGCCCACATCTGAGGCGATGGAGCGGTTCCCGCTGGAAGCTGACGCTGTGGCTTACCGCTATGCGGAAGGCGCCGCAGCCCGACTAAGCGGCAAGAAAAACACCAACGTGGATGTCTACACGAACGTGCTTGCGGAGTCCTCGGAAGAGTGGACCCGTGAGTTCCTCGAAGATGCCACCTGGAACGTTCTGGACCGTATGGTGGAGAAAGTCGGCAGAGCCTTAGGCGCCGAAGAAACTAACGCGGTTCTGGCGCTTTACGGCGCTGTCGCAGCGGGCGACTTGGCGGGTGGAGCAGCCATTGACCAGCAGAGCGCCGCGATGGATTGGACGGGGCTGGTGAAGCTGCATGAAGCGGTGCGGAAAGAAAACTGGAGCCCCACCGTTTTGGCAGTCAACGAGACCCAGCTGCATCAATTGCTCACCGACGACAAGTTTATCCATGCGCAGTATTTGCCCTCCGAGCAGACGAACTTGGAGCAGGGCAGCATCGGCAGCGTTTTGGGTATGCGGGTTTGCGCCAGCACTCTGGTCCCAAACGGGACGGCTTATGCGGTTGATACGCGGGTTGCGTCTGTGATGCTTCTGCGTCGGGACATAACGGTGGATGACTGGGAAGACATCAAAAACGGCAAGTACGGAGTCCGAGCCACCACCCGTTTTGGTGTGGGCGTCCTGCGAAGCAACGCCATCGCGAAAATGACCAACATAGCCACCTCCCTCACCGCACCAGAATAGCTTGAGGCGCCGCTGATGCCGCATCTTTTTCCCCTTTTTTCTCTAACCAAAATTTCAGGTGATGAGTATGAGACGTTTAGCTGAACGAATGCAGTTGGCAAAGACCGTTCTCCGAGAGCTGAGTAGGCAGCCGCTTTGCCGCACTGAACTGGAAAAACGCACGGTTCGCCGTTTCGGCACGCACGCCACCTTCGAGGGTATCTTTCGTTACTTGGTTCAGGGTGGCTACGTGGAGAAAAGCGGCAAAGAACACCGCGCTGCCTACATTATAACCGCGAAAGGAACCAAATTTTTGGAGGTCATTTAGTGAGCAAAATCCTAAAACGCTTAACTGAAGCTTTGCCCGTTAAAACCCGCAGTGGCTACGTGTTTCCCCAGCAATCCACCATTTACGAAACCCCCACTGTGCCTCTGTGCGAGGTCATGGCTCTTTACGAACGTGACCCTACCTGCAAGTCCAGTGTGGATTTGTTGGCGGCATCAGCGGTTGGTTCGGGCTTCTACACCACCGTAAACGACAGCTACGCGCAGGCAGCCGACGCCAAACGGGCAGTTGACGAATTCAACGAAGCCGTAAACCTAGACGCGTTGCTGGAGGATATGGCTCGGACGCTGATTGCCTGCGGCAACGACTTCTGGCTCAAACTTACCCCCCAAAACCTTATGGAATTGCGTAGGTTGCCTGTGGACGCGGTGGAGCGCATTGAGCAGCGGACTTTGGCGGATGCGGCAAGCAACCTGAAAGTCGCCTACAAAGTCGAAAGCTACAAGCTGCGGCACAAATATGGCGGCGAAAACCTTGCTCCCGAAGCGGTGATTCATTGGTGCATTAACCCGCTTGACCAGTCAGGCTACGGCACGGGCGTTTTGCAGGTGTTGCTGCATACGTTGACGTTGCATTCGGATAAGCGTCCAGCGTTTGCGTGGATGAAAGCCAAAATCGAACGCATCATGCCCAAGATTTTTGAAAAGTACGCGGGACCAGACGTGTTGGCGCTACTGGAACGCGCCGACGAGAACACGATTCGCAACTTTGAGAAAGCAATCAAGAACCGCGGCGAAGAAGGCGCTTGGCTCTTCTACAACGGCAAAGGCACCATCCAACCCGTGTCGCTGGACCCGCGAGCCCGCTTCGAATACTACGTAGACCACCTGATTAACCAGTTCTATTTGGGCTGTGAAACCCCTTTGCCCCGCTTGTTTAGCACACCCGGCTTCACCGAGGCTTCCGCGAAGGCGGCTCTGGAACTGCAGAACATGCTTATCCACCCCGTGCAGCGGTACATCAAGCGGCAAGTGGAACGCGAACTCTTTAGTGCGGTGCTTTCTCAGGCGGGTTTTGACCCCTCTAAAGCGCAGGTGCGGTTGCATTGGGGAACCCCCCAAACTAAAGAGGTTAATGTGGCGGATTTGTTGAGGGCGGCGGAGTTGAAGCTGATTCGGGAAGACGAGTTCCGCAAAAACGCTTTGAAGTTCGGGTGGGAACTGTGGATCCCCCAAGAGATGCAGGGCACGGAGGAAGCGTAGTGGGGGAGGTTGCCTACGGCAGATACGAAGAAGCCTACCGCGCCATCCACAGCGCCTTAAACGGTATCATGGCGCCTCCCTCAGGCAAACGCATCACTAAGCTGGCTTTCACGTGGAACGGCGACGGCAACGTTTCGGCGCTTTCAGCCTACGGCGGTGCGGAGTTGCTTTTCACTTTGACTTTTACTTGGAACGCCAACGGGACCTTAGCCAATGTGGAGCGGGCTTAAGGTGGTTGAGGCTTCAATCTATATGCGACAGCCCAACTGCTGTATGTCCGTATGAGGTTTGGACTGTGACGGGCACAATAACCTATGACTCCTCCGCAAATGCGGTCACGGCGGTAGGCGGCACCAGCAGCGTCCCCCTCGGATTCATAGACCTCTACAACGCTGATTTGGCTGGGGGCTGGGGCAAAATTCACCTGCAAGGTCAAAGCCAGTTTTTAATCGAATGCAAACTGGTCATCGGCGACGGAACCACCCCAACGTACTTTGCCAGCACTTTTCAGCAGCTATCGTTTGGGTCCAGCATTTTAACTGCCCATGGTCAAAGCCTAATTTTTGTCGCGTCAAACGCGATGGTTACTTTTGGCAGGTCCCTTGATGAGGCTGTCCATCAAACTGATCAAGGCGTCTGCTTTTCTTTGGCTCAATCAGCATACTACGGTGACGCAATCGTTAACAACGGCGGAGCCGTCAACGTTTATGGCTGTTTCTTCATAAACTCTGGCTCACAAAACATGCGGCTCAACGGAAACTCAGGCACTTTTAGGGTGTGGAACTCCATTATTTCCAGCGGAGTTGGGTTAGCAGGGACTGTTATTCCTTTTGGCTGCACTATTCTCGGCGTTTCAATCGCGTACCAAGCCCCGCCGGCTAACGTAACCGTCAGCAACATAAACATCTCGAAAGCCTACTACGCTTTTGCCCCCTACTTTGATGGGACCTACACCCTGATTAACTGGGATGTTGTGGTTCCTTTGGGTGCTTTAGTTTGGTTTTCGGCTGCCCGCACCTACACCATTAACATGGTCAACTGCTTAAGTACCGCTTGGACCTTTAACTACGGAACCGCCACGGCAACTGTCAACCGTCAATACGAACTAGACCTTGATACAACTCCAGGCGCTACTGTCGTGCTCACCGATAATGCGGGCCTGGAGGTTTTCCGCTGTGTCGCTGACGAAACCACGGGGGCTATTCCTACTCAAATTGTTACGCGTGGTTACTACAATCAGACGCATGGGGATGCCCTGCAAGATAAAGGTCCCCATATATTAACCATGAGCAAATCGGGTATGCAGACTCACACTGAAAGCCTTATGCTTACGCAGAAAACTCAACTGCAAATCAGCCTTTTGTCTGCAGCTTTGGACGGAACCGCAACCGCCGGCGATATAGCTGACGGCAAAACCGCTTACGTGTCTTCAACGGAGCAGAAGATAACTGGCACGTTGATTGGGCCCGCGGTCATGGTGGACGTTGCGTCTGGGCGCGCAGTGTTGAACTTGAACCGCAAAAAACTCAGCAGTCCCCCTGTTCTTTCTCTTTAGTTCTTTGGCAAAATGCACTTCTTGCCTGGTAGTGTGTGGTAACTCTTAAATTCAGATTACTCAACGTAGCAGTCATGCAGAAGAAAAATTCTGTTAGCCTGCTGGTGGTTGGGTTTTTTTGTGTAGCTTTAATTTTGAGTGGGTGTGGTCAGGTTTTGGCTTGGAGCAACGGCGGATACAGTGCCGACCCTGCAACTCCTGATTATGGCACACATGACTGGATTGCCCAGCATGCGTTGGGCTAGCTCCCCACGGATGAGCAGCAGTTCTTCGAAAGTCATCTTTCAAGTTTCTTGTACGGAACCGAGCTTCCAGACAACCCAAACACTTTCGACGGCTTAGGCGACACCACTAAACACCATATCTACTTCTATGCGAACGGTTCCCTGCATGATGACGCCTCTGCAGTGAGAGCGGAGCAGGAATACGCCAACGCGCAGGCAAGCTTCACATCAGGCAACTTCAGCGCCGTGGCATTGCATTTGGGGATGGTGACGCATTACGTATCGGACATGGCGGTTTTTGGACACGTTATGGGTTCATCAACGGTGTGGGGTGCGGAGGTGCATCACAGCGACTACGAGAATTACGTGCTTGCCCGAACAGAGATATACACGAGCAGTTTTGATGGCTGCTTGGTTTTTGACGGAAACCTTGCGGTTGGGGCGGCTTATGATGCGGCTGTTGCGGTTGCGAGGGACACCACCTTTGACGGGGCAGAAGGGTTAACCTGTACTTGGATGGATACGCATTACAACTGGAGTGACCCTGCGTTTAAAAGCCGATGCGGCGAATCGTTAAACCTTGCCACAAACACCGTGGCCGATGTGCTGCACACGTTCTACTCAGAGGCAATGGATCCAGCAGTGACGCCTACGCCTACCGCGATGGATACTGCACATCCAACGTTCACTATTGCGCTGACTGCCTCACCAACGCCTACCCCAAAGCCAACCCCAACGGGGTCGCCTCAAGTTCCAGAATTCCCCTCGGAAGTTGCTCTGGTTTTGCTTTTTGTAGCGTCGGCGTCTCTGATGGTTTGTAGGCATAAGAAAATTGGCGCTTAACCATCCGTTTTTTGTTCGTGTGGGAAATTGGGCGGAGATGTACTACTAATTTTTCGTGGGTATTAATAAAAAAGATAAAAAAGTTAAGGGTGGAAAAATTTCCCTAACTTAACTGACTTTTGTTGCTGTTTAAGGTCGTTTTGCTTTATGTTGTTTGATTACGGCGAATGCGGCTGCAGCGACAAATACTGCTACTATGGTAGTGCCGAAGGGTGTTTCTGGTAGGACAAATAGGCTGTCGTGGAAGATTTTTACGCAGTGGTGCCATGTGTCTGAAACGTAAACGTTGCCTAACCCGTCAACAGCTACATACCAAGGATACCTGAATATGCCGGTGCTCATGCCGCCAATCGTGTCCAAATAAGTGCCTGTGCTATCGAAGACCTGAATTCGGAAGTTATTTTCGTCAGTGACGTAGATTTTTCCAGCAGCATCAACAGCTATTCCTCGGGGGTGGTCAAATTGGTTATTTCCAAAGCCTATGCTGCCGAATTTGAACAGGAAATTGCCTGAGGCATCAAAGACTTGAACGCGGTGGTTGTATGTGTCGCCTACGTAGATTTTTCCAGAATTATCAACCGCTATACCAAAGGGGTAATTGAATTGGCCATTGCCCACGCCGTTGGAGCCAATTTTGAATACGAAATGACCTGTGCTGTCAAAGACTTGGATACGATGGTTGTATGTGTCTGCGACGAAGATGTAGCCGCTGCCGTTTACCGCTACGTCATAGGGGTTATTGAATTGGCCATTAGCAGAACCTACGCTGCCTATTGCGTACTTATAGTGGCCTGTGCAGCTAAAAACGTGAATCTTGTCATTGCCCGAATCTGACACGTAGACGTTTCCCTCACTGTCCAAGGCTATGCCTCTGGGTGATGAGAAAACCCCACTGAACTTGAATTGGAAGTTCCCTGCGCTGTCAAAGACTTCAACTCGTTGGTTGCTTGAATCGACGACGTATACGTATCCGCTTGCGTTGACGGCTATTCCGTGTGGGAACGTGAACAGTCCATCGGCGGTGCCTTCGCTGCCGACTTGGGTTACGTAGTTATAGTTTGCATGTGCTAAAGGTAACGAAACTGCCAAAACGCAAACTGCGCACAGTAGACTCAATAGTTTAATGTGCCTAAAACTTGCATAACGACTGTTGCCGTTAGGTTTTTTCAATTTAATTGCTCCTTTCTCAATTTTACTTGCGTGTTGGAGCTAGAGTATTTAGCTGATATTCCTGTGGGGGAACAGTTTGTTTTACGGGGAGAGCTACGGCGCAGACGCGGCTGGGTCCATCACGTTGAACTCAACTGGCTGCCCTGATGGTGTCAACGCGTTGTCGATGAAAGGTTGGGCGGATTAGACGAAACCTTCCGCTCCCCCTTCCCCGCAACACCCTAACGCCTTGACCAACCGAGAAAACATGCGCTCAGAGGTTCCAGCGCCGAGTTCCCGAACCTGCGGCTTTTGCGTTTGCGGTGGGTGTAACAGAAAAGCCTTTTTTAACAAGAGTGAATAGAAAGGCTTGATTATGCGCTTATTTTTGTTAATGGGTTAAAGAAAACGTATATTTGGGTAAATGTGTCTGTTTTTGTGTTTCTATTTGTCAAAATTGCTTAAATCGCCGCCTGTTACCCATTTAAAGCTTGGAGTTGAACAGGATGGCAAACGTATCCCTAAGCGACGTGCGAGACGCAATCAACATCGGCGCCTCCGACGTCCCCGACCCTAAACTGGAAAAAATGGTAAACCGCGCCACAGTCACGTTGTCTTTGGAGTTGGGCAGAGAAATTGACAGTGCCGACTGCACCGCCGCCGAAAAAGAATACATCACCCTGCTCGCCGCCGTCCACGCAGTCTGCTACTTAACAGGAGGCTCCGCCGCAGGCTTAAGCTTTAGTGTCGGCGGTCAAAACGTTAATGTGCTCAGCCAAGCTCCGCCGCTGAGCGTTCTGCAGCAGGAACTTGACCGCCTCCTCTCGGGGCTCAAGCAGCCAATTCTTGGGAGCGTTTAGTATGCCAAATCTGCCCGAAACCTATTATGATTTTGTAATGGACTACGCCCCCTACGTCTACGTGGTTCCCGACGTTGGCCCTGACTTGACTTGGGGCAGGGCAGCGTTTGCCGCAGCGTTCGCGGTGGATTTTCTCTTCGAGGCGTACTTCGACCGCCAATTCGATGACCGAAGCGCCGAAGTAGAGGCAAAAATCGTGGAGCTCGCCGACTTCATCTTAACCCAGCAATGCACGGACACTGAAAAGCTGGCGTGTGGCGGCTTTAGAAGCGTTGAGAACAGCACCCAGTTTTACGCTGTGGATGCTTGCCGCACGGTGCCTGCGCTGCTCAAAGCCTACGAGCTCACAAGCAACACGGCGTACTTGGAGGCTGCGGTTCTTGCAGGCAACAGTTACCTATTCAACATGCAGCATGAACCAAGCCTGCGGGGTGTGCATGAACGGTATTTTGGCGGGTTTGCCCGAGCCGTGACGCTGGAGGATGCGTGGCTGCCTGAGATGGATGTGGAGGCGCTTTACGGGTTGGTGGCGTTGCGGATGCTCTCTGAGTCTGACCCCGCCAACAAGAGTCGATACGAGGAGATGATGTCGGACGCCGTGAACTTTTACCGCGTCGGCTTGGAGGGCTGTTTTGACCACTACAGCCCAGCACCATACGGCGACAACCAATGGCGCCGCGTCGACGCCGCCAAAGCCATCACATACGATGACACATTGGCATACGCTTTGCTGGGGCTTTACGAGTACGAGGGCTGGAGCGTCACAGTGGAGAAGACGTATGCGTTTCTTAACGGCATCGGCGCCTCCCCCACCTACCCCGCCTACAACCCCGCAGTCTGCTGGGGCGGCTACCTCAACGTCCACGCCAAAACTCCAGCATGTGACTACTACGACGCCGTAACCGCAGGCATCCTCGCCACCCCAAGACGGGACCACGACAAACCCGCCTACCAGTTCAGCACCCAAATCATCCAAGCCCACGCTGACGCCTTCATGTATTGGGGCGTTAAGTACGCGGACTACGTGGCGGTGGCGGATGTGCAGGCGATGGCGACGGTTTGCTGGCTGGGCAAGCTGTTGGTGGGGTATGAGGCGCCGTTGACGCGGTTTGTGCAGGTGCTTAACAGCAAAGGCGAAGCCGTCACCCTCTATCCTCTGGTGGCGTTGGGCGAGGTAACCCAGTGCGGCGACGGCACCGACCTAAAAGCCATCGTGCTGCCCACCAAGGCGGAGGAGACCCTGCTGGAGCCCGGATACCTCACAACCGACTACCTAACCCTGCACGTGTTTGCGCCTGTCAGGAGACGCGACAAGCTACGCTGCCGAGGCGCCGACTACGAAGCGGTCACCGTGGAGGCGTTTGGGTTCCGCGGCGAAACAGCTTTCCAAAAAGTCACCCTCCGGAGGCTGCTTGGGCAGTGAGCGAAACCGAAAACCCCGCCCTCACCTTGATTCGGCTGCTGAAAGCAAACCTACGGGTGGTCAAAGACAACGGTGCCTTCGCCAACATCGGCGTGGCGGGGGAGTGGCAAAACGCGGACGCCTTCAAAGGCTACGACGCCCAAGTCACCGTTGGCTTGGCGGAAACCTCCGACCAGAAGCTGGAGCTAAGCGGCAAAACCCGCCGACGCACCTCCACCCTGCGAGTCAACATCTGGGTCACCGAGCAGCCCACCTCCAATGAATCCGCCAAAACCCTGCGAAACAAACTCACCGAAGAAATCAGCCGCGTCATCCGACAAACCCGCGCCACCCCCAACCAAACCCAATACGACTTCTACGCATTGGGCGCCGCGTCTCAGACCCACAGGGCGTTTTGGGGCACCGCCGAAGCCGCGCCTCAGGATGCGGGTTGGACCGAACTGACTAATGAGCAAATTGTCCAGCTCTGGCGCAGCGACGATGGCCGATGCCAAGTCAGCTGCAGTGAAGAGGGCAAAGTGGCAGCCCTGCTTTTTGGGTTTAAACTGGAGAACCGCAAGGAAGCCGCAACCCGCGTTGGTTTGTTGTTTGAGGGCTACGGAACGGTGCCAAGCGGAAACGGCGTTACCGTGAAAGCGTGGAATCACGAGTCCGCGGCTTGGACGCAGGCGCAGTCAGGTGTTTCAGGTTCAGACCAGACCGTAACCGTGACTTTGCTGCAGGATTTGCCCCGCTACATCGACGAAGATGGCTACGTGTGGTGCCTTGCCCAAACCACCAACGCCAGTGACGGGCAAACCCCTGCGGTTTTAACCTGCGACTACGCCGCATGCACCGTAACGGTCAAGGGCATAACGTACTGTGACCTTGTGAGTTACCGCGACGTTGACCGCGTAGACGTGACGCCCACAATTTTCCGCACAGAATTCACCGTGAAATCATGGTTCTTTGAGAACATAGGAGCGTAAATTGAAGTGCCAGAAACCTACAGTGCCCACGAAAGCCGCCTCTACTACGTGACTGAAACGGCTTTTGGGCAAACCCCCACTTCCCCGTTGATGCTGAGTGTCCAAGCCGAAAGCTTAGAGCCCGCCGTCAACCCCAACAACCTCAAAATCCGCGGCGTCGGCAACCCCGACCTGCAAGCAGTCAAAAAAGGCTTACGAGCACCCACCCTCAAACTCAGCTACCCCCTGCCCAGCGATGCCCCCATAAGCTTTCTGCAGTACGCCAAAAACGAACTTGAAACCTCCCTCAGCATCCAACTGCTCTACTATAAAGGCGTCTTCTCCGCGGCAACCAACATTATTTCACTGCTCTATGCAGGATGCAAATTCCAAAAACTCCAAGTCGCCTGCAGCGTTGAAGACGTGGTGAAAGCTGACGCGGAACTGCTGGCTCAGAACCTCACCCTGGGCACCTCAAAAATTGCGGACGCAAACTACACAGACTACTCGGGAGCCGTGCCCTTCTATGAGAGCTACATCAAAAAAGACGCCGCCACAGTAGACCGCGTTACCGACTGGAAATTCAGCATCGAAAACAACCTCAAACAAGTCCCCGTTATCCGCGCCTCTAACGGGCATCTGCTCAAGTATTTGCCGCATCGGCACCGCAACCTGACTGGCGAGGTAACGTTTGAGTTTGAGAGCAAAGAGGAATTTGACGGCATCATCGACGACGCCGAGTTCAGCCTTGAATTTGGCTTAGGCGGCGCCAACAAAGCAACGTTTAGTGGATGCAAATGGGAAAACGCCTCTGCCCCTGTCCGTATTGAAGAGCTCGTCAGCCTCAAAGCGGCGTTTGTCGCCAAAACCTTCACCCTAACCTGAGAGGATCCGCCATGAACCAAACAACCCTAACCCTCGGAGCCGAATACGGCGCCCAATATGCGGGTACATACGTTTTCCAAGAAATCACGTGGGCAAAACGCAGCCGCATTATCCAAAAACACACCCGCTATCACCCCATCACAGGGCAAGTGGTCAGCAGCGACTTCATCGCCATTCAAGCTGAAACCATCTGGGCAAGCTTAAAACAGCAACCCCAAAACCAGCCGTTGTCACTTGAGCGGCTGCTGGGCGAAGAAGATGGCGTACCAATCGCGCTGGGCGAGTTGTTCTCCAAGAAAGTCAACGACCTTTGCGCTGTCAACCGGGAAGAAACGGCTTTTTTATCCGAGCCATCCGACGCCAAAAACCCAACCCCGCAGTCACGGACTTCAGGCTCTGCAAAGAATTCGGATGGACTCCAACCCAACTCGCAAAGCAACCCGCCAAAACCATCCAGCAATTCTCGGTCATCCTTAACGAGTTAGACCGCCAAACCCAGGAGGAAACCAAAAAACATGAGCGTTAACATCCAAATCAGCGTGCAAGGCGCCAAAGAATTCTCTCAGGCACTCAGCCGTTTCGACCAAGAAACCCTCACTCAATTGCAGAGCAAACTGGCGGCGTGGGCAGAATCAGTGAAAGCTGAAGCTGTTCGGCTGGTGCCTGTGCGCACGGGACGCTTGAAAACCAGCATCTACGCCCGAACGCAGGAGTGGCAAGCCCAAGTCGGCGCAACCGCCCCCTACGCGGCAGCCATCGAGTTAGGCTCTTCCAGCCGTCGTGCACGCCCCTTCCTTCAGCCAGCACTTCAAAAGCGGCTTCCCGAATTAGAACGCACCCTACGTCAAGCCATAGAATCCGCCAAAACGGGGGCAGGTCTTTGAGCTTTAACGAAATCGCCATCACCATCCGCGCCGTGAATCAGGCAAGCAACGAATTTAGCCGCATCCAAACCGACGCCCAAAACCTGGCCGCCCGCGTTAAAACCTTGGGCACCGCAATGGCGGGCATCGGCGCTGCAGGAACCGCCATCGGATACATCGCCAACCAATTCGGAATTTTAGACGACGCCCAAGCCCGCGTTGTTAACTCGGCGATGATGATGGTCACAGCCCTTGGCATATTCGTTCGGTCCAGCGCAGGCGTAGCTATCGCGCAGAAAGTGTACGCCGCCGCTACCTCGGTTGCCGCCGCCGTGCAAAACAGCCTCAACATAAGCTTTGCCACCTTTCTTGCCTTGACGGGGGTAGGGATTGCGGTGATTGTTGCGGCTGCTGCTGCCATGATGAGTTTTGCCACCAGCATGAACAACGCCACCGCCAGCGTGCAAAACTTCAACGACGCCGCCGCCCAAACCCCCACCGCCACCCGCAGCATCCAACGCGCAGGCGAAGCCGAACTGTACCGACGCGGAGTCGAGTAACATGAGCGTAACCTCTCCAAGTGTGGCAATTGCGTTTGGTTCGGTTGCGCCGTCGCAGGGCGACGTGGTTGAGTTGCAGGTGCATTTGGGCTGCACTACCGAAGTCAGCAGTTTTGAGGTGGTTTTGGCAAATTTCGAGGGCAAATACAGCCCAACAGGCATGTCTCCTATTACTGCTGGATTGGACGGCAGTATAAGCGTGGGCAGGGGTGCCGTTTGCCCGCTGTTGATGATTTGCCGCGTGGAAACCGTCAAGTACACCTCTACGCCCTCGGCAAGTTACGTGCATGTTTCGGGCAGATGCTGGGGTGAACGGCTGTTTCGTCGTGTGGTTACCAAAACCTACACTAACACAAAAGGCGAAGACATCGTCAAGAACCTGCTGGACTACTACGTGGGCTTAAGCCACGTCCGTGACAGCGTGGAACTGGTCGAAGCAACCGACACCACCTACACCAATCTGAGCTACGAAGACACGCCGGTCTTTGACATCCTCAAGTACATCGCCGAAAGCGCCGACAAACAAGGTGTCATAGGCTTTGATTTCCGTGTGGCACCCGACGGCAAATTCGAGTTTTTCAGCCGCTCAACCAAACCCAACCCCACAAGCCTCGCCGAACAAGTGGAGCAAAGCGAATACAGCCAAGACATAAGCCGCGTGCGCAACAAAATCACAATTTACGGCGCCCAAGACAAAAGCGTGCCCGACGACAAGGACGCTTGGACTGAAAGCCTCGCTTCGCTGGATGGGTGGTGGAACGCCACCTCGGGCGTTGTCAGCTTTGATGAGGCGGTGAAAGCTAAGGGCGCAGGCAGCATCAAAACGTACGCCGATACCGTAAGCTACGGCGGATGCATCTTTTCGCTGGAAACCGCCAGCATGGTTGACGCTGAAGCGTATCCTGTTTTGAATTTGTGGCTTAACCGCGACGCCACCTACAACGGCAACGTTTCCCTTACGCTTTTTGACAGTGTTGGACGCGTAGCAACCCATGAGTTGACGGTGGGGGCAGGCAAATGGTTCCAACTGCAGGTCGGCGTGGGCACCCAAAACCAAGACCAATGGATAGTGGATGCAGGTTTTGACTGGATGCACCTTTTGCAGGTGCGCCTTATCTGCTGGTTTAATGAACCCAGCACGGGGGCGTTTTGGGTGGACGGCTTGTTTTTCGGAGGCAAACGTTACACTGCAATCGCCCAAGATGCCCCGAGTCAACAAAATTTTGGGTTACGCGAAAAGGTGGAGGTTAACGAGGAACTTTGGAGCGACCACGAATGCGTTGGACGTGCTTCGGCGTTGCTGGCTAACCTGAAAACCCCCGCCGAAAGCCTCACCCTTAAAAGCGCCGTTTTGGACTTTGCGGCTTATCCTATTCTGGCGGGGGACACTGTGCATGTTGTGTTGCCTGTGGAGGGGGTGGACGCGGATTTTCGGGTTCTCAATGCGGAGTATCATGTGGATGCGGCGACGCAGACGCTGGAGACGACGCTGCAGTTGGGTAGGGAGGCGCCTTTGCTGGCAGACTACGTGTATATCTTGCGGGCAAAAACTGATAGCCTAAGCCGTTATAAAACGGCGAAACGGAGTTGAACGTTTGGGTAAGCCTCGACGGGTCGTTGCGGAAGTGCGCGAGGATTTGCATCGGGAACTGCGCAAAACGGCTTTGCTTAATGACTTGCGAATTTACGAGTTGATAAGCGGGATGCTGGAGGATTACCTGCGTGACGAGGAGCGTACCAAGCAGCTGATTAAACGGCTAAAATCACATTAACCCGTCCAACCCCGATTTTTCTGCCTTAGTTGTTTCTTTTTGTTTTGTTTTACCCCTTGTTTTCCGATAGAAGCCGTTGTTGTAGGCAAATGCTAGTCACAACTTGACCTGACGGGTTTAGGGGTTTTGGCTTCTTTGTTTTCTTCACCATAAAGTTTAAGGGTTAAGGGTTTGTTTAAGACTCGGAAGTATTCTAAGATTTGAGGTTTGCAGTGTGAGCGTTAAAGCACTAACCGTGGAAGAGCGCAAGGCAGAAGTTCTAATTAAACTACGAAAATACAAGCAGCTTGACAAAGAAAAATTTGAAGGTGCCTTCGGCTACACCGTAGATATTCCCGAAGACAACGAAAAAGCCCTCATCTGGTGCATTCTTGACCAAGCCACCGTCGGCATCGTAGCCATGAATCAACTTTACAAAATTATGAAAGAAAAAGAAATCGACCGCGCCATCGTTATCACCGAAGGACGTTACACGCACGCTGTTAAGACAGGTGCAAAGAAAAAGAAAGTAGAGTTATTGCTGAAGTCTTTCCCCGTGTTTGACATTTTCGAGCACGCTTTGGTTCCCCGCCACGAAATCCTTCCCAAGAAGGAACGTGAACGTCTGCTGGAGCACTTGAAAGTTAAGCCTTACCAGATGCCCCAAATAACCTCCACTGACCCTGCGGTTAAAGCCATCGGGGCAAAACCTGGCGATGTTCTTAAAATCATTAGAAAAAGCTCCACTGCCGGCGAGCACATCGCTTACCGTTACGTAGTGGAGTAAAATCCAAACTTTATTTTCCTATCATCACTTCAGTAGACTTTATGATGACGGTGACTTCGTCGCCTTCTTTTATGTCCAGCTCTTCCACGGATTCTTTGGTGATAACTGAGGTTATCGTGGAGGGCACGGCGATTTCAACTTTGACTTTAGCGGTTATGACGCCCTTTTCAACGGAGAGGACTTTTCCTTTTAGGCTGTTTCTTGCACTTATCTTCAAATTCTTCACCTCCACTCCATCATCGGCGTTAGAGAGCATCTGGTTAAGGTAGCCCTCTAACTGCTTATACTCATCCAACAAGTTTTTACCCAACGCTGTTAGTTCTGCTCCGCCCCCGCCTGTTTTTCCGCCCTTGTGGGTTTGGACGATGGGTTCGCCGACGGCTTTCTCAATTTTCTGGATGTAATTCCAAACGTAACGGTAGGACATGCCGACTTTTTCGGCGGCTTTGGTGAGCGATTTTTCGGTGGTTATACCTTGAAGAATCTCTGCTCCGCCCTTGCCTATCACTGGTTTTCCATCACATTCAATCCAGACTTTGCATAAGGGCTTATGTTTGTGGTTGAGCATCCATTATGGTATGCGTGGAAAACATTAATAAATCTAATCTGATTAGCCACGATATCGGTTAGAATTCAAGTTCCCCATTTATGAATTTACGGGTGATTTCACTCTGGGGGCGGTCAAAGAAGTCGTCAGGGTTTGCCCGCTCAACAATTTTCCCCCCATGAATATGAATAACCTCATCCCCTAACCGTCGCGCTTGACTTAGATTATGAGTCGCCATTATGATGATGGTGTCATCTTTTTTGCTGTTTATGATGGCGCGTTCGATAATCATGGCGCTGTTCGGGTCCAAGTTCGCGGTCGGCTCATCCAGCAGCAAAATTTTGGGTTCCAACAGAAACGCCCTTGCCAAGGCAATTCGCTGTTGCTCTCCGCCTGAGGTTTTTTTGGCTTTGCGTTTTTCGAAATTCTTCAAACCAACTGTATGTAGTGCCTGAGCAATTTTATCTTTAATTGCTTCATCATTTTGTCCCCTAATTTTCAGGCCGTACGCCAAATTCGAGTAAACTGACCGGGTTAGCATGGCTGTTCTTTGGAAAACTAACGTCGCGATGTGTCGTAGTTCTCCGTCGGAGATTTTTGTGCCATTAAAATATAATTTACCTTTGTTGGCTTTTTCTAAACCTGCCAAAATCCGCAGCAACGTGGTTTTGCCTGCGCCGTTGACGCCGATAAGTACGATGATTTTGCCGCCATTCATACTGAGGCTTACTTTGTCTAAGGCTTTTACGTCGTTGAATGTTTTCTCTACGTTTTCAAGTTGGAGGTTAGCGTTCATTGACCCCAGTGTCTCCATATGGCTAATCTATTTTTGTTCCAGATGCTCTCTTGTTGCCGCAGTTTCTCAATCAAGTTAAGCGTTAACGTTAATGAAATCACGATTGTCATGAGAATTATTGCGTATGCCATGGCTACGTCAAAGGCGCCATAGTTTATTTCGAGGGCGATGGCGGTGGTTAAAACGCGGGTTTGGCCCAGTATGCTTCCGCCTACAATGGTGGCGATTCCGAGTTCTCCAAAGCCTCGGTTAAAGGCGGCTACAATGGCAAGCGCCATGGACCAGATTGTTTCCCGCATAATTGTCAAGTTTGTTTGCAAGTTTGAGGCGCCAAGGGTTCGAGCTAAGTCTCGAACTTGGGCGTCGGAGGTGCTTAATGCGTTGGCGACAAAGCTGACAATTATTGGGGTGACCAGTATGGCCTGACCAATCATAACTCCGTTGACTGTGAAAAGCAAGTGCATGAAGCCAAATGCGCCCTGTCTGGAGAGGAGCAAGTAAAGCAGCAATCCCAAAGCCACGGTGGGTATGCCTATCAAGGCGTTAAATAAGCCCTTGATTACCCATTTTCCCCTAAACGAGTACAGCCCTAAAATAACCGCGATAGGGATGCTCCACACACATGCCAGCAGTGTGCCTGCCCCCGAAACGTAGATTGTTCGGTAGACGGTTGCGTAAAACTCGGGGTTTCCGCTTAAAATTAGTTCCAAGGCTCTCTGAAATGCTTGAAGGATAATATCGGGCATCACAGTCACAAAGAAATGGGGGAGGGGGTTTTTGAGTCTTTTGAAATTCCGCCTCGAAACAAGATTGCTCTGTTTAAGGCTGCTCTGGTTGCGTGGCTACTGGCGCGTAGGCGGTGACCATTGGCTGTGGGTACAAGTCGTCGACAACGTTTGCTGCGGGTTGAACTACTATGGGGCTGGGGCTTGGAAGCGCGTCGTAGGGCATTGAGTATAGGTCAGTGGCGTTGTATCGGTATTCAGCGGGGCATTCAGTTACATTGGGTGGGATGTACGCATAGTTCTCTATCCAGCCCAGTAGTGTGGCGTTAGGGGCTTGTCCGTTGACTAAGGGCAGGAAGGAGTTGAATAGTGGTTTGCCGTAGTCTGCTACGCCGTAGTTTGCGATGATTTCTTGACCTGCATCAGAGACAATGAATTCTATGAACAGCATGGATGCGTCAAAGTTTGTGTTGGTTAAGTTCTCGTTGAGCGGGTTGTCGGCTATTACGCTGTAGACATTAAGCAGGTCTTTTTGGGCGTCAACGATTGTGTCGAGTTGAATGTTGCCTTGGCTGTAGTAAGAGAGGTATGTGCCTGTGTCGGAGAGGGTGTATCCGTTGAATTCGTTAGCTATCAGCAAGGTTTGTCCCATGCCGCTGCCGGTTGATTTATACCAGTCTGGGTCTTGGCTGACGGTGTTTATGTCCAACCCTGCAGATGTCCAGAGACTCTTCTCTTTGGTGTATGTTCCTGAACTGTCATTTCGGGATACCCAGATGACTCCTGGTGTGTTGTTTTGGGCTAATGTGTACACTTGTTTGAGGGCGTCTGCGGGCGCCATGCCTCTGATGTTGGCGGGGTCATCTGCTGGACCAACAATGACAAAGAAGTTGTAAGCAATGATTTTGCGGTTCACTCCATAGTCGCCTTCTAAGAAGGCTTCTTCTTGTGAGGGGGAGTGGACCATTATCATGTCGGCGTCACCTCTCATGGCGGTTTGGATGGCTGCGCCTGTGCCTTGAGCCAAGAAGTTGACGGTAATCCATGGGTATTGGGCTTCAAAGGCCGCCTTTATGGAGTCTGGTCCGACGTCTTCAAGTCCTGTGTCGTGGAGGCTTGTGGTTGAGGAGACTGTTAAGGTTACTGGGGAAGGTGTAGGTGTGGGGGCAACTGTTGGAGTTGCTGTTGGTGTCGGCGTAGCTGTTGGCGTTGGCGTTGCGGTGGGGGCTACAGTTGGGGTCGGGGTTGGTGCTGTTGTAGGTGTTGATGTGGGCGTCGGAGTTGCTGTTGGTGCAGTTGTGGGTGTTTGGGTTGGGGCTGTGGTTGGCGTCGCGGTTGGCGTGGGGGCAACGGTTGGTGTGGCTGTTGCTGTTGGTGTTGGGGTTGAGGTTGGGGTGGGGGTTGCGGTTGCTGTTGGAGAAGGCGAAGGTGAGGGTGATTCTGCAGGTTGCATGCTGACGTAAGCGTAGGAGCCTGCTGCTGCGACGATTATCACAATCAAGGCTGCTACAATAATTTTGCCTGTATTATTCATTATAATCACTTTAGGAAGCTCAGATTGCGTCATGCATATTTAAACATATCGTGTAATGATTGCAATTTAACGATTTGTTCAAATTTGCTGTGTCAGCAATATTGAGTTGCCCATATGAGGCTTTCTGTTCAGATCGGGTTTTTTCCCTGCAGCTCCTGCAAGATAACCATGGCTTCTCCCAACGGCATGTTCAACTTTAAAGCTAAATCGTCGGCGGAGATGTCTGGCTGCTCCTTTAAAATCACATCCCGCGTGTACGCCTTATGCGTGGGGTACATAACGTTTGCCTGCACCGTTTCCACTAAAATTTGCCAAAGCTTCTCTGCGGTAACTTCCTGCGTGCCCATAAGTATCAGCACAAGCCATTATGCGTTGCCAAGTTATACACTTAACGCAACCACAAACAAACAGACTCCAACGTAGGGCGGCGTAAAAAGGGTTAAAAATTCTGAAAAGCCCCTGTTTGAGGCTGTTACTTTTTCATGTGCTCTTCTTCGCAGTGCTTCTCGTACTCTTCTTGGGTGTTGTACACCTCTTGGTCTTCAGGGCACTGATATTTGCCTTCCTTGGTTTTGACCGGTTTAGGCATGCTTTTCTTTTCCAAACAATCACCTCCAACACCAAACGTTCAGAAACCCTCTCTCCTGAAAGGCTTTAAGGCTATGTTGCTGCACTCCGCCTACACTTGCTGGCTGCTGGCTGGGCAAGTTTAATAGTTTCCGCGGCGAAAGGTTAACTGGTGGTTGTTTTGAAAGCCGTTGTTTATCATGGTCCCAAAAACATCAAAGTTGAACAGGTCCCTGAGCCGCAAGTGAAGCGCAAAAAAGTTCTAGTCCACTTTAGGGCAGGCAGCATCTGCGGAACCGACCTGCACCTGTACCGCGGCGACTGGAAAATCAAACGCGGACGCATCATCGGGCACGACGCGTGGGGCATCCGAGACGACACGGGGGAGCGCGTGGTCCTCTCGCCAGTGACTAACTGCGGTAAATGCTTCTACTGCATGCGGGGGCAGCCGTCGCTGTGTGAGCGGGTTTTGTATTTTGGGTTAACCAAAGGCGGATTCTTCGCCGAAACCGTAGCCATTCGGGAACGCAACCTGATTCCGCTGCCTGACAGCGTCAGCGACGATGAAGCCGCCATGATGGAGCCCGTTGCGCTTGCCTTGCACACGCTCAACATGCTAAAGCCGGACGCTGACGACTTCGCTACCATCATCGGGCAGGGACCCATCGGCTTGCTTATGATGCAGGTTGCCAAGCTTAAAGGATGCCGCACCATAGCCGTAGACAAAGAAGCCTACCGTTTAGAGCTTTCCAAGAAGCTGGGCGCCGACTACACCATAAACGCCGCAGAAGAGAACGTTGTTGCGCGGGTTAAACAGATTACAGAGCGCGGCTCGGATGTGGTTGTGGAATCGGCGGGCACCCAAAAAACAGTGGAGCAAACGCCTTTCCTTGTACGCAAAGCGGGGCGGGTAGCGTTGGTGGGCGAGTTTGAAGGCTACCTCAACTTAGGCGACGCAGACGAAGCATGCTTCTTCTCAACCTACATCTCCGCAACCGAGTACCCCACAGCAGTGAATCTGGTTGCCCACAAAAAAGTGGACTTGGCAAGTCTCGTAACACATAAGTTTAAGCTGGAGGACTTCGAGAAGGCAATAGCGACCGCAAACGACCACACACAAAACCCAATCAAAGTTCTGCTCACGTGCTAAACGATGTTGCGCCGCGTTAGATTTTCATAACTTCATATTCAACTTTGTCGCTAAATGGTTTAAGCGCCTTCAGTAAGCCCTTATCAAAAGTGGAAGCAAATACTTTTTCTTGTTTTTCCTCGAACAGTTGAATGACTAATGCAATCAATTCGGGGTCACCCTTTTTTATTGCGTGTTCGGGCTTGGCTTCAAATGAACTTAGATGTCGTCTAACGTTATCCATTACCTTGGAGTATTTTCTGTAGTTGACCTTTTCCTGTTTTATCAACCCGTGTTCAATGGCGTTTTCTATTTTGTTAACTGATGCGTCTATCTTCTCTGCTATGGCTGGTATTTTTCCTCTGATTTTTTTAGCCCAACGTAACGGTTCATCAATAACTTCTTCTGCTACAGCTCTTGGAATAACCGATTCGTACCCTTCTTTTACCCACTGACCCAACTGACTCTCTAACTTTCCTTCACTGTTTAAAGCGATGATAACTGAGGAGTCAATAACTATGCGTTTAGGCATGGAGCGCGCCATTTTCTTCCATGAGCATTACAAATTCAAAGTAGGAAATTCCTAAAGTAGATGCTGCCTGCCTGAACGTTAGCTTGCCTGCTTTCACTTTTTTGATGGCTTCCTTTAGTCTTTTTATGCCTTCACCGCCAAACTTGCCTTTGTAGGCATCTTCAAAAGTTTGCTCTGCAAACGCTTCTGCCAACGTTTTGGGTGACACCTCAAGTTTGAAGTCTCCAGCGGAGTAAATTCGGGTATTGCCTTTAACTTCGCTTTCGATAATCTGTGCCTCTTCAAGTTCCCGTAAATATTTGTAGACGGTTGGCAACGGGTAGCCGAGATGTTTGCCTATGTCTTCTGCGGTTTCGCCCCTGTTTTTGGCTAGGTGGGCTATTATTTTGGCTTTGTTGGGGTTTCCCACGGCTCGTAGGATGGATAATGTTTTTTCAGCCATACGAAGTCAGTTAATAAAATGTATAATGCAAACAATAAACCCTTCGATAAAATCGAGAACGCCCAATAGATTGGCTCTCTTGAGATGTTAAATAATTCTAAAATCTTAAATGCACATTGAGTCATAAAGAGATAACTAGTGGTTAAAATTTGGAGAAATGAAAACTGTGAGAGCACAAAATTGTATTTTTTTCGCTATAACGTTGCTCTTAATTCTAAGCTTGATTTACGCGACGAAACCTGCATACGGTGCATTCAGTCCTAAATTGTCTTCGCCAGCACAAACCGAGACAACAGTGACCTTATCATGGACTAAATCTGATGATTGGCTATTCAAAAGCTATACCGTAAAATACTCAACATCGGTGAACGGCCCGTTCAATACCGTTGCAACCATAACCGACCAAAGCACAACGAACTTTGCTGTTGATAGTCTAAGTCCAAGTACAAGTTACTATTTTATTGTAGAAGACTCAGCTTCAGAAATAATAAGCTCAAGCACAGCGCAGTCAAACACATTACAAGTAGTAACGGCATCGATTCCAGCAATAACAATTACTTCCAAAACATCAACAACAGCAAGCCTGCAGTGGAGTGATTATAACAGCTACTCTTCTTTAGTGCCTTTTAGAAGCTATGTCATACAAATGAGTACAAACGGGGGTTCATGGTCTACATTAACAACAGTTACTGATTCTTCCCAGAATACTTATACTGTAACTGGTCTAAGCCCAGCAACATATGATTTCAGAGTATATTCTGTAGTAGGCTCTTCTGGGCAATACACTACAACATCTAATGTTGCAGCTTTAACTATAAATCCTCCACTTCAGCTACAAATTAGCGGTTCAACAACATCATGTGACGTAAACCAAGAAGTTCAATTCACAGCTTCAGCAAGCGGTGGAACAAACTCATACGGCTACCAATGGTATTTAAATGGTGATCACTTGGCTGGTGCAACCTCAGCAAATTTCGTATATAATCCAACCGAAGCTGGAACATTTAATATACATGCAACTGTCGAAGACACCGAAGATTCTTTACTTGCAACAGCAACATCTAATACATGGACAGTTACAGTAACCGCTTCAGTGTTCGGAGCAGTTCAAGGGGCATCAGTGATATACATAGTCATAGGTGTCATTGCAATTATTGCTGTCATAGGTGTAGTGCTGTTAGTATTGAGACGTGAGCCAAGTTCAACAAGGTAAATTTATTCTTAAATCCTGCTTTTCCCTTCTATTTTTCGTTTTCAAACCGCCTGTTTTAACGGAGTTTTGGTCGGAGAAAGTACCCTACAACAAGAGGCAGCGTGAACCTATTAGCCGCCTATTAGGTTCCAAATATTGATTCGATGCAGAAACCTATAGAGGGTCTACCTTCCACAACCAAACCAGCCTGCCCGCAACTAGAAAACTTGCAGTAGTCATGGCAAATGCAAAAACCTTGTTCAACCACCCTGCTTGAGGGCGCTGAAACGTATAGGCGTGGTGTTCTGGCTTTCTCGCTTGTTCGCTCTACAATAGAAAAGGGGGCTATAAACCAAAATCGTTTGCCAAAGGCAGTTGCTTGTTGCGGTTGGGCTTAAGAGTTAAATGCAGCCGCAAAGGTATGCTTGTCATGGTTGCAAAACGCCAAGGTGTCCTGTTCACTGTCCTAGCCAGCCTCATGTTTGGTATCACACCCGTGTTCATGAAGCTGGTTTTGGACTACACGAACTTGGAAACGATGAACGTGCTTTTTCCCGCCCTTGCCAGCATCTTCTTTCTGGCATATTTTGTGGCATCCAAAAAAATGTGGCATCTACTCATCATCAAAAGCAACTGGCGCCCCATCGCCCTGCTCGCAGTTTTCGACGCGGCAGGTTCATTGCTGTACGCTTACGGCATCCTCATCTCGGGACCTACAAACGCCGCCTTTATCATCCAATTCACCATCGTCTTTAGCATACTCTTCGGTGTCGCCCTCTTGGCGGAGCGGATGAGCAAGGTCGAAGTTTTAGGCGTGCTGGTGGCGCTTGGCGGCTTGTTCTTTTTGGCTTGGGGAAACGCCCAGGTCGAACTCTACAGCACCCTTGCGGTTCTGGCGGCAGCCGTGCTCTTCGCAACCGTAAACCTGTTCTCCAAGTTCTTTGTCGAAAACATCCCCCCCTTCAGCCTCGCCGCTGGGCGCTCTTTCTTCATCTTCCTATTTCTACTCGTGTACGCTTTGGCGTTTGGAAAACTCGACTTAACCTTTCCACCCATCACTTGGGGCTACGCAACCTTGGGGGCACTCACAGGCATGGTCGTGAGCTTTGTGTTGTTCTTTAAGGCGCTGGAAGTTTGGGAAATCTCTAAAACTGCAACCATCCGCACCATGGAACCCTTCCTCACCGCAGTTTTCTCCTTTGCCATCTTGTCTTTAATGCCAACCGTGAACCAGCTGATTGGCGGCGCACTCATCGTTGCCGGCGTTGCGACGCTGAGCCTGACTCGCGAAAAACCCCGCAAACAACCCGAGGATGGAACCCTTAAATAACTTCCAAAAACTACTCTGATGGGAAAACTGATGACCAAACCCAGCAGCGGCATCAAACTCTACAACACCCTCACACGCCAAAAAGAGCCTCTCAAACCTATACACGAGGGCAAGGTGGGAATGTACACGTGCGGACCCACCGTCTACGACTACGCCCACATCGGCAACTTCCGCGCCTTCGTCTTCGAAGACCTGCTCAAACGGTGGCTTCAACACCGCGGCTTTTCCGTCACACACGTGATGAACCTCACCGACGTGGATGACAAAACCATCAAAGGCAGTCAAAAACAAGGCAAGCCGCTACGCCAATACACAAACTTCTATGCGGACGCCTTTTTTGAGGACATCCAAACCCTCAACATCCAGCCTGCAACCGTTTACCCACGCGCCACCGACCACATCCCCGAAATGGTGCAAATCATCAAAACCCTCCTCCAGAAAGGCTTTGCCTACAAAGGCGAAGACGGCAGCATCTACTTTGCCATCAGCAAGTTCCCCGAATACGGCAAACTTAGCCACTTGCATGTTGGTGAGCTTAAGGCAGGCGCCAGAGTCAACCAAGACGAGTACGCCAAAGAAGAAGCCCAAGACTTTGCCCTCTGGAAAGCCTACACGCCAGAAGACGGCGATGTTTACTGGGAAACAGAGTTGGGCAAGGGCAGACCCGGCTGGCACATCGAATGCTCTGCCATGAGCACCAAGTATTTGGGCGAAACCTTTGACATCCACTGCGGCGGAGTGGACAACATGTTTCCGCATCACGAAAACGAAATCGCCCAAACCGAAGCAGCAACCGGCAAACCCTTCGTGCATGTGTGGATGCATAACGAGCACCTGCTGGCGGAAGGCAAAAAAATGGCCAAACGCCTAGGCAACTTCTACACGTTGCGGGATCTTTTGGCGAAGGGATTGGACCCGTTGGCAATCCGTTATCTGCTGTTGAGTACGCATTATCGGCAGCAATTCAACTTCACTTTCGACGGGTTGGACGCAGCCAAAGGCGCCATCGAACGCCTCGCAAACCTGCAGCGCCGCCTCAAAGACGCAGACGGCACAGGCAACCCCGAAAAACTTGTCCTGTTAACTGACCGGTTAGAGACATGTTTTGGGCAAGCCATGGACGACGACCTTAACATAAGCGTGGCGTTGGCAGCGCTGTTTGACTTTGTACGCGAAATAAACAACCTGCTGGACGCAAACCAGCTAAGCAAAACTGACGCCCAAAAAATCTCCACACTAATCGACGACTACGATAAGGTTCTGGGCGTAATTCCCAAACCCACACAAGAAACCCTGCCGCCCGAAGCAGAAGAACTCATCCGCAAACGCGAAGAAGCCCGCAAAGCCAAAGACTGGAAAACCGCCGACGCAGCCCGCGCCCAACTCAAAGCCCTGGGCATCGTGGTTGAGGATACGGCGCAGGGTGTAAGATGGAAACGCGAGAAGACCTGACCCTTCTTTTTTTAGCATAAACGCATAGTTCCGAACATTTGTTTATATGTTAATAATGCCGTAACTGATTTCCAAGGCTTGCCCATGTACGTCTACGCCTTTGATGGAACCAAGGTCGTACTCACCGAAGAACGGTTACAACATATTGCCTTAAGACATCCTGAATCGAAGAACTTTGCAAAGCTAATTTTGGACGCCGTCATGACTCCTGATGAAGTTTATGTGGATTCAACAGGTGCATTTCATGCACTATTATGCATAGCCAAAGATGCACCAGTGGGCATCTCGGATTTTCTTGTCGTTATTTACAATGTTAACGGTGAAGGCTATAAGAACGGCATACTATACGGGTTCTAAGAGAAAAGCAAGAAGGTATAAGTCATTCAGAAAGTTAAACCCCTCCTAGACTTAGATGGCAGGAAAGTTCTTGAGCAGATTGAAGCAAAATACGGCTTGAAGCTGCCCCGGAGAGTGATAACCATAGATTATGGTGAAGATGTCGGGGACTTGTACATTCGATTCAAAACTGCTAAAGACACTGAGGGCGAAACAACAACAGACGGAAAAGTTATAGTACACTATGACAAGCAGGGCAAGGTTGCAGCCGTAGAAATCCTGGACTTAAGCCAGCTTTAAACCTGCTCTTCTGTGTTTGGTTCGCAATTAAATTAGACCATTGTTGTTTTGGCGTTAAGGTTCCATTCGTCAGTTGCATATCTTTCTTTGTACAGTTTCTCTGCTAGCTCCCTTTCATGCTGCGTCAACGTATCAGGCATGGACTGCACGTTCTCCACAACCTGCATATTCAGCGTCACGGCAAACCCGTGTGCTATGGCGTTGACTGCGGTTTCGGGCGTCACGGTGTGTCCGAGTTCTTCTTTAACGCTGGTGATTTTGCCCTTCGCAACGTTTACGACTTGCATGCAGCTGTTTGCCCACGGAACCCGCAGCAACGTAAACATCCGCGGTAAATCCACCTCCAACAGCAACGTGCCATGCTGCAGAACAACGCCGCTTCTGTTAGCTTGGGCGCTGCCGCTGATTTTTCTGCCTTTAACGGTGAGGTTGGGGCAGTTTTTGGCGTCGCCCGGACTGTAGTCAGACGCGATTCCCAACATGCGAAGGGCTTCGCTTATCGCTGCGTAGATGCGGCTGTAGACTTGGGTTACGTCGTGGGTTCCCAAATCCTCCGTTTTTGCAATTACGCTGTAGGTGACTTCGCCTTCCGCGTCGTGGTAAACGGTGCCGCCGCCGCTGATTCTGCGGATTACGTCCACGCCGAGTTTTTTGCAATTATCCAGCAGGAGCTCTTTTTTGGGGTCTTGGAACCTGCCGATGGAGACGGTGGAGGGATTCCAGCGGTAAAACCGCAGCGTGTTAGGCACTGCGTCAGCTGCGCGGGTTTGCAGGATGGCTTCGTCGATGGCCATGTTCATGGCTGCGTTGTGGGTTTCGAGTTTGAGGATACGCCAAGTGTTCATGACGGAAACAAACCTGAAGTTGTTGCCTTCTGGTTAGTTTGGTCACCTATAAACGTTAACGGCAACCTTCAGGCTACTGACGGGAGATTTTTTGCCAATAACGGGTGCAAAAGCAGGAGCACATCATCGGCGGCTGCCCTCAGGTTTGCTTGCAGATAGTTTCTGAGTGGGCGCGAGTGTACATGTTGTTGTTAGGATTATGCGGATTAGTGTGAGTGCAAGAGGTATATTCACGGGGTTCCTCTTAGTAAAACTATGGACACGTTATTTAGCCCTCCGTGGGGAACGCCTTGTTCTTGCAAAAGAACAGCTTAGCCTGATTTTGTAGCAATTTGTTGCAAGTTTGCTAGATGTGGTAGTTTTGGTGTTGATGTGGTCTGGTAGTTTTTTGGGTGTTTGGTTAGGGTGTGCAATTTTTATATAAGTGCCCGTGAACTATCAAATAGCTAACTTCCGACTTATTTGGATTGGACTGTGCATCTGATGAGGAAGACTATCTTCAAAAAGCTCGAGGCTCAAGGCTTAATCGCCAACTACAACCGCCTGCGCAAAAACCTCCCCCCCAAACTGCCAGACAGAGTCTACATGGTGGATGAAACCTTCCGCGAAGGACTCAAAGCACCCATGGTCTTTCTAACCTACGTAGAAAAACTAAAACTCGCCAAAATGATGGATGAAGCCGGCATGGGAGTCATAAACGTCGGGTTCCCCGGCTTAAGCGAAGACGAAAAACGCAGCGTCAAACGCCTCATGAACGAATCCTTCACAAACTCCACCTTAACCGCCTCATCAGCAGCCACCAAAGCCCACGTCGACGCATGCATAGACGTAGGCATGAAAGAAATCAACATCGAAGCCCCCATCAACGGCTTAAACCTGCAGTACAGGCTCAAAATGAGCCGAGAAGAAGCCACCCAAAACATCGTAGAAAGCATCGAGTACGCCAAAAAACACGGCGTCTCCGTAAATTTTGTGCTCTCCGACGGCAGCCGCACCCCTCTGGAACAGATTTTAGCCATTTTTGAAGCCACCGCCGCAGCAGGCGCCTCCAAACTCGGCATCGCCGACACCGTAGGCTTTCTCCGACCTCTCTCAATGCGTTACCTCATGAGCCACGTAAGAGATGGACTCTCCGAAGAAGTCAAAAAGAACATTCCGCTCTCGGTGCACTGCCACAACGACTTTGGCTTAGCAACCGCAAACACCTTAGCCTCCGTAGAAGAAGGCGCAAGCTACCTGCACACCACTCTTATTGGGTTTGGCGAACGCGCTGGGCTGGCATCGTTTGAGGAAGTCGTCACCTCCCTCGAACTGCTCTACAACATCGACACCGGCATCGACCTGGAACGAATTTACCGTTTAGCACAATTAACCGAAAAATCCTTCGCGTTGCCCATCCAATTCCACAAACCAATCGTGGGCGACAACTCCTTCACCCACGAAGTTGACGAACACGTGGAGGGCATGTTAGCTCACCCCCTCATGTTTGAGCCTTTTCCGCCTGAAATTGTTGGACGCGAAACTGCCTTGTTCGTAGGCAGAAACACCGGGCAGACGCTCCTACAGGGACTACTGGAAAAGGCAGGTGTACGGGCGTCTCCAAGGCAAATTGACGAAATCCTGCGACACGTAAAAGGTCCGCAAGAAAGCCTTGACAAAGGCGAAGCGCAAATGACGTTTTATCAAGTGAAAAAGCTGCTGCGGGACTTGCAGAAGGGCTTGGTGCTGCCTGAATTTTGGCGGCTGGTTGAACAGGTGACAAGGCAAAAGCCTAAGCCGCCTCAGCCTGGGGAAAGCAAAGGCAAATCATTAACGCCCGTCACAACCTAATCCCCTTTTATTCAATGTACTTGTGGAGTTCCTGTTTGATTTGTGCTGTTTCTTGAGAGGTGGGGTTTTGGGGGTAATTGTAGATGGGTCCGCTGGGTTTCTCGTTGTAGAAGGGACGATTACAGTCAGGGCAGCCTGAAGTTTGAAACGGTTTACCCGACTCCACTACTTCTGCCACGATGTTCTTTCCCACACCAAAGCCTTCAATTTCCCCTTCGGCGCTAAAGGTCATATCCCCATAATTCGTTAAACCTTCGACGATGAGGTAACGTGCCAGCTGAATGCGTCTGTACGTTTGCAGGTCAGGTTTGTTTTTCTTCTCCATGGCGGTTCCTCGGACGGGAGTGAACGCGAAAACCGCAGGCAAAACGCCCATGTCAACGCATGTTTGCAGTAGGTTTGCGGCTTCTTTTTCGGTTTCTCCTAAGCCCACGATGAGGTGGGTGCTGACGTTGCCTTCTCCAAAGACGCCGATGGCGGTTCGCAGCAGCAAAAACTCGTCCTGCCATTTGTAGGGTCCACCGGCTGCGGCGCCTTTAATTTCATAAAACAGCTTCTCTGTTGCCGCATCCAAAGCAATTCCCACTCGGTCTGCACCTGCCGCTACAAGGCTCCAAAGGTTTTCGCTGTTAAGCGGTTGGCAACTAACCGAGACAGGGACATCAACCTGCTGTTTTAGTGCTGCTATGAAGGGGCAGATTTCACTAAAAACTTGAGGGTAGTTTAGGGTTTGGAGGCAGACGCGGCGGATTTTGCCTGCTTGCACCGCGTTTTTTATGTGTGAAATGACTGTTTGGGTGGAGAACTCTGGCCATGTGACGCGCGAGAGCAGTTCGGTTTTGCTTTGGCTGCCTTTGGCTTGGGGGCAGAAGCTGCAGTTTGCCGTGCATTTGCTTTGTTTGTAGGTCATAAGGTAAGCGGTTGTGGGTTGGGCGTCCAGTTTGCCTTCCAAAAGACCGATGGCTATGGCTGAGCCGACGGATACCCTGATTTGTTGTGGTAATCCCTCTGTTTTGGGGACGGACGGTTTTGCCAAAGTTGTTCCCGCAGAAGTATAAGCATGAGCGGCAGATATTTGTTTAGCCCGAAACCGCCAAAACTTAGCCGGCTGTGTGGGTCCTTGTTTTAAGCTTTAAAATCAAAACCGCCACTACCGCCGCTGCCACAACGGCTGCTCCTATCCAAGCCGTGTACACTACGCTTGGGACTTCGCCATGATTAACAGCGATGCCCACAAAAGCCCAAACGATGACCAATCCGTAGGCGATGTCTCTGCGGGAAACAATCACGGTCAAAGCGACGGCAAGAACCGCCCCGGCAGCCACAATCGCCCATATGGCGTCAGCGGCTGTCCACTGTACCCACCCCGCAAATGACAGGGCAGTGGCAACGTTTGTAGCGGCGGCAACGGTTATCCAGCCGAAGTAGACGCTAAAGGGCAGGTGCACTGCGGCTTTTTCTTTGAGCGGGGCGTTTGATTTGCCGACTCCTAACCGCAGATAAATCGTCACTATGCTTGCCAGCAAAGCCATCATGAAAACGACGGAGACTGAGATGTAGTCATATTGCCACAGGAAAATCCAGCCGATGTTAAAGAGACTGCTGAGTATGAATAACCCTGAAATTTTAGTCTGGAATCGCTTGTTTTTTTGGCTGGGCAGGGCTTGGTAAACTACGTAGACCCCCAATAGAATGTAGATTATGCTCCAGATGGAGAAGACGTAACCGGCGGGGGTGATTAGGGTGAAATATTGGTCGCTAACTTCAGCGGTGGTTCTTCCGCCCAGAATTGTGGTGCTGGCTACTAACCCGTTAACAATTAAGGTGGCGACGAATGCAAGAATGTTTCCAACCTGCAGAAAGACAGAGGTTTTTTGAGTTGACATAAGCCGCAGTAAATACTGGGTTTTTTGTGCTTATAAAGTTTAAGAATTGACACGGTTCACTTAGTGTATGGCGTGCTTTGTTTTGTTTGCTAAGAAAAAGCCGAAAAAACGGTTACTGGTACTCGGGTTGAAAGCGAACCCCTACAGTTTGCAGTTAGCAGCGGAAGCCATCCCGTGGGAAGGAGCAAACGTTGTTACTGTTTGCCTGTTTTTGCTTCGTGTTTTGCTTTCTTAGCCTTATTTTTCTTTTCAAGTGAAGGCATGCAAATTCACCATAAATAGGTGGATGCATGACGCTTAAAAGCTTTACACCAAACTGGGCGAAATTTGAGCACAACCGTTTATCTATCGTCTAAATTCTGCTTGCCGAAGGGACAAGTCTTAATTATGCCTTGCTAATCATTTAGTCCGTTTTGAGGAACAACCAATGGTTAAGATAGACTTTGGTGGCGTCACAGAAGATGTCATCACCCGAAACGAATTCACTGTCCAACAGGCACAGGAAATCCTGAAAAACGAGGTTGTTGTCTCCCTCGGATACGGTATCCAAGGCCGCGCACAATCTCTCAACATGCGAGACAACGGAATCAAAGTTATCGTCGGCCAAAGAAAAGGCTCCAAAACTTATGACCTAGCCGTCAAAGACGGGTGGGTTCCAGGCGAAACCCTATTCACCCCCGAAGAAGCAGCCAAACGCGGCACCATCAAAATGTTCCTGCTCACCGACGCAGGACAAAAACAAGAATGGCCCCAAGTGAAGGCATCTCTTAAAGATGGCGACGCGCTTTACTTCTCTCACGGCTTCTCCATCGTCTTTAAAGAACAAACCGGCATCATCCCGCCACCAAACGTCGACGTTATTCTGGTTGCGCCCAAAGGCTCCGGGACCTCGGTGCGACGCAACTTTGTCGACGGCAGCGGCATAAACAGCAGCTTTGCCATATTCCAAGACGCAACTGGCAAAGCACTGGAACGCACAAAAGCTCTGGGCATCGCCATTGGCAGCGGCTACCTGTTTCCAACAACCTTTGAAAAAGAAACCTACAGTGACCTCACCGGCGAACGCGGCACCCTCATGGGCGCATTGGCCGGCATCATCGAAGCCCAGTATGCCACGCTACGCGAGCACGGTCACAGTCCAAGCGAAGCCTTCAACGAAACCGTTGAAGAACTCACCCAGAGTCTCATCCGTTTGGTCGACGAAAACGGAATGGACTGGATGTATAACAACTGCAGTGAAACCGCCCGCATCGGCGCACTCCGCTGGAAAGAACGCTTTCGTTCAGCAACAAAACCCGTGTTTGACTCCCTCTACGAGTTAACCGCCGCAGGCGAAGAAAGCAGCATCGTGCTGGAACGCAGCAAAGAACCCGACTTCAAACAGAAACTTGCTGACGAACTCAAAGCCATGGGCAACAGCGAACTCTGGCGCGCAGGCGCAACCGTGCGTTCACTACGTCCTCACAAACAGAATAAGGAATAAACCCGTTAAGCGGCTAAACGCCCTTTCCTTTTTTATTTTCTGTATGCGTTTTAGGTTTGAGGGAGAAAGGTTGTTTTGTCGAAAAGACGACGCCTTCGCCATCGAGAAGTACGGCGTGAAGATGCGTATTATAACAGCAACGAGATGTGTCCGCAGGCGGAAGTGGTCTATCAGGAAACTGAAACAGGGCACGCCGAGGAGTTTCTGCATACCAAAGCTACTTCATCTTCTACATCATCGAGGGCGCAGGAACATGGTTCATTAAAGACATGCCTTACGAGGTTAAATCGGGCGATGCCTTAATTATTCCACCAAACACCCGATTCTACTATAAAGGCAAGCTTAAGCAGGCTATGTAACTTCCCCCGCTTGGGAACCCCAATACGAGCAACACATCAAAGACATGCAACCCTAAACCTGCCCAACAGGCAAATTAGTTTTTATAGATGAACACATCGCCATTATAGCTATGCGAGGCTCTGTTTGGACACCCTGTCGGTTGCTGCGTTAGCTGTTTTTGCTGGGACGTTGTTTTTGATGATTCGACGTCCGCGGGGTTTACGGCTGGGGTACGCGGCAGGCATCGGCGCAGTGGTTTCGCTTCTGCTGGGCACCGTCACAATGGGTCAGGCGGCAGCTTCTTTTCTTGACATCTGGGATGCGGCGCTGGCTTTTTTGGGCATCGTGGCGCTCTCGGTGGTTTTAGATGCCATGGGCTTCTTCAAATGGGCAGCGCTGCGCGTGGTAAAGTTAGCAAGAGGCAGTGGCCTTAAGCTTTACTTCTATGTGACCTTTCTCACCGTCGTCGTCAGCATCCTATTTGCTAACGACAGCGCCGTTCTCATCCTAATTCCCATAGTTCTCGAAATCATCAACTGCCTCAACATCGACGCTAAAGGCAGACTCGCCTACCTCTTTAGTGCAGGCTTAATCGCTGACACCGCCGCCATGCCTCTTATAACCAGTAATCCCATCAACATCCTAAGCGCCGACTTCTTCGGCTACACCTTCCTTGACCACCTCAAATTCATGGCGCCCATCGCCGTCGCAACCATCACAAGTAGCATCCTTATTGTCTACCTGTTTTTCCGACACAGTATCCCTAAAGTTTCCAACCCCGCCGCAGCCGACGTGTTGACGGGTGGGAAACAGGTGATTTCGCCGGTTTTGCTGCGGATTTGTTTTGGCACGTTGGCGGCGGTGGATGTGGGTTACGTGTTGACTTCGCTGGGCAGGTTCCCGGTTTCTTTGGTTATTTGTAGCGGTGCAGTCTTTTTGGGTGCCGTCTATGGGTTTATGCTCAGGTATACTGGCTCCGTGAACGGCAGCAGAAAGGGGCTTTTGCAATTGGTCCGTGACATCAACTGGGACATATTGCTCTTTATGTTTAGCATCTTTATCGTGGTGCAGGGTCTAGAAACCGCTGGCATAACCAACCTTTTAGCCCAAGCACTGCAGACAACGAGCCAGTTGCCGTCAGTGCTGGGCGTCTTCGTACCCAGCATGGTCGTTACTGTGGGAGCCAGTTTCCTAAACAACTGGTCTATGACGATTCTGGGCATGCTCAGCATTCACCATCTCGGCGCATCCGGGACCCAGTTGACAAGGCTGATTTTTAGTAACCTGATAGGGAACAATTTGGGTCCGCATTTTTTCCCGTTGGGGTCGTTGGCGATTTTGATGTGGCTGGAAACCATGCGGCGGAAAGGCGTAAACATTAGCCTCAAAGAGTACCTCAAAGTCGGCGCGGTGTTGTCCATCGTGGAGGTAGGAGTGGCATCTGTGGTTTTGTGGTTTGAGTTGAGTGCGGGTTTCACGTTGACTCTTTGAGTTTCCGCTTCCGATACGTGTGGAATCTAACAGTGCCGACCCTCCCCTCTATAGGTTCTGCATCGAATTAATATTAGCATCCAAATAGGTCTATGGCTTTCTGTTTTTGGAACTGCGCGTCTGTTGTTTTGCTTAACCTGATTACCATTAGGCTCAACATTCTGCTACGTACAAACTGTTTTCTTAGAACCAGCCTTTTGCTTTTATTGTGCGGCACGCTTTGTTGGAGCAGACTATGAAAATCTGCCCCGAGTTCGGATCAACCTCAGTCACCATTGCGTTTCTTCCACACTTAGGACAAACATTGCCTGAATCAACCAAAAACTTACGTCTCCAAAATCCAAAAGTTTTTCACTAAAGCCTCAGGGTGCCCAAAATTATGGTTTGACGGGCCTCGGTTCGTGGGTTAGGCGCGGAGAAGAAAAGGGGACTTTACTGGGGAATGAGGGGACAATTGATTCCGCGTTTTTGCCTACGCCTGACCCGCCAAACTTGATGCAACGCTTGATGGCTTCAGGACACAAAATACATTTCCCAACGAAAGTTAATATAAATTTGTGACTGTATAAATGCAACAACATTTGTCTAAATTTTTAATGAAAAATCTACGTTATTCTAGTTTTTTTGATGGCTTTTATTCGTTTTGGTGGCTGGGGCGAAAGATAATCACCCCGCTTCCCGAGTTTTTCTCTTTCATAACCAATTGGTGCCTATCAAGAACCGCCGTCATGGTTCTCCGTAACCTTTCGTTGATTCCGCAGGAAATGTACATTTCATAATCTTCCGTTTTATTCGGATTTTGAGTTTTTACATGTGAAAGAGAAACACAACTCAGGAGAAGCATTCCATCGCATTCAACTATTAACTCTCGCAGTACATTGGTGGCTTCTTGCCGATTCATTTCCTCTACCTCAAAACTCGTTTCCTTTTTGAACCAACGGTCTGTCTGCAAGAAACCTACGTCAAGCTTGCATCCTTAAAGTGGTGCTGAGCGCCAGAGCCTCACTTTTGTTTTCCAAAAGGAGTGTTTGGCGGGTTTTGCTTTGTTAACCCGCATAGGCATAGAAAACCTTCACTGGGGATGAGGGGACTTACTTGGAACCTACATGCGTGTTAACGCTCGACCCGCCAAACTCGGTGCAACGTCTGATGGCTTCAGGACACTGACTACATCTTGTGTTGGTGTTTCCTTATAAAAACTTGTGACTGTATCGACACTACAACAAACTACAATTTCCACTGGAATGCCACTTAACCCCCGCCCAAGACGCTGTGTGGGTGTAATTTCGCAGTCACATACCCTAATATCAAACTGAAATCCTAGCATAGTAGGCTATTTTATGGCTGATTTAATTTCTGTCAAAGACCTAGTTCTTGTTTACTCCGACGGAACCAAAGCCATAGACCAAATCTCCTTCAACGTGCAAGACGGCGAATTCTTCGGTTTTCTGGGACCCAACGGCGCTGGCAAAAGCACCACCATCAAAATCCTAACCACGCTTCTTCAAAAAACCCGCGGCGAAGTCAAAGTTGCAGGCTACGGCATCAATCAGGACGCCGGCAAAATCCGCAAAATCATAGGCGTCCAAAGCCAAGAAACAACGGTTGACGGCGACCTTTCAGGCAGAGAAAACCTTGAACTTCAAGGGCATTTTTTCCAAATGAACACCAGCGAACTCAAAACACGCGTCAATGAGCTTTTGGAGTTGGTGGAGTTGAAGCGGGTTGCGGATAAACGTGCTCGTAACTATTCTGGTGGGATGAAAAAACGCCTCGACTTGGCAACTGCCCTTATTAACAAACCTAAGCTTCTGTTTCTGGATGAGCCCACCACGGGGTTAGACCCCCAATCACGTTCAACCATCTGGAGCTACCTGCAAAGGCTCAACAAGGAAGAGGACATAACCATCTTTTTGACCACCCAGTACTTGGAGGAGGCGGACCGCCTCTGCAAACGCCTCAGCATTATCGATTTTGGCAAAATTGTTGCCAGCGGCTCGCCTGCTCAACTTAAAAGCGAAATCGGCGCCGACAGCATTCAAATCGCCTTGGAAGACTGCGCCAAAGACCGCATTAGAGCAAAAGAACTTATCAAAAGCATGACTGGGGTCTCCGAAATCCTCGACTCCGAAGAATGCCTCAATGTGTACGCCAAACACGCAGGCATTCTCATAGCTGACATCGTACGGGCGCTGGATAGCAGCGACATTCGCCTTTCCTATGTCACGTTTTCTTCGCCAACCCTCGATGATGTTTTCATGAAGCATACGGGGCGAAGAATCCGCACTGAAGAGCTTGTTAGAGCAAAAAGCGCCACGCCGTTTAGGGGGAGACGATAATGACGCTGCTTTCTGATACCCGTTACCTGTTTGTGCGGTTCCTTAAGAAGCTGGTTCGAAACCCCATTCTGCTGTTTTTCTCTTTGTTTCAGCCCATTGTTTTTCTGGTTCTGTTCACCCAGCTGCTAACAAGACTTGCTAATGTTCCGGGGGTTTTACCGCCTGGGGTGAGTTACCTGCAGTTCGCAACGGCGGGCATTCTTTTGCAGAACGCTTTTAGCAGCGCGTTGCAGTCGGGAAACTCGATTGTTGCCGACATTGACTCGGGGTATTTGCAGAAGATGTTGGTGACGCCTGTTCAGCGTCCAGCGATTCTGCTGGGCAGACTGCTTAGTGATGCGTTTAGGGTGGTGATTCAGTCCGCGATAATTTTGGGGCTGGCTTACCTTTTGGGCGCCTACGTGGTAACAGGGGTGCTTGGGGTCCTGTTTATTTTCTTTACTATCGCCTTTTTTGGGTTGGCGTGGTCGGGAATTTCTTTGGCTATTGGCATGAAGACTCGGAGTTCGGAGACGGTTTTTGCGATTGGTGGGTTTATTACTTTTCCGTTGTTGTTTTTGAGTCCGGCGTTGTTTCCGCTTGATTTTTTGCCGGAGTGGGTGCAGTTTGTGTCGCAGTTTAACCCGATTAGTTATGCTGTGGAGGCTTGTCGAGCGTTTATGATTGTGGGGTATGATTGGGCGACGATTCTTCCTGCTTGGGGGGTGATTGGGTTGGTGGCCGTGGTTACGATGAGTGCGACGTTGTTTCAGTTTCGGAAAGTCGTCAGTTGAGTTGCTTTTGCGTTTTTGTGAGTTGCATTTGGTAGTACTTTGGTAGGGTAGTACCTATGTGGTGTAATAAAATTTATAAGTACTACCAAGAATAGGTAGTACTGTGAATCGGTATGGAAGATGAAGTCATAGTCACACGCAAAGGCCAAACCACCATCCCCATCAAACTCCGCGAAAAATACAACATCGAAGAAGGCACCCGCCTCCAAGTCCTCGACACCAACGACGGCATCCTCCTCCGACCCAAAAAATCCACCCTCGACCTGGCAGGCTCAGGCGCACGGTTCGCCACGCCCGACCAGATGAAAAAAATGCTCGAGAAACTCAGGGACCTAGATGCCTAAAACCCTCTACGACACCCGATTCTTCCTCGAACACTACTACAGCCCAGAAGCCACCATACTCCACAAAACCCGCGAAGCCATCCGCACCGCCAAAGAACGCTTCATCTCCGCCATGGTCCTGCACGAAATCTACTGGCTAACCCTGGAGACCGAAGGGCAAGAAACCGCCGAGCTCAGGGCTACGCTTCTGGAAAAAGACTTCAAAATTGTAAATGTGGACGCAGAAATCGCCAAAACCAGCGCCCAACTCCGCCACAAATACCGCCTCAACATGGCTAACAGCGTCATCGCGGCGACCGCGGCTATGCTGCAGGCAACTTGTCTTTCTGATGACCCGCATTTTAAGGGTGTGGGCGAAATCAAAACCGCTTGGCTTTAGGTTTGCTGCAGAAACGCCATCGCCTTTTCGGCTAATGTCTCGTTGAGTGTTTCCCTATTTTCCACGGTAACCATGAAGGTTTCTGTGTCAGGTCTGCCTTTTACTTCTGTAATCAGTTTATCTTGGGCTTTCTGATGCACCACTGCAAGAATCAACTTTTGGCTCTCCAATGCTTTGCGTGTGGCTTGTTTGAATTTTTCCGAAAACAGCTCCATCGGACCAGCTTCGTCAATAACCACCATATCTTGCTTTTCGGTGGCTTCCGAGATGGCTTTGACGCCGATGGCTTCAAGGTCTGCAAGGTTAACGTGGTACTTGCCTACCTGTGGGCTCCCCTGCCCATTTACGTGTGCCAGCCAGCCCACTTTCGCGTTAGCAACATCCACCACCTCAAACCCTACCCGCGTGCCCCCTTCGCGGACTTCGCGGCTAAACATGCCCCCAACGCCTGATGCCTCGTGCTTTCAATTCGCTAACCGTCTTTGCCAGCACGGTGGTTTTGCCCACACCCGGTGCCCCTGTCAGAACCAGAACCCTTTTTTCCAAAGTCTTTGCCTCAGCTTAACCAGAAGTCTAATATGAGCATAAAACCTTTCTCCAACACAAACCGAAGCGGCGCAAAAAATAATGAGTACCCCCTACACACCTGATTTTCCCTCCGAAACCGTAATCGAAGGCAAAATCTGCCTCTTGGTTCCTAAGCTTTCAGCTTTTGGCGTTTGCCCCTCCGACTACGCCCCCAGCCGAGCCCCCGTTTTCTACAACCCCGTCATGGAGTTTAACCGCGACCTCTCCGTGCTGGTGTTTCAAGCCTATCAACGCATGGTTGACAGGGAAATAAAAATATGTGAACCCTTGACCGCGACGGGCATCAGGGGGCTGCGGTTTGCCTCTGAAATTGAAGGGGTCAACGAAGTGGTCAGCGGCGACATAAACCTGCACAGCGTCCAACTCGCCACCCACAACGTTGCCCTCAACAACCTGCAAGACCGCGTATCCATAGCCCACAAGGACGCTAACCGGCTGCTCATCGAGCACAGCGCCCCCAAGACCCGGTTTGATGTAGTTGACATTGACCCCTTTGGAACCCCCGCGCCCCACCTTGACGCCTCCGTGCAGGCGCTACGCAACAAGGGCTTGCTTGCCACCACCGCCACAGACATGGCGCCCCTCTGCGGAGTTCACCCCAAAGCTTGCCTGCGCAAATACGGCGGCAAACCCCTACGCACCGAATACTGCCAAGAACTCGCCATCCGCCTCCTCGCAGGAGCCGTCGCCCAAACAGCAGCCAAACACGACATCGGCACCCACGTTCTTTTCAGCCACTGCAGCGACCACTACATCCGCGTCTACACCCAAATCGGCTATGGCTGCCAGAAAGCCGACGACAGCCTCAAACAGATGGGCTACCTGCTCCACTGCTTCAACTGCCTACACCGCGAAACCACAGCTAAACCGTTCCCCGAAACAGGCAGAAAATGCCCCGAATGCGGCGCCACAATGGACTGGGCAGGACCCCTATGGATAGGCAAACTCTTTGATGCCCCATTCATCGATTCAATGTTGCAAGAGAACCAGCAACGGGCTTTTCGAAACAGCCGCAAACTTGCCAAACTCCTCACACTCACCCGAGGCGAAGCAGAAGCGCCGCCGATGTATCATGTGTTGGACAGACTGAGCGGGAAATTTCGTTTGCCCGCGCCCTCAGTTGCCGCGTTCTTTGGCGCCCTAACAGACGCGGGCTACCTTGCGGTGCCAACGCATTTTAACCCTCGTGGCGTCCGAACCAACGCCTCCGCCTCAGAAATGCAACGCATAATGAAGAGCCTGGCTCTAAAAACCCAATAGCTTATCGCCTGAAGCGCCTTCCTACGTTATCCCATAAGAATGCTAATGTTCCTTTTTTGTTTTCTGAGAAGTGCTCCAGCAAAACCGTCAAGACCGCAGAGGCCGATTGCTCAGACGGGGAACCCATAGAATCCCCGTTGAGGAAAGGCTTTATACGGTTAACTTTTACTGCTATCGTGGGGGCTGTTTATGGATAAACGCCAAAAAGCAGAGGCTGTTTTGGTAATCCTTGTTGTCGCGTTTGCCGCCTCATTAACTTCTTTATTGGTCACCAAGCTTACCTTTGATGGCGAAATATCGTCTTCGGACATTAAACCTGCTGCGTCGTAATACATTAAATTATATGGCACTGAAACTAGGATTTTTTTAATATCTGCAATTCCAAGCTATGGTGAGTACCCCTTTGAAAATGCCCGGGTATATCCTGGTTCAGGTTCGCCTGAAATTCACAAGGGTGATCAATGCTTTATCATCAATGTCACGGTAAGAAGCGACTACAGTTCCGATTACCCTCTTCCTTCCTCGTTGTCTGTGGGGTTCCCGAACTCCACTACCTCTGAAGTATCTCTTAGCGCCTTACTGTATGATGGAGACAACAGAACTATTAATACGACGAACGTCACTCCACCCCTTCCAAGAGTGCCCGCCGAAATACCCGCTCCTATCTTTAGTTTAGAAACTGGCGAAACCTTTTCCTTTAAAATGTATTTTACCATTGAACAAAAAAATGTAGAGGCCTTTAAGATAATGTCTCTTTATGTGGGCGCTATGCCTCCTCCTTGACCCAAACCCACCCAATCCCGCAGCTTCTTCTTTGAGTAAAAGTTGTTATTGTGGTTTGATAGCTTGATTAACTACAACATGGATATTTTGAAATAAAAGTTTAAGAGCCAAAACCACAAAGGTAAAAGCAAAAGGGTGAACGTAACGTGTCTGACAAAATTGCGGTAATCGGCACCGGCATGATGGGCGGCGCCATAATCAAAAGCTTCCTCAAAGGCAACTACCAAGGCAAAATAGTTGCAGCTGACTTTGCAACCCAAAAACTGCAGGAGCTGGAAGCCCTTGGCGTGAAGGTGACAACCGACAACTGCAAAGCCGCCGCAGGAGCCGACATCGTTTTTGTCAGCGTCAAACCCGGCGACCTCAAAGCCGTCCTCCAAGGCATCAGCAAAGAAGTCAAAGGCAAACTGGTGATTTCCACCGCTGCCACGGTGCCCCTGTGGTTCCTCAAAAAACAGGTCCCCGAAGCCAAAGTGGTGCGCATTATGCCAAACGTTGCAGCTTTGGTGCAAGCTTCGTATACGGCGTTTTGCTGTGACTCCGACGTAACCGCTGAAGACAAAGAAAAACTCAAGGCGCTGTTGGGTATGATGGGGCTTTGTGAGGAAATGGATGAGAAGTACATGGATGCCATCACTGGGCTTAGCGGAAGCGGACCTGGCTACCTGTCCATAATAGCTGAAGCCTTAACCTACGCGGGGCTCAAGGTTGGTTTGCCTCGAAACATTGCTGAAAAAGCCGCAGTGCAGAACATGCTGGGAACCGCCAAACTTATCTTGGAGTTGCCTGAGCACCCCGCTAAAATCCGCGACATGGTCACCACACCCGGAGGCACAACAATCGAAGCGATTTGCGAGTTGGAGGGCAGCGGTGTGCGGCAGGCGTTGATGCGGGCGGTGGAGCAGGCAACCAAGAAAAGCGAGTTGATTCGCGAAAAAGTTGCCCCCCAAGAAAAACACTAAACCACGCACGTCCAGCAAGCGGGAGGTTTGTGGATGTTTGAGTCTGTTATCTTTGATTGGGATGGCACGTTAGCGGACACGAAAGAGGCGATTTTGGCTTCTTTTCATGGGGCGCTACGTGAAGTTGTCCATTTTGATGTTTCCGATGAATTCATCGAACGCCGCATAGGCATCGGCGCCGCGTGGACGTTTAGGGAAATTCTTCAATCAAAAGGGCAAAGTTTTGACGAGCAGTTGGTTGGGCGTTTGGTAGCCGCGAAAATTCGGGTTGCCCTTGAAAACACCGACAAAGTCAACCTGTTCCCTGATGCCCTTGACCTTTTAGAATCTTTACGTGGCAAAGTTAAGCTGGGTTTAGCCTCCATGAATAACCGCCAAATCATTGAGCACCTGCTGAACGTTTTAGATTTGGGCAAATTCTTCAATGTAGTTGTAACCGTTAATGAAGTTAGTAAATCTAAGCCTGACCCTGAAATCTTTTTGAGAACCGCCCAAACCTTGGAAAGTACCCCTTCAGCGTGTGTTGTTGTTGAAGACTCCCTTTTTGGCGTTCAAGCCGCCAAAGCTGCAAACATGACCTGCGTCGCCGTTGCTCAGGGCGCCTATTCCGTTGCTGAACTCTCTGCGGCGGGTTCAGATTTGGTTCTGGATTCGCTTCAGAACACCGCGCCTATTCTTCGGTTAATTTTGAAGTAACGCCCTAATTTGGGTTTTATGTTGCTGTGCGGCGGCAGTCACATAGCTTTAAGAATTTTCGAAGAGAAAATACTCAGTAGACACTCACCGTTATTTTAATCATAGTAATCGGCGCAAGGTGAAACGGCTTATGTTCTCAGATATGCTGGAAATGAAACAGGTGCCCTGCAAGTTTCAAGTGCTCTTCTTACGGAACGATGCCAGCCAAGAAGTCGAAGTCCATGAAGTACGACAAGTTGACTACCTAACCGTGCAGGAACGCCTCGACAAAGGCGATTCAGTTTTCATAACCAGCCGAACCGCCCAAAAAATCAAGCCGCCCAAACACAAAGGAAAACTTAGCATGAAAACCAAACTTGTGACCGCGTTTTATATTGACCAAATCTAACCAACGCGTGTGGCGTGCATCCAGGATTCCTCTTCCTCCCCTCTCTCCTCCTTTAAATTTTGATGGGTGCACGCCGCTCCACTAACCACCGCCTGTTGCCATACTTTGGCTTTGCTAAACACCCCGCTTAAACGTTGTTTGAGTTCACATGGGTGCCACTTTTGAGGCTGCGCGGTGAAGCTGCGCCAGAAGGTTGATGGTGGCTTTACAGAATTGTGGCAGGTCACTGGGGGCACGGGAGGTAACCAAGTTGCCGTCGACGACTGCGGCTTGGTCTACGACTTTTGCGCCTGCATTTTTTAGGTCGGTTCTAATTGACGGCCAACTTGTGGCTGTTTTGCCCTTAACGATGCCTGCTTCGATGAGCATTTGGGGTCCATGGCATATGGCGGCGATAACTTTGCCTTTGTTGTTGGCTTCGGCGACTATGTTGACTAATTCTCTGTTTATGCGCATGTTGTCGGGGGCTCGTCCACCAGGAATGACAATGGCGTCGTATTCTTCAAGGTTGACTTGTCGGGGAGAAATGTTCGAAGTGAAGGGTACCCCGTGCTCTCCCAAATAGGCTTCGTTACTTTTGGGGGCAACAACATCTATTTTGTAGCTTTCTTCTTGGAAACGGTAAAATGGGTAAATGAACTCGGAGTCTTCAACGCCGTTTTCTACAAAAATCAAAATTCTCTTCATACCACTCATAATTAATCGACAAATCCTGTAGGGAGGAAGGTTACACACGATAAAAACTCTAGTTGGTTCAGTGTAGCTGAACAGAAGAATCATCCATAAACGTTATTTTTATAAGACGTTTAAACGATATTGGGAAGAGCGCATGAACAGCAAAAAGTTGACCGACGTTTGTCAGGCAATTTGTGACCACTCACTGCATCGGTTTTATGAGCAGCGGCAATTTGACCTCCTAAACGGATACGAGTTGGTTTTTACTCGATGTGAAAACTGCCACAAACCCCTCAGTTTAAAAGTGAAAAAAATAGCCTAAACTGTCATGTCTGCGGCTTTGTTTATGCCTTCAATCAGGAAAGGCAAATCCGTAATTGAGGTTATGACAAAGTTTGCACCATGATTCATCAACGCTTTCTTTGTGAAGGTTCCCGTTGATAACCCGACGGCGGTGGCTTTTGCTTCTGCTGCCGCTTGCATGTCGGTGGGGCTGTCCCCGACGAAAACGGTTTCTGAAGCTGCAACACCTAACTTTGCAACGGCGATGTTGCAGTGCTCTGGATTAGGCTTATAGTTTGACACCTGATTGCGGGTAACAACCGTGTCAAAGTAGGGGGTAAGTTTGAAGCGTTTTAGGATACGTTTTGTTGAGTTTAAGCTGTTAAGCGTGCATAACCCAATTTTCAGCCCCATCGCCCTAAGCTCCTTTAACGTTTCTAGTGACCCCGGCATTAGACTTGTCTGCGCTGACGCTTCCAGTTCAAATTTCTCTGCTAACTGCAAGACTTCTTTTCGAATTTCCTCCATGGTTCCGGCGGGTTTCTGGGCGTTGTGTACGAAAAGCTCGGTTTTTGTAAGCATCTCAAAAATGTTTTCTTTAATTGATAGGAGGGATGCGGGGACGCCTTTTTTCATTAGGTAACTTTTGGCTTCGGCGCGGAGGGCTTTATAGTCCAGATTGAAGGCTGCGATTGTTCCGTCTAAATCAAATATTACTGCTTTTATCGTCACGCGTGTTTCACTCTCGCGTTGCACATTTATCTGCACTCCATCTGTTGAAGGAGGCATGTTTAGGACGTTTGCCTTAGTCTCCAGATGCAGCTTTAACGGCTAACAACAAAACACTCTGTTATATCTCTTCCCTTTACTTGCTTTGACATCTGTTCACAATTATTCCTGAACGTTTCCTGTATGCCTTTTCTGACGTAAACTTTTAAAGTGTATGTTCAGAAAAACCTTGAAATGTTATAAAATTGCTGTTATATAGATGTTTCGTCAAAAAATTCTGTCTTTAACCGACCCAGCTTGAAATCCTGACTGTTCAGCCTGACCTGAACTATCCTCCTATTTCCTGCGCAGACTTTCAGAAAAACTTGGGACACAAAAGAAAGGGTTCGGTTAAGCTGCTGCTGGCTATTTTGTTTCATAAATCTCAACGTCAAATTCCATCCACATCGGGTCCGCAGAGGTGGTGCATACGATGGCTATGAGGTCATTCATCCACGAAAGCTTCTCAGCCGCAGTCATGAAGCTCCAAATGCCTATTGCTTTACTTTTTCCGTCTTCCATTTTGCTTATGTCATAGGACTTTATGAACGCAACCTCTCCCGAGGTTGTTGTCATCATGCCTTGCCCTTTTGCGATGCCCAACCCAATCGCCTCCTTCATGCCCATCGCCGTAATCATGATGTTGCCGTCTACGCCTTCAGCGCAGTCCGAACCCTTCACTGTTGCGGTCCAAGTGAATTCTTGGTTTGCTCCATTTGCGCTCACCGATTTAACCGCCATACCCATGGTTTTACCTTTACCTTCCCAAAGTTTTTCACCTAAAATCAAGTTTTTCACCACATACATTCAGTTAACTGGGTTTCTTAAGGGCATGTGACTGCCAAAGGTAACAACAACCCCTTAACAGACTTAGATGCAAAAACCAAAAATAGGCGACGGCGCACCCTAAACATGCAAAACACGCGAATCGCCAAGTTTCGGCGTGTTGCTTCAATCATAGAGTGATTGTTGATGCATAAGCTTTTAATTTTCCCCTTTAACGACCCTTATTTGTAGAGGGTTCACAGTAATGGGTACTTTAAACCTTGACAAAATTTTTAATCCTCAAAGCGTAGCTATTATCGGCGCCAGCGACACCGAGGGCTCCGTCGGATATGCCATCGTGAAAAACTTCACGCGGCTAGGTTACGCAGGCAAAGTTTATTTTGTTAATTTACGCAAACCCGAAATCGCAGGAACCAAAACTTACCCAAACGTGGCAGCCATCCCGGAACCCGTCGATTTAGCCATGATTGCCACGCCAGCCAAAACGGTTCCAGATGTAGTGGAAGAATGCGGGAAAGCTGGCGTAAAAGGCGCCATCATCGTTTCTGCGGGGTTCAAAGAAACTGGTCCCGAAGGCAAAAAGCTGGAAGAAAAGATTTTGGAGTCAGCCCAAAAATATGGTCTGCGCATTGTGGGTCCAAACTGCATCGGTATCATCCGCCCCCGCGTAAACCTGAACGCCACCTTTGTGGATAAAGTTCCTAAACCCGGCAACATCGCGTTTCTCAGCCAAAGCGGTGCCCTAGGCTCAGCTATTCTTGACTGGGCGATTCACGAAAACATCGGCTTTAGCAACTTTGTTTCTGTGGGCAGCATGATTGACGTGGATTTCGGTGACCTTATTGACTATTTTGGCACTGACCCTAAAACCAAAAGCATCCTCATGTACGTTGAGGGCATCACGGAAGCCCGCAAATTCATGAGCGCCGCCCGACACTTCGCCCGCACCAAACCCATTATCGTCGTGAAATCGGGCAGGTTCAGTGAAAGCGCCAAAGCCGCCGCCTCGCACACAGGCTCTCTTTCGGGGGAAGACGCCATTTATGACGCCGCCTTCAAACGGGCAGGTATTGTTCGCGTCACCGAAATCGCAGACCTCTTCAACGCGGCGGAAGTTTTAGGTACTCAGCCTCTGCCCAAAGGTCCCAACTTAGCAATCATAACCAACGCGGGTGGACCCGGAGTCATGACCACCGACGCATTGATCGAACAAGGCGGAAAACTGGCGAAGTTGAGCCAGAACACGTTGGATTCGCTTAATCAGGTTCTGCCGCCGTTTTGGAGTCACGGCAACCCCATCGACGTTTTAGGGGATGCACAAGCTGACCGCTACAAGGCGGCAGTTGAAGCGTGCCTAAACGACGAGAACATCGATGGAATTTTGATTATCTTCACCCAACAAGCCGTTTCGCAATCGGTTGAAATTGCCAAGGGCATTGTGGAGTTGGTTAGAGGCAAAGCGTTCCAAAACAAAACCATCTTAACCAGCTTCATGGGTTATGGCGCGGTGGAGGAAGCCAACAGCATCCTAAACGCCAACAACATCCCCACCTACTCGACGCCTGAGCAGGCAGTTAAAACCTACATGACCATGTACCAGTACCAACGCAACGTCGAGCTCATCTATGAAACCCCTGAAGAAGTGCTTCTTGACACCCCACCTAAACGCCCCATAAACGTCATTCTTCGAAACGCCGCCTTCGAAGACCGCGAAGTCCTAACTGAAGACGAAGCAAAACGCATCCTCAAATACTACAACTTCCCCGTTGTGAAAACTGCAGTTGCCAACAACGTTGATGAAGCCATAGTATACGCCAAACAAATGGGCTTCCCTGTGGTCATGAAGATTCTTTCCCCCCAAATCATACATAAAAGCGACGCAGGCGGCGTTATCCTTAACGTGCATGACGCAAACGAAGTGCGCGAAGCTTTTGACAAACTCATTCAACGCGCCACAGCCTACAACCCCAACGCTCAAATAATCGGCGTTACCGTGCAGCCCATGGTGCAGAAGAAAGGCTACGAAGTCATCATCGGCGGAAAAACCGACCCCATTTTCGGGCCTGTGGTGCTTTTTGGCATGGGCGGCGTAGGCGTGGAGCTTTTCAAAGACTACTCGATGGGGTTGCCCCCGCTTAACACGACGCTGATTCGGCGAATGTTGGAGGAAACCAAAATCTACACGCTCCTCAAAGGCTACCGTGGTTCTCCACCCGCTGACCTCAAAAAACTCGAAGAAACCCTGCTGTTATTCAGTCAGTTGCTTATGGATTTCCCGCAGATAAAGGAAATCGACATTAACCCAATGTTGATTGACGAAAGAGACGCTTGCATCCTTGATGCCCGTTTGGTAATTGACAAAGCCAGTGTCTGCAAGACTTTTTTTCCCCATGAGCAGTTAGTGATTAGTCCGTACCCAAAAAAGTATGAACGTTTGTGGGCTTTGAAGAATGGGCAAGAGGTTCTTTTGCGTCCCATTAAACCCGAAGATGAACCCATGTGGCTGGAGATGTTCCAAAGTTTCAGCGAAGAAGCCATCCGTTACCGCTTTTTCCAGATGCTCAAAGACACTCCCCATGAAGTCCGCGTTCGCTACTGCAACATCGACTACGACCGCGAAATCGCCATAGTCGCTGAGCTTGTCCAAGAAGGACGCCGCAAGCTTTTGGGGGTCAGCCGCGTCAGCGTTGAACCCGACGGGAAAACAGGCGAGATGGCATTTATCGTGGGTGACCGATGGCAAAACTTGGGGTTAGGCACTATGCTGGTGGACTACGCCTTAGACATCGCTACACAGATGGGCGTCGAAAACGTTTACGCCATAATGCTGCCTGATAACTACCGAGCCCTTAGCTTAACCAAGAAGATGGGCTTTGACATCGAATACCTCGGCGACGGCACAGTCAAAGGCAGCCTCAGCCTCAACGAGGAAATCCCCGACAAACGTTGCTTGCTGCTTAAACCTGAAACTGAAAAACAAACCGACCTTTCGGTTGTGGATAAAAAACAAACAGCCCTCACGCCCAAAGAGTCCGCCGCCAAAGAGAAACGGAAGGAAGCCGAACTTACCTCCGCTTAACCTCTCAGTTTTCCTTAGACAAACTGCACCCTGACGCCGTGCGTGGAGCACGAGATGCAGGGGTCATAAGCTCTAACCAGCATTTCTAAGCTCAGCTCAATTTCTTTTTCGGGCTTATCCAGCAATGTGGGCAGGAGGGCTTTGAGGTCTTTGTCGATGTTGGCGTGGTTTTGGTTGGTGGGAATTACACAGTTGGCTTTGGTGCACACACCCTTCGCGTTGTAGGTGTAGTCGTGGAACAAGAGCCCTCTTGGAACCTCCACCGCGCCTACGCCGCGTCCAGCTTTAACTTTGACTTCGGGCTTGAAGTAGTCAGGTTGAGGCTGCAAACCAGCCGCTTCCAGTTCGTCAATTAGGCGCAGTGAGTCTTCGACGCTGTGAACAACCTCCACAAGCTGAGCTATGTTGTTCATGAATGGGTTGTGGCATACGGGTTTTAGCTCAAACATTTCTGCCACCTGCTTGGCAATTGGAGACAGCTTGTTGTAGTTGAGGTTTAGTCTGGCAAGGGCGCCGACCATGTAGGATTCGCGGTTGTGTTTTGCCCATTTCGCGGTGGATGTGGGCACGATGTATTCGTTGGTGAATGTCATGTACTCGTTAACGGGTGCGGTGCCCGTATCTGACGACGCCACCAGCCCATCATACAATGCGTACTCATCGGGGTTGGTTAACCCAATAAACTCGGTTTCCCTCTCAAACGCTGGGAACTTTGAAGCTACGCTTTGTATGAGTTTGGCGACCGCTTGCAAGTCCGAAATGCTGTCTTGAAGTTTCTTTTTAAGCCCCTCCAACTGCCTTTGGGACGGAATTTTTGAGAAACCGCCTGGGATTAGCCTTTGTGGATGGGTGGTTCTTCCGCAGATGAGGTTAGACATCTCGTTGGCAGTTCGGTGAAGCCGTAGGACCGTTTTAAGCTCTTCAGGATGGGATGAGGCTAACGGGATGACTGAGCCCACACCCATCAGGTCTGGCAACGCCAGAAACCCAACGTGCAGCAGGTGGCTTTGCATGTTTTCTCCATGAAGCGCCAGTTTTCTCAGCTTCAAGTCCTGTTCGTTTATGCTTATGTCCATGGCTTGTTCGGTGGCTTTTAACGACGCCAATGTGTGTCCGATGCTGCAGATGCCGCAGATGCGTGAGGTGATGTGGTGCAGTTCATTCCAGTTTCGCCCCACAACCATGGCTTCAAAGAATCGGGGCGCTTCAGGAATTTGCCATTCACATCTTTCTATGACTCCATTTTTTATGTTCACATAGATGTTGCCGTGGCCCTCCACCCTTGTCAAGTGATGAACCTCGATGTCTAAGTCTGGTTTGCTCATCTTTTTGCCTCCTGCCAACCAAAATACAACTTAAACTTCCCTATCGCGTCGTCAACTGTCAATCCGTACTTGATGAGGACTTCTTTTTGGCTGTTCTCGTTAGGGTTATCCACTAAGCCGCGGCAGCCCCAACATATCGTGCCTTCGTTGATGCAGCAGCTGTTGCAGCCTGCACGGGTGACAGGTCCCACGCAGAATTCGCCGCGTTCAAACGCGCAAACGTTCTCGTTCTTCTTGCATTCTACACATACAGGGTAGGTGGGTATGTCAGGTTTTTTGCCCAGCAGCAACGACTTCACCACTTGCAAAAATTCCTCGCGGTTAATTGGGCATCCATGAACGTAGGCGTCCACTTTCACCACCGCGTCTATGGGGCGCGCGGCGTAGCTGTCAAACAGTTTTGCGTCTTCGCCGTAAACGGTTTTTCGAACTTGGTCAAGGTCCTTGTAGTTTCGCAGAGAATTTATGCCGCCGATGGTGGCGCAGGAGCCGATGGCGACCAAGGTTTTGGCGTTTTTGCGGATTTCTTTAAGCCTGTCCTCATCCTGAAGCCTCGTACATGAGCCCTCCACGAACGCGATGTCATAGTCGCTGCTTCTCTCCTTCATAACCTCGCGGAAAGTCACCACTTCCACCTGCTCCAAAAGCGACAGAAGCTCCTCCTCCAAGTTAGCAACTTGCAGTTGGTCACCTTCGCAGCCCGCAAAATCAAAAAACGCAACTTTGGGTTTCATTACAGCGCCTCCGGTATGCCTTTAATTTTTGAGTAATTAAACACGGGTCCGTCTTTGCAGACGTAGATTTGGTTGATTTGGCAGTGACCGCATTTGCCTACGCCACATTTCATTCGGCGTTCCAGCGATACGATTATGTGGTCGTCTGGCACGTTTCTGGCTTTCAAGTCTCCAATGACGTATTTGTACATGACGGGGGGACCGCAGATTATGGCGTAGATGTTCTCAGGGTCAAAGGAGACCTGCGGAATCAACGTTGTTATGACGCCGATGCTGCCCATCCAAAGTTCCCCGTCAGGGCACCAGTTGACAGCGGACTTGAACTCAACGTCAGGGCGGCTCTGCAGCGCCATCATCTCGTCCCTAAAAAGCAGCTCCCGTGGTTCCTTGCAGCCATACAGCAGGCTGACATGCCCAAACTCCTTACGGTTATCCAAAACATAGTTAAACAGCGAACGCAAAGGCGCAATACCTAACCCGCCCGCCACGAAAAGCAGGTTCTTGCCCTTCAAGAAGTTCACGTCAAACCCGTTGCCGAAGGGACCGCGGATGCCGACGCGGTCACCCACTTGGAGCGTGTGCAGTTTGGTGGTTACGTTGCCGAGTTTGCGGACGCAGATTTCAAACGCACCCTTTTTGGTGGGCGGAGACGAAAGCGAGATGGGGGCTTCTCCGACGCCGAAAACCGACAACTCCACAAACTGCCCCGGTTTATGTCCCAGTTCGGAGCCATCGTCAAGTTTTATTTCAAAAAACATCTCGTTGTCGGTCATCTGCGTTTTTTTGGTGATTGTTGCCAGCTTGGGTACGTAGTCGATGTTTCCCTCGGTTTCGATGTTTACTTCGGGTGTTGCTACGGCGGTGACTTGGTTGCCTTTGTCCATGTGTTCTTTATACATGTCGTTGAAGAGGTTCACGGGGTTGGCGATGTCTGGTAGGCAGTTGGAGGAGCATCTTCCGCAGCCGACACACGAAATGAAGCCGAAGCGGTCAAATAAGTACTTACCTTTCTTGAAGTATCTGTGTCGGTATCTGGTGGGGCGGGTGGCGCGGAAGTTTTCTCCCGAAGCAACCTTGGCAAAATCCTCCAGCAGACAGCCATCCCAAGTGCGGATTCTTTCGCCTTGGTCAAGGGAAAGGTCTGGGTTATCTTTCACGTCAAAGCAGTAGCAGGTTGGGCAGACCAGCACGCAGGAACCGCAGGCTAAACATTTTTCGGAGTGTTTCTCCCAAAAACCGCTTTCCTCATAGGTCTGGTGCAGCAGTTCAGGAATCAATTCAACGGGGCACTCAAGCTTTTGTTGGGACATGTACATTATTTCGCGTTTTTTCTGGCCGACCAACTGGATGTCCCGGGCGTAGGCTTGGGTGATGTTTTTGGCGTACTTTTCTAAGAGTTCCCCGCCTTTTTGGGAGCCGACGCTGATGGCGTACCTGTTTCCAAGGTCAGTTAGCATGAGGTCGTAGCCGTAATCCACGGTTGCGCAGCCCATGTAGGCTGAGAAATTCCATTTTGACATTTTTTGGATGTTTACTCCGATTATTACGGCGGCTTTTCTTTTTTCAAAGTAGTAGGGGTCAGATTTGGTTTCGCGAAAGATTTCGTCCATGTGAAACAATGCAATGATGTCGTAGGGGTGAACGCCGATGAGGATCATAGGTTTGGGTTCGGCTGGGTTTTTGGCTGAAAAGCCTCCCGATAGGTTGTAGGTGAAGAGGGTTTCTCTTTGAGGGAAAAAGTATTTTTTTGGAGGAAGAAGAGTCACATCGTAGTCTAACCGCAGTTCCTTAGCGGATTCCAAGTTGTCAAAGGTGAATTTTGTGCCCTTGGCTTTGACGCCTATGACGTTCCATGCCTCGTCTTCTATTAGGGCGTTAACAAAATCGTTGAAGTCTTCTTTCAAGAGTATTTTCATTTATTCTTCAACTCAGCTTTGAAGACACAAATAAATTAAATCTACTATGGTGATGTTTACATTTAATGCTTTCCTATAAAACGGATTTAGCGTTAAATGTGTGGTGTTGAGCACTTTCAATCTTGAATTTAACATGGAAAGAAAAAAGCAAATGTGACCGAAACTTTATGTACTGGGAATAGGCTTTTTGAATCTCTATGCGCGTATGGTGCATCAGAATGTTGCCCTTGGTTGAAAAACTTGAGGCACATGCAATCCCAAGCCGTATCCAATCACCCACTTTATTAACCTTAACCATCGAAGACCATGGGATTAACAACCACTTTGGGTTACCATACCATAATAAGGGGACTGTCTAATGGCAGAAAACGCATCAACAATCAAAGACACAACCAAGGATCCGATAAAAGCGTCGGAACTCGACCCGAAATTCAAATATAAAATCATGAAGATGCACGGTGGCGAAAAACTGCTGAAGTGCTTCCAATGCGGCACCTGCACCAGCGACTGCCCCGTCGCAAGATACAGCGACTCCTACCGGCCGCGTACTCTTCTACACATGGCTCGGCTCGGGTTAAAAGACCGCGTTCTGAAAAGCGACACCCTCTGGCTCTGTGCTGCCTGTTTTACCTGCACTGACCGTTGCCCCCAAGGCGTAGAAGTTGCTAGTGTCATCCGTGTCCTTCGCAACCTAGCTGCTGAAGAAGGAATTGTGCCGCAAGTTTTCAAAGATCAATGTGCAAGTGTTTTGGAGTCAGGTTACGCTTACAAGATACCCGATTTACGCCTCAGAAAACGTGAACCTCTGGGTTTGCCCCCCCTGCCTAAAGGTGACCCTGAAAGCATCAAAAAGAGCCTCAAAGGCGTCAGCTTTATGAAACATGTGGAAAATAAAGGTGAATCAGATGCCAAACAGTAAATACCTCATTTTCTTGGGCTGTGCGATTCCTTACCGCGTTTCAGCCTACGAGCTTTCTGCACGCAAAGTCCTATCCAAATTAGGCGTGGAACTTGTGGAAATGCCTGAATTCAACTGCTGCGGTTTGCCCTTAGACCCAGTTAGCCACGAAACTATGCTGATTCTTGCTGCAAGAAACATTGCGTTAGCTGAGCAGCAAGGCTTAAACATTCTCACCTTGTGTCCGGGCTGCGCGGGAACTTTGAAAAAGGTTAACAAGATTTTAAAGGAAGATAAGGCATTAAAAGAACAAATTAACGGTCACCTGAAAGAGTCTGGTTTAGAAGTTAAGGGGACTATTGAGGCGAAGCATCTGTTGCAGGTCTTAAAAGACGACGTTGGCGTGGACAACATTAAGAAAGCAGTTGTTAAGCCGCTTACTATGCTTAAAGTTGCTGAGCATAATGGCTGTCATATTCTGCGTCCCAAAGAGTACATAGGTTTCGACGACCCTGAAGACCCTCAGACTCTTAAGACCCTTGTTGAAGCAACAGGCGCAACCTGCTTAGACTACATGGATGAGACTGAATGTTGCGGTGCTCCAAGCGTGGGTGTTAGCGACAAAGTTGCCCTGCAGTTAGCCCGGGACAAACTCAGCCACGTAAAGCAGGTGGACGCGCAAGCTCTAATCACTATCTGCCCATTCTGTCACATCATGTACGACACCAACGAGCTGCGTATAGAAAAAATGTTCCAAGAAGCCTATGGCATTCCCATTCTGCACTATCCACAGTTGCTTGGGTTAGCCTTAGGCATGACGCCTGAAGAACTTGCCTTCAACGAACTCAGAGTTAGTACTAAAAAACTATTAGAACAATTCAATGAGGGAGCAAAATAAAATGAGTGATAAGCTGAAAATAGCCTTCTATTGGGCTGCAAGTTGCGGCGGCTGTGAAATAGCCGTATTAGATATCAACGAGAAAATCCTTGATGTAGTCAATATCGCCGACATTGTGTTCTGGCCAGTAGCCTTGGACATCAAGTACAAGGACGTTGAAGCGATGGACGACAAATACATCGACATCACGTTCTTCAACGGGTCCATCCGGAACTCCGAGCAGGAACACATGGCAAAAATGCTACGCGCAAAATCAAAGACGCTGGTTGCCTTTGGCTCCTGCGCCCATGAAGGCTGCGTACCTGGCTTGGCTAACCTCAACGATAAAGCCGAAGTTTTCGAGCAAGTCTACATCAAAGACAAATCCAACGTTAACCCCAACGCAACAGTACCCCAAACCTCAACCACCGTGAAAGAAGGCACCCTAAAGATACCCGAATTCTACGACACCGTCAAAACTCTAGGACAAGTTGTCGACATTGACTACATTCTGCCTGGCTGTCCTCCACCAGTGAAATTAATCGTCAACGCAATTGACGCCATCGCCGCAGGGAAACTGCCGCCTAAAGGCTCCGTTCTCGCTCCGATGCCCGCCGTCTGTGACGAATGCCCCCGAACAAGGACAAACAAGAAAATCAGCGAAATTCACCGTGTTTATGAGGTAACTCCTGACCCCGACCGCTGCTTAATGGAGCAAGGTATCATCTGCATGGGTATGGCTACTCGCAGTGGCTGCGGTGCTCAATGCCTCAAAGTTGACATGCCCTGCACAGGGTGCGGCGGAGCTGCTCCTAACCAGCCTGAGGTTGGTGCGGGTATGATAACTGCGTTGGCTTCAATTCTGGGCTTGGAAAAGGAGCCTGGACAGTACACGGACGAAGATGTTGAAAAGCTGATGGCTCAAATTAAGGATCCAGTAGGCACATTCTACATGTACAGTTTGCCTGCTTCAATTCTTAAACGTAAGGTGATGAAGAAATGAAAGAAGTATTAATCGACCCAATTACAAGGCTTGAAGGTCACGGGAACATCTCCATATTCCTTAACGACCAAGGCGATGTGGAAAACGCTTACCTTAAAATTCCCGAACTTCGAGGCTTTGAAAAATTCTGCATTGGACGACGTGCAGAACTCATGCCGCAACTTACCACAAGAATCTGCGGTGTCTGCCCCGTTGCACACCATTACGCAGCCACCAAAGCCCTCGACCAAGCTTTCAAAGTAGACCCACCATCCACCGCCAAAAAACTCCGTGAACTCCAATACATGGGTTACTTCATCTATGACCACATTCTCCACTTCTACTTCTTAGGCGGTCCCGACTTCATTGTTGGACCCGACGCCCCACCAGAAAAACGTAACATCTTGGGCGTTATCGAGAAGGCAGGACTGGACGTAGCCAAAGAAGTCATCAAGCACCGCGCTTATGGACAAAAAATCACCGCAATCCTTGGCGGAAAAGCAACTCACCCCGTCAGTGGGCTTCCAGGCGGCATCAGCAAAGCCCTAAACGAAGCAGACCGCAAAGATATCCAAGACATGTCTGAATCCACCGTCAAATTCGCACAGTTCTCTCTAAAAACCTTCCACGACCTTGTCTTAGGCAACAGCACATACTTAGACATGATTAAGAGCGACGCCTACACAATGAACACCTACTACATGGGCACCGTCGACGGCAACAACCATGCTAATTTCTACGACGGCAAAGTCCGCGTTGTTGACCCCGCGGGCAAAGAATTCGTCAAATTCGAAGCCAAAGACTACCTTGAACACGTCGCCGAACACGTGGAGCCTTGGACTTACAGCAAGTTCCCCTACCTCAAGAAAATCGGCTGGAACGGCATGAGCTATGGCGCCGACAACGGCGTGTACCGTGTTGGTCCTCTCGGCAGGTTAAATGCTGCTGACGGCATGGCAACCCCACTGGCACAAGCAGAATACGAGACTATGTTTAAGACCTTGGGCAAACCCGTCCACGGCACCTTAGCGTTCCACTGGGCACGACTTATCGAACTACTTTACGCTGCTGAACGCGCAGTCGAACTCTCAAAAGACCCTGAAATCACCAGCACCAACATACGCAACAAGCCAGGCGAACCCGGACAAGGCGTCGGCATCGTTGAAGCAGCACGAGGCACCCTCATTCACGACTACACCTTAGACCAAGATGCCCTTGTCAAAGACGTCAACATGATTGTCGCAACAACCAACAACTACCCCGCCATCTGCATGAGCATACGCGACGCAGCCAAAGGCTTAATCAAAGGCGGCAACTGCGACCAAGGCGTCCTTAACAAAGTCGAAATGGCATTCCGCGCCTACGACCCCTGCTTTGGATGCGCAACCCACTTTGCAGTCGGGCAAATGCCGTTGACAGTTAAAGTCTACGACAACAACAAGCAGTGCGTTCAGACTCTGCAACGCTAAACCCACCCAACCCTTTTCCTTTTTGTTTCTTTCTGTCTATAGGCGTGTATACCTTTTGAGCGACGTAAACCTTGGCTTTGAAGAAGAACTGAAAAACTGGCTTACTGGGGCAGAAACCGTAGTCATTGCGGGCATAGGTAACCCGATTCGTATGGATGATTTTGTAGGCATTAAAATTGTACAGGACCTTCAAGACAAAGTTCCGGCGAAAGTGCATTTGATTGAGTGCGAAACGGTGCCTGAAAGCTTCATGGATGAAATTGTGGAGATGAAGCCTTCGCGTGTACTGCTGATTGATGCGGCGCTTTTGGGGTTGCAGCCTGGGGATGTTCGTCTTTATGATTCTGCGAAGGTGGTTAATGTGCCGCCTATTACGACGCATATGTTGCCTCTGCGTGTGTTCTGTGACTACATTACCCAGATGGCGCAGACCAAGCTTGCGTTGTTGCTTATTGAGCCGAAGAATACGGATTTTGGGGAGGGTTTGACCGAGGTGGTTGCGGCTTCGGCGGGTCGAGTTGTTGAGGTGCTGTTGAAGATTCTTTCGTAGATGCTGGAAAACGAACTGTTTGCTACTTGTGGGGCTGTTTTTGTATCAATGCAAAACAATACTGGTTTTATTTGATTTATTGTAATTTATGTGCCATATTTGATGTGCATGCAAAAGCATATCGGGTCTCTTTGTTAAAATTGCAAGTTTCACGGTGATATTTCTCTTCGGAATCCATTAGGTTTATATCCACTATATCAGCCTATTAGTCAAACAGACGTACGGAGGACAAGAAAAATAATGTATGCCTACGCGGGAAAAATTCTGCGTGTAAACTTGACTACTGGTGAAATCAAAACCGAGCCCTTATCCGAAAAACTGGCCAAAGACTACATCGGAGGCATCGGACTCGGCATCAAACTCCTTATGGACAACTCAAAACCTGGAACAGACGCATACGACCCCGACAACCCACTCATCTACATGACTGGGCCCCTTAGCGGAACCATGGGTCCAACAGGCGGCAACAGCTACGCTGTGGTGTCAAAATCTCCCGCCACTGGCTGCATCGGCAACGCTGAAGCCCACGGCTTCTTTGGACCTGACTTCAAACGGGCCGGCTACGACGCCATCATAATCACGGGCAAAGCCCCCAAACTAAGCTACTTGTGGATTGACGACGACAACGTCCAAATAATGGACGCTGAACACCTCAAATACGCCACCGTCGGCCACACCGACAAAGCCATCCGCGAAGAACTGGGCGACTTCTATATCCGCGTCTCCGCCATCGGCGAAGCAGGCGAAAAACTCTGCAGGTTCGCCGCCATAATTAACGATGAATTCCGCGCCATCGGACGCGCTGGCATGGGCGGCGTCATGGGCAGCAAAAACCTCAAAGCCGTCGCAGTTCGCGGAACCAAAGACGTGAACGTCGCCGACATGAAAGGCTTTAGAGAATTTGTCAAACTTATTCATGAACGCATGAAAGGTCCCTCAACCAAGAAATACAAAACCTTGGGCACTCCCGAAAACGTTCTTGTTTTGAACTCGCTTTCTGCTCTTGCCACCCGAAACTGGACCAACGCCACCTTTGAAGGCGCCCAGAAAGTCAGTGGCGAATGGTTAAACGAGCATTATGTTAAAAAGATTGTTGGTTGCGCTACTTGCGGTATGCGCTGTGACCACATTGCAGTTGTTCCTGAAGGACCCTACAAGGGCAGCACCAGCAGGCTGGAGTTTGAGTGCCTCTGGAGCATGGGGCCCCTCTGTGGCATAGACCGTTTAGACGCTGTTATTGAAGCCATGCGTGTAGTCAACGAGTACGGCATGGACGGCATCAGTATCGGAGTTGTCGTCGCCTTCGCCATGGACCTTTACGAGCACGGCATCATCACCAAAGAGCAGGCGGACGGCATTGACCTCCGATTCGGTAACGCTGAAGCGCTCATTGAGATTATTCACAAAATAGGCAAACGCGAAGGTTGGCTTGGAAACATCCTTGCAGAGGGAACCGCCAAAGCCGCAGAATTGATTGGTGGAGACGCCTACAAATACGCGTGCCACATCAAAGGTTTGGAACTGCCTGGATATGACTTGCGAACCCTCAAAACCGCCGCGCTTGGCTTTAGCGTTTCTTTCCGTGGTGCCTGCCACCTCCGAAACGGTGCTTACTCTCCTGACGTGAAGGGCAAAGTGAACCGTTTCAAGATTGAGGCTGGACGCGGCAAGATGATTGTCACTGAAAGCTACATGTATAACATCATTGACTCGCTTATTGTCTGTAAATTCAGCCGAGGCACCTACTACGACGGCTGGAATGACCTTGTCAAGTACTACACCCTTGCCACTGGTATCCCAATCACCGTTGAAGAAATGATGATGGACGGCGACCGCATTGAAAACCTTGCCAAACTGTTTAACCTCCGCGAAGGCAAAGGCACACGCAAATACGACGATGTCCCCTACAAGATAAAGCACTTCCCCGTCCCTGATGAAGGACCCGCCAAAGGCGTTCACGTAACTGATGAGGAAATGGCAATTGGTTTAGACGACTACTACGCTGCACGCGGCTGGACCAAAGACGGCATTCCAACCTTAGAGTGCTTAGAGAAGGTGGGCTTAAGTGAATACGCCTACATCGCAGAAGACGCCATGAAGGCAGCTGAAGCTGAAAGAGCTGAAGCCGCAAAAGCTCAGGGAGGCAACTAAAATGGTGCGCTCTCAAGACCGAAAATTCGTTTCCGCTGACCCCGAGAAATGCATCGGCTGCTGTGTCTGTGAATACGCCTGCAGTATGGTCAACGATAACACCTTCAACCCCTCAAAATCCCGAATTCGTGCCATGAGAATTGGGCCTCTGTCAAATTTGGCTGTCACCTGCCGGCACTGTGAAGACCCACCCTGTATAGCTGCTTGCCCCCGCGATGCTTTGTCTCAGGAAGAGGACACGGGAATTATTCGGGTGGACGAAGACGCCTGCAACGGGTGCGGATGGTGCATTGCCGCGTGCCAGTTTGGCGCCATGAACATGCACCCTGAAAAGAAGGTTGTGTTTACCTGCAACTGCTGCACTGACACCGATGAAAAAGAGCCTCAATGTGTCAAGTGGTGCCCCGAAGAAGCCCTCACATTCGTCACCGCAGAACAGTTGGCACAGAAGTCACGTGCAAAAGCCATCAAGAACCTGTTCCAAACTGCCGAAAGCAAAAAGTAAACACGCATAAGTTAGGCTTGAAAAGCGCTTTGCGCTTTCTTTTTGTTTTTTGATATTTTAACAATATTTGAGAATTTTTTTCTTTGTTAAAACTTGCTTTCTCTTGTTTATCCGCCTGTCATGAGCGGCATCAAAATGACGTTGTCGCCCTCTTTCAGTTTGGCATCTAAGCCGCCAAGTTGCCCTGAAACAACGCCGTTAATCATGACGGTGAACATGGTTTTTAGGTCTGCCTCGCCTGGCTCGTAGATGTCAGCCGTGAATTGTTTGCCAAACTCTGTTGCCATCTTGTTCATAAGGTCAGAGAGTTTTGCGTTGTCTGCCAGCGTAATGTCGTCTTGGGTTTTGTTTGTGTAGGTCTTCACCAATCCTAAATAGTGGACTTTTATTTTCATATCCTGCGCCTCGTCGGTTGCAGCTATCTGCAGGTAAGAAATTGGGTTGGGCTTCTGATATTTCTTTTCTCTTTGCCCGCCGCATTTCAACATTACCTCATCGCGATGCGTTATGAATTTTTGTTCATGACGACAAATAGAATCATCGTTTGGTCGTGTTTTTCCAACCCTGAAAGCCATTAAGTTAATATAGTTTTCAAATGACTAATAATTTCCAAACATATGGAGGACACATGTTTGCTCGGTTATGCAGGTAAAGTTCTTTACGTCGATTTAACCACGGGAAAGACGAGAACTGAAAAGCTCAACGAAGAAACCGCCAAAAAATACCTTGGTGGCATAGGCTTAGGCATGAAATTGTGGCTCGAAAACTCTGCCGCAGGCGTTGACGCCCTAAGCCCAGAAAACCCGCTTGTTTTAGCGTTAGGTCCAGTTTCTGGAACAATGTTCCCAACTGGTGGAAACGGTCACGCCTTCATCTCCAAATCACCCGAAACCGGAGCCGTCGGCGAAGCAGTATCCCACGGCACCTTCGGTTCAGAACTAAAACGCGCTGGATATGACGCCGTCATCATCACAGGCAAAGCTGACAGGCAAGTTTACCTGTGGATTGACGATGACTCAATTCAGTTGCTGGATGCCTCCTCGCTTTGGGGCAAATCACCCAGCGAAACAGAAGACGCAATCAAAGATGAACTTGGCGACTACTACGTGCGTGTTGCCGCCATCGGTATGGCTGGCGAGAAACTCAGTAAAATTGCCTGCATAATCAACGAGAAAACCCGTGCCGCTGGCCGAACTGGTTTAGGCGCAGTTATGGGCTCCAAAAACCTCAAAGCCATTGCAGTTCGCGGGACCAAAGACATCGTGACAGCCAAACCGACTGAATTCATGGAAATGGTTAAAGAATTCCATGAACGCATGAAAGGTCCTTCTACCCAGAAATACCGCACCCTCGGCACCGTAGAAAACATTCTGATTAATAACACAATGAACTGTATGCCCACCCGCAACTACAGCAGCGCAAAGTTTGAAGACGCCGAGAAAGTCAGCGGTGAAGCACTCAACGCAAAATACATCCAAAAAATTATCGCCTGCAGTTCCTGCCCCATGAGGTGCGAGCATGAAGCAGTCGTCCGCGAAGGTCCCTACAAGGGAACCATGGCGCGAATGGAGTACGATTCCCTCTGGGCTTTGGGACCCTACACTGGCGTAAGCAAACTTGACGCCCTCATTAAAGCAGCTGAACTCTGCAACTACTACGGCATGGACGCTCAAAGCACGGGTGTAACAATAGGCTTCATCATGGATGTTCACGAGAGAGCAATCCTGACCCATGAAGACCTAGGAATGGACGCCCACTTTGGCAACGTGGAATCTCTCCTTCAACTCATCGAATTGATGGGCAAACGTGAAGGCATCGGCGACACCCTTGCTGATGGCGTGAAAGCTGCAGCAGCAAAGATTGGCAAAGGCACCGAGAAACTTGCCCAGCACATTAAAGGCTTAGAGGTTACAGGCTACGACCTCCGATGCCTCAAAACTGCCGCGTTGGCTTATGCGGTTTCTTTCCGTGGCGCCGACCACAACCGAAGCAGCGCCTACGTCGTGGACATGAAAGGCAGAGTGGACCGCCTCAAAGCCGAAAAAGGCAGAGGCAAAATTGTCAAAGACCTTGAAGACTCCTACGCGTTAATTGACTCCTTCATAGTCTGCAAGAATTCCCGTGGTTCCTTCTACAAAGAACTCGAAGACCTCGCAAGACTCTACGGCTTAGTCACTGGCTACGACATTACACCCGAAGAACTAACTGCCTCAGCTGAACGCGTTAACACTTTAGCTCGACTCATTAACATCCGCGAAGGTTTAACCCGCGCTGACGACACGCTTCCATGGAAAGTTATGAATGAACCCATCCCAGACGATGGTCCAGTCAAAGGTGCCGTCGTAACCCAAGACGAGCTTAACCTAATGCTTGACGACTACTACGAAGCTCGCGGCTGGGATCCTGATGGTGTGCCCACCAAAGCTAAGCTTGCGGAACTGGGTATGGAAGAGTTAACCAGTATAGTTGAATCCAAAGAGGAGGCTTAAAGATGGTAAAGATACACGAACGGAAATTCGTTTCATGCGACCCCGAAAAATGCGTCGGGTGCCAAATTTGCGAGTACGCTTGCTCCAACAACAAAGAGAAAGCCTTCAACCCACTCAAATCCCGCATACGCGCTGTGCGCCAAAACCAAGTTGTAAACATGGCAGTCACCTGCAGACTCTGCGAGGAACCCGCATGCATCGCTGCTTGCCCCCGCGACGCCTTATCGCAGTCCGAAGAGACCGGCACAGTCAATATTGACAAGGACAAATGCAACGGTTGTGGTTGGTGCATTGAAGCCTGCGACTACGGCGCCATGATGCTACACCCTGAAACCAAGATAGTTTACACATGTGACCTGTGCAAGGACAACGAGGATGGGCCCCAATGTGTCAAGTGGTGCCCCGAAGAAGCCTTGACTCTCGTGACAAGTGACGTGTTGGCGCAGAAGGCAAGAATCAGCGCCATCAAGAAGCTGTTCCAAGACAGAAAACCCCAATAAATCCAACAGAGGGCTTTTCACCTCTCCAACTTTTTGTATTTAGACCACTTATACGATTATCTAATGCATGACAGGCTTCTTTTTTGTTAGCTTTGACAAAAAGATGATTGAACACACCTGTTTTGTTGCGATTTTTGTTCCTCTTTCCTTAAATATGGATTCCGCTAAACAAAGCTCAGGGGGCTTTGAGGCGTGACTGTACGGTATTGAGTAATTGTGGGCAAGACGTAACCGATGACATGCGGTTCTGCCCCCGGTGTCTTGCTCCCCTAAAAACAACCGCGGTTCCCGCCAGTGTGGTTACGCTTTCTGACCCTTATCTCGTCGGGACCCGCCAAACCCCATTTTTAACCGTTTCCGCTTTCCTCGTGGAGGCTGCTGCTTTTTATGTTTGCTGGATTTTTGGTTCCGTTCATCATCTTCCAATAATTCCCGCTTGGGCCTCACCATTATAGGCGTAGTTGGGGGCGTTCTTATCAGTCACTTTTACACATCCAAACAACTACGTTTCTGGAAGAGACGGGCGAGATACGCACTTCCTTAAAGCTTCTTTTAGGTTTCATGTTTCTTGCTGTTGGCGTAATACTATCCTGTGTGCTTTTGCTTGTCTATTTTGCACCTACTCCTTCGCCTGTTTGGTATCTGGCTTTTAACTTGCGTTACCCCCTCGCTACTGCAACTTGCGCTACGCGCGCTTTTCTTTTTGTTCAATGGGAGAAAAAACATAAAAAAGAAATCTGCGAAAAAACCGCTCAATGTTTGTTTTCCCAAAAACCCATAACCCCAGTTGACCAAAGCGGGGTTCGGAAACCTTACAAGCTCGTGTGCTAACCATCTTGGTGGTGCTAACGCTTGGACCGAATCAACCGCCTCAAAAAACTCGCCTTCGCCCAAAACAGCTTTGACGGATACCTAATCTTTAACGGGCCAAACCAGCTTTACTTCCTTGGCTTCCCCGGAACCACCGCCCTTCTCATATCCGCCGAAAAAGAAGCCACCGCTTACGTTTACGGTGTGAATTACGAGCAAGCAAAAGCCGAAAGCAAAGACGTCGACGTGCAGCTGGTTCGCGCCGACGAGAACCTGACCGCAAAACTTGCCGTCCAAGCCAAAACCCTCGGCATCAAAAGCCTCGCAGTGGACGGTTTAAGTGTAAACGTTTGGCAAAGCTTAGTCAAAGAGCTTGAGCCTCAAGTGACGCTTGAAGTCACTAACCGCCCCGTGCAGGCGCTTAGGGCAGTCAAAGAATCTGGCGAAATCGCGCTTATGCGTAAAGCAGGCGAACTCACCAGCATAGCGATGGAAGCCGCCTCTGAAGCCGTTAAGCCTGGGGTACGGGAGTTTGAGGTGGCGGCGGAGCTTGAGTATGCCATGCGCAGGCGCGGTGGGGGTCCGACGGCGTTTGAAAGCATCGTGGCTTCGGGGACGTTTTCGGCGTTTCCGCACGGTGGCTGCTGCGACCGCATCATACGTGAGGGTGACCTTGTGGTGGTGGACATCGGCGCGACTTTCAACTATTACTGTTCTGATATGACCCGCACGTTTGTGGCGGGGAACCATTCAGAGAGGCAGCAGCGAATTTACGACGTTGTATTGGACGCGCAGTCAGCGGCAGTTAAACGCGTGAAGGCAGGTATGCCGATAGCTGAGGTGGATGCCGCCGCCCGAAAAGTCATCGCGTCCGCTGGTTATGACGACTACTTTGTGCATCGTTTGGGTCATGGGGTAGGCTTAGAAGTGCATGAGTTTCCCAACCTAACCTCCCAAAGCAAGGACGCCTTGGAGGCGGGGAATGTGGTTTCGGTTGAGCCTGGCATTTACCTGCCTGGGTTTGGAGGCGTGCGCATCGAAGACACCGTGCTCGTGACGGAGCAGGGCGCGGAAAAATTCACTGCGGGCCCCTACAAGCTCACCCGGGAATAACCCTTTTTTGTCGCCAAACCTTTTCGACGGTTTTGGAAAGATATTTTTATTCACAGTATCTTATGTCCTATAAGAAAAACGCTTCTTGCCTTTGTGTTGTCAGAGTTTGGGGAACGTGTTGATAAAGAAGAGTGGTGACCGCCGAAAACTAATTCGGTATGCCCGATGGGCCAGTAAAGCCGTATTTTTAATCTTCTTCATAGCGCCAATCGCTTACTTCGCCACGGCACCCCGACTTTCCGTCTACAGTCTCACGTTTGGCGGGTTAAGTGCGCCCCTTTTCACTTTGCCTTTCGGGCAATCGGTATGCAGCATCGAAACCTACGCCTACGGCCAGATAGGTCCCGGGGCGTGGCTAATTTGCCCCGTTGGGGGACTGCAGGTTTTAGCCACGGGCTTCATCGACATGGAATACCTTTTTTTCACCCTTGTAGCTCTGCTCCTTTTCTTGCTACCTGTCCTTGTGTTGGGTAATGTGTTCTGCAGTTGGGTGTGCCCTCTTGGGTCAATCATTGACGGGTTTGACAAAGCAGTTGCCACTTTCATGCGGGGCTTGGATGCGAAACGCCAAAAACGAATGCAGCAAAGCAAAGAAAAAGAAACAGCCAAAAACGGTTCCCCGCTAAGCACGGTGGCTTGTTCAGCTTGTCCCTTTGGCAGGCTTTTGAGCAGCAAGTTTGGCGGCGTCGCGGCAAGTGGCATACTGGGTTCGGCTGTGGTTGGCTCGGCGATTTTCCGTTTTCCCGTTTTCTGTGCAGTTTGCCCCATTGGCGTAGCCACCCGCGGCATGTTTCACCTCAAAGCGTGGACCTCCCTCACGGGTCAGATGATGCCCATTCTTCTGGAGCTTTATTTGCTCCCAGTGGTGGCGGTTCTGCTCAGTTTGAGGGAGAAACGGTTCTTTTGCAGGAAAATTTGCCCTGTAGGCGCGGTTCTGAACGTTGCGGGGTCGATTAGCCCCTTCCTAAAGCCCAAAATACAAGCAGAGGAATGCATCATGAAGGGCTGTCCCAAAACCTGCGAAGACTATCATCTGGGATACTGCGGGACGTGTCGGCAGCTGGATGCGAAGGCTTGCGAGAGGGTTTGCCCTCAAGGCATAAACTTGGTGGACGGAGGCTCCCTTGCTCGTTGCACGAAATGTTTTGAGTGCTACATTGAATGCGACAAAGGTGCTGTACAGGTGGAACTTGTCGGCAAATCAGATGCCTACGAGTGGTTTAAGCATCTGCGCAAGAAAAAACCGAACCTGTCTCAGAGTGTGGCGTAGTTTAGGGTCTGGTTCCATAGGTATACCCTGTCGTATTGTTTGACGAGGTTGATGGCGTTGGTGCCGTCGAAAACCACATTCAGCCTTAATCCGTACGTGTCTGAAAGCAGGTTAAAGTTGTGCCAAATCAGAGGCGTCTGCGTATCCTCAGGCCAAGCTGCCCGCCAAGACAGGCTTGCTGGTCCCCAAACGTTGTCATCAGCCCATCTTAAGCCTCCCCCGTAATACTGCGGCAGAACCAAAGCTGCCGTTGCGGCGGCTTGTTCTGTGGCTCTTGCGGTGTTTTGTTGATAGCTCCAAAACTGCTGCATGGCGGAGAAGTGTTCTTCGTTTAAGATGCCGTAAGGGTTGCCTTCGGGGTTGGTGGGGTAGTTGAAGACGACGATGTATTTGGCGCCTGCGTCGTAGGCAAGGTGCATGTCCTGCAGAATTTCAGGTCCGCTGGCTATGTAGGGCGGCTGCATGTATGTCCATGTGATGATGGCGCCCCAGTCTTTGCCCATGGATTGGGCGGCTCCTCTGACGAGGGCGATTTGTTGGGTGCGGCTGTTGTTCCAACCCAACTCCACAAAGACGCTGCTGTAGCCTGCCATGTAGTCGTACCAGTACAGGGCAAAGTCGGAGGTGAAGGCGGGGATGCCGCGGCGTTTGAGGTCGTTCATGCTGTTAAAGCTGGGTGAGGTGCCTAAACTTACGAATTTGGCTGCGGCTTCTTGTGGCGATGATGTGTTCTGGAAAAGTGCCCGTACGTATGAGCCGTTGTTCCATTGTCCTTGCTGAATTTGCCATCCGCCTGGTTCATCGTAGAGGTAAACGCCAAGGAACATGTCTCCCCAACGTTGCTTTGCTGTGTCCAGCCATGTTTGATGCCACGAATACGTCTGGTTAGATATGAATGAAAAGAAAACCATGAAGTGTAAACCTGAATTTGCGGCGTAGTCTGCAACTTCGTTGAGTGCAGATTCGTTGATGGTTATGTCCCATGAGTTAATGAGAAACAGGTTTGAGTAGCCTTTCACTTCATCGATGAGCAGCTTTGCCCCTTGGGTGCTGTTTTGCCCGTAGGAGACGCCGAAGTATAAGTCTGGGTTTGAGCCTGAACCCCATGTCGTGTAGGAAATGTACGTGGCGGGGACCCCCACCAGAGCGATAACCAGAATAATCAGCAACGGTAAACCTACAAACTTCATTAGCTTTTCAAACATTAATTGAAGTGATGGAGAAATAAGCCTTTCTTGACTAAAAACCCAAAAATATCATGACAATACCTGTATTACGGAGGAAAAAACTATGAAGATCATTGTTGTTTTTGACTCGAAAAGTGGAAGCACCGAAAAGATGGCTCAGGCAGTTGCCAAAGGAGCCGAAAATGCAGGGGCAACCGTTGAGGTTAAGCGGGCAGAAAACACGGTTAACCAAGATTTTCTGGACGCCGACGGCATCATCATGGGGTCACCAACCTACTACGGCGAAATGTCCGCCAAACTCAAACAGGTCATTGATGATTCGGTTGAATTGCACACGAAGCTAACCGGGAAGGTTGGGGCAGCATTCACAAGCAGCGGCGGAATAGCCAGCGGCGCCGAAACCACCTTGCTAAGCATCCTGCAAGCCATGCTTGTTCACGGCATGATAATTCAGGGCAACGCCTCAGGACAACACTATGGGGTAGCAGTTAAGGGAGCGCCTCAGCCTGAAGACTTGAAAGCCTGCGAAGAACTCGGCGCCAAAGTAGCAAACCTCATTAATCAACTTAACTGAGCACGGATGAAGCCGCGTTCAGGCTCGGGTTTGGAGTAACCATTTCCACGCTGGAATTACCTCAATGGTTTTGCCGTTTTGTTCAATTTTTTTCTCTTCATTAAAGGTTACAATTGTTAGCTTGGGGCAGTTCATTTTTTCGCTTGTTTCAAGGAGTGATTTTGTTTCTCTTGCGTATGTTTCTGATTCATTGATGCTGTAGCTGACCTGGATGAGTTCGCACGCTTTGTTTTCTTTGGTCAGAACAAAATCAATGTCTGCTGTTTCGGTTTTGTAGTAGTGAATTTGTTCGCGTCGTCGAATCAGTTCCACAAGGACTGTGTTCTCAAGTTTTTTCCCTTTGTCTGAGTCAAAAAGCCCCAGTATCCCCGAATCAGAAACGTAGAGTTTTGGTCTAGTGTTTCTTTCTTTTATTCTTCGGGAGTATGGGTACACCAAGAAGAAAAGAAATGTGGCTTCTGCGTAGTTGAGGTAGTTAAGCGCGGTTACCTTGCTAATTTTTGCTCCATGTGAGCTAAACCAGTTAACCAAAGCAGGAATAGATACATTTCGGCAAACTGACCCAAAAAGTGAATTTATGAACGCTCTAAAGACTGCAGCTTTCCTCACCTTGAATTTCTCTATGAGATCCCGCTGTATCACTGTTGCATACAGATCGGATAGTAAAGTCTGTTTCAACACTGGATTCTCAGTTTTTATTACTTCCGGGTAGCCGCCGAAATCCAAAAATTCCGAAAATGCTCCTATGACTTTGCCAGTATCTTCAGCTTGCATGTATTTCTCGAATGTGATTTCCTTTGCTCTCAGGCATTCTTTGAACGAAAATGGCAAAACGAGCGTATTGTTGCTTCTGCCGCGTAGCTCCGACGGTATTTTATCCAATGATAAATCTGATGTTGAGCCTGTAACAAAAATTTTGTATCTATGTTCATCAAAAAGAGTTCTTAACCATCTGGACCATTCTGGGAAGGTCTGCACTTCGTCGATGAAGAGGTAAATGTCCTTTGTTTCATTGGGTTTATACACATGATAAATGGTTTCCTCCAGTTTGCTTAGGTCATCAACAGTTATACCAAAGAAATCTATATCCTCACAGTTGATGAACACCTTGTTGCGTTCTTCATTTTCTAATCCTTTCATGTAGAGGAGCATCAAAGAGGTTTTGCCTGCCCTTCTTGGGCCCACAATAGCATTGATGAAGTTCCCTTCGTGGAGAGTTACGTCTCTTTTGATTAGCTCAACCGTTTTCGAGTAATCCCTGTATCTTATGAGCGCGTTCTCCAGATTCATGTTAGTTTTCCTCAGTTTTAGTTAAGTACTACTTTACTATTTTCTCAAAATAGTTAATTACTACTTAACTATTTAAGCCCTTTAGTAAATCAGCAAAACGCAACACCCACCCCATCGGGATGACTATCCAAAATCTTTTAACATGTGACGCCCTTTTTGTGCAGTATGAGTTTGTGCAGCGCAGCCAAGGCAACCCTCAAAAACCGCAGGTTCTGGCTTTGGCAAATCGCCGGCGTCATCATCTACGCCATCCCCGTAGCCATCCGCTTCAGCACCGGCAGCGTCGTGATCCCCATCTTAAATTTCCCCGGCTTCTGGATAGGTCACTTCATCCCGGGAAATATGCTGGAAAAAGTTTTGGTTAACGCGTTTTTCCCCGGCGGGGCAGGCGGCATCGCAGGCGAAGTCTTCTACGGCTACTACAAGGGCAAAGCTGAAAGCTGGAAGACGGTACATCGGCGCAGACTTGCAGGGGCGATGGTTTGGACGGCAGCATGGTCGACTTTCCAATTCTTTGGCTACTTCCTGTCCATCATGGGGCCATACGGCAGCAACATCTTTGAATACGCAGGAGTTTTCCCCATAAACTTCGTGATAGCCGCACTGTCGATTTTCACACCTGATGTCGTGAATTTATTGAAATCAGCATTGGGAAAAAATAAATCATTTACTGCTTGAATTTGCAATTTTTATGGAATATGCCTTGGGGATTGTGGAAAATTGGTTTTTATATTAGTGTTAAGTCATAAGCAGTGCGGGGTTTGATGTTGTTTAGACTGAAGCGTTTATGGTACCGATTAACACATGACAAGAAAAAACGCAACAACTCAAGTGCATACGTTACCGTTCCATACTATTATCCCACTGAAAAAGTCGACAACGTAAGCAGGGCTCAAAAAAGAGAAAACGTCGCTAAACTGACGGCTGTTTGGCACAGAAAAACTTGCGCTTCCTTTTAGAAAATGCGCCTGTGACTCTTAGGCCTGTGACGAAGGTGTGGTGGGCCCGAGGTGATTTGAACACCTGACCAACAGATTATGAGTCTGGCGCTCTACCTAACTGAGCTACGGGCCCAAACTTCCTTACATAAGCTGTTTCCAACGGAATTTAAACGTTTTCCGCACATCCACATACAAAAAAACGTGCCCCCAACTAAACCCCCAAAAAACGTCAACCGACGACTTTCTTTGCCCTTTAACGACGCAGAAAAACCCCCTTTCAAACGCAGAAACCAAAAAGCAACCTGAAATACGCCCAACAAAAAATTAGGTGCATTAGTTTGTGGTTAGGTCATAAACCGCTTCACCGTTTCGTAAAGTACCTGCACGCCAAAAACCAGGTTATCCACTGAAATCCGCTCGTCGATGCCATGTTCACGTCTGGTTGCTTTTTCCCCGTAAATGGTTTCGCTGCGTAAGGGGTGGAAACCGTAGCATACGCTGCCGAGTCGGCGGAAGAAGCGGCTGTCAGTTCCTCCGGGCATGAGCAGCGGAACAACCTCGCAGTTTGGCTCCGCATCTTTGAGCACGTTGGTTATGGTTTGGTAAAGGGGCGTGTTGGCTGGTGATTCGGATGGCTCCTGCGATTGAATGACCTCAAACGACAGCTTGGTTAACCCTGCATCGGCAAGGCGCTTTTTGACAAACTCCAACGCCTCCGCAGTGGACTGCCCCGGCAAAACGCGGCAATCAAAAACCGCTTCACACTCCGAAGGGATGATGTTCTCTTTGATGCCTCCATGAATTATGGTTGGGGTGATGGTCATGCGTATGCGTGGGCGAATCTCTTCGGCTATGTCGGGAGACACCTTATCGAGCTCCGCCAAAATTGCGTCGCTTTGCTCTGGAGCTGCAAGCAACCGCGAAATAAACGGCTGCAAATCCGCATCTTCCCTGCCAATCTCCACCAAAAACTGCTCCACCGCAGGCACAAACCGAACTTCCGCACGATAATTACCCAAGCAATCCACTACGTGATTCATCCGCATCACTGCATTGTCCGCTGCAGAAGGCACCGAACCATGTCCCGGAAAGCCGCCTGCGCGAACCCTAAACCACAATAGCCCTTTCTCGGCAACATTAATCGTGAACAGGTTTTTGTTCTTAAGCGGCATTGAGGAACCTCCGCCTTCATTTAACACGTACTCGGCAAACACTTTCTCGGGGAAGTTTCGTGTCAAAAAATCAGCCCCCATCACGCCGCCCGCCTCCTCGTCAGCGGTTGCAGCCAAAATCACGTCTCCTTTCAGGGGGATGTGGTTGCGTTTGAGCAGTTTAAGCGTCATGGCTTCGATGGCGGTCATGCCTTTCATGTCTAGGGTTCCGCGTCCCCAAACAAACCCGTCTTTAACTGCGCCTGAAAATGGGGGGACGCTCCATTCTTTTGGGTTGGCGGCAACCACGTCCAGATGGGACAAGAGGAGCAGGCGGGGTTTTTGGCCTGTGCCTTTAAGTCTGGTGATGAGGCTGCCTCGGTTGGGTGCGGATTCGATGAGTTCGCATTGGAAGCCTTCATTGGTTAGGTTTTGTTTGAGCCAGGTTGCAGCTGTGGTTTCGTTTCCCGGCGGGTTGGTGGTGTCGTGTTGTATGAGTTGGCTTAGTAGGTTTGTGGTTTCGGTTTGGGTTTCTTGTGGGGTTTGGGTTGGCATTTTGGTTCCTGTAGTTTAGGATGTGCGCGGTTTTTAAGACTTTTTTGTCTTTCATTTTTTGGATGGTTTTTTGAAATTTGGGCGGATTTAGGGAGTGAATTGATTTAGTCTGACAACCAAGTTTATATATGAATGTCGAAATGCATATGGAATCGGAATAAGATTGGAATCAGGCAGATTAAAATGAAAGAACTGAAACCATTGGACTATCAATTGCTCTTTGAGCTCATGAAAGATTCTCATCGAAGTGATAGGCAACTAGCAAAAGCGCTGGGGATTTCTCAGCCAACTGTTACCCGCAGAAGAGCCATGCTTGAGGACAGCACCATCGAAGGATACACCGTTATCCCCAAGTTTGGACAGATTGGTTTTGAGTTGGCTGCTTTCACCTTTATGAAGACTCAACTTAATCACAAAAAAGGCGCCGAAAGAGAAGAAGCGCTTAACAAACTCAAAGAATGGTACCTCAAACAGCCCAACGTCGTCACCGTTTTGGATGGTCAAGGTATGGGTTGGGATGCTGTCTGTGTTTCTTTACACGAAAACTACACTGGGTACGCTGAGTTTTTGAGGCTGCAGCAATCTGAGCTTTCAGACCTTATTTTGGAGACCCAAAGTTTCCAAGCTGACCTTAAGCCAGGCGTGCTGGTTAAGCCGTTCCACTTAAAGTACCTGGCAAAACCCAGCAAGTAACCTTTCCTTCTTTTAGGCGTTTGCCCAGTTAGGTGCCTTCGTTGGGTTGTGCTGGGCTATTCTGCTTTTTCCATTTTTCCTGCAGCACCCTAGCCATGTTGCCGTCCTCCAAAATTACCGCTCCACGGTAACCGCAGGTGCTGCACTGCCAAATCGACCAAAACTGGGGCATGCCCTGCGCCCAGAAGACTTGGGTGGAGCCGCATTTGGGGCAAAATTTGATGGCGTGGTGTTTTGCTTTTTTGTCGCCTTCAGACTTTTTTGGTTGCTGGTGGGTGTTCACAATCAGTTACCCTAAAAGGGTAACACATGTTTGCCTTTTAAGAGTTCTGCCCTTGCCAACAAGCGCCATCCTCCCATCCCCTCCACCTGCGCCTTTCCCCATTCTGGTAGGCTGACTACCCCTTTGACCTACCTCTACCCCTCTATCGTTTCTGCATCGAATCAATATTAACATCCAAATAGAAGCCAAATAGGCTCACAGTTTACCAGTTGTCGTCATATGGAACTCGGGTTGGCTAAACTTAAAATTTATAGCCAACAACATATACGATAGCAGAACTGGTAACCATGCTTACAAAAGCACTCAAAAAAATGGAAGTAGAACGGGGATTCGTTCAGATACCGCTGAAGAGTAGACCCGAATTAATTGGTGACATGGACCCACCTTTTGATACACTTCTAAATGATTTACCTGCAAAAATCGATAAATATGGACGACTCTGGTCTGACTACCTCAAACAAAGGTTTTCTGTGGAAACGCAGGTAACAATAAGCAGGCACAATGGTGGTTTTCAAATTACAGCACTTGACTCAAAACAAGAGCCGGTTCTCTTAGAAACTGAAAAACCAAGAACCAGTACCTTTGCAGAAACAGTGTTGAATACTGGAGCTACTTGGTCAAAAGTGCTTGAAGGTAACTGTGTAACTCTTATGAATGAGGGTATAGTGGGTAAAGTAAATCTGACTTTCTTTGACCCTCCATATCTTCAAGGTAAAGAATATCGGTTTTTTGACGACAATCAATCCTGTGAGAAATATTGGAGTTGGATAAAGACAGTTGTTCAAGAGGTCTATAAAGCCACATCCGATGGCGGCGCACTATACTTTATGCACCGAGAAAAAAACGCAGAAATAGTTTTGGAGATTCTGCGGGAAACAGGTTGGAATTTTCAAAATTTAATAATCTGGAAGAAGAAAACCTCTGCCGTCCCAATTGAGACTAGATTTTCAAAGCAATACCAAATAATTGCCTATGGTATCAAAGGAAAAAAACCTAGAGTCTTTAACAAGGTTAGAATTGACCCTCCGCCATTGCCTGAACATAAATACCAACGCGAAAATGGCATGTATTTGACAGATGTTTGGGATGATATCAGAGAGCTTACTTCAGGATATTTTGCAGGAGACGAAGCTCTCAGAGATAAACAAGGAAATAGAATACATGCCCAACAAACCCCCGTCGCATTGTTGTTAAGAATAATATTGTCCTCAACTTTGCCTGGGGACGTAGTCTTTGATCCAACTGCAGGTACTGGAACAACGCTGGTTGTTGCAAAGCAACTGAACCGAAACTCTGTGGGCGTGGAAATAGACCCAGCGCATGTTGAATTAATCCGAAATAGGCTCAAAACCCTACGGCATTCAGACGATATTTCCTCACAATTCAATTATTATGGGCATACCACAAATCTCAGTAAAATCTGGAAATCTGAATTGAAAATTTCAACTTCGCAGAAAAAATTAACTTAAATTGTCCTTTTCAGAAGTCACCTCTTCGTTGATGTCACTGTAAGAATTATTAACGAAGACCGCCTAATAGACTCTACTGGACGGGGGCAATTGGAAACAATATTCGAGTTTGGAACAGAAGCGGTTCCTTTTATTATTAACGAAATTGCGTTAGCCACCAAATACGTAAGAATCGCTATGTTCCAGATTCACCGTGAAGAAGTATTTGACGTATTAACTGATTTACTTAAAAAAAATGTTCAAGTAGAAATATTGACTCTTCCTTACGACAGCATTAATGATGACTTGAGACCCCGTGTTGAAGAAAGATTTATCCAACTAGCTGAATGCGGAGCCTCAATATACTTCAACAAATGGAATGTTGGGGACCCACGTGAAACAAGAACCGCTTTTGGAAGATGGTATTCTTTTCATGGAAAATTCATTGTTACAGATAAAAGCGCTATTGCTTTATCAGCAAATTTTACACACGCGGAAGAACTGGATGCGGCAATAATATTTAGAGGTGATGAAAGTAAGCTTCATGAATTTAATGTGCAATTTGAAACTTTACTTCAGCTATTTGTCTTAGACCAGAATGGCTTTGATGGTCAAATCAGAAAAAAAGTTCTCGATATAGTCCAAGAAAATGGGAAAAAAATATTTGACTTGCCAGAAAAAGTTGATTTAATTCATAAAGACCACTGGATTCTTCACTATCCAATAGCGCTTTGTCCGCCTGTTTCAACTCCTGAAAACAAGCTATATCTTACACCTTTTGACTGCAGAGGACGAACACTTCTTAGTAGTATAATTGAAACTGCAGATAAATGGATATATATTTCGACCGAGAGTTTCACTGATCAAGATTTTTCAAAATTCTTGACCAATCTTGCAATAAACAAAAGCATCCCTATAAAAATAATGACTGGGGCACGAAGCCGAGATTTTACTGACAGGTTAGAAAACATGTTTAGGGACCTCATTGCCCAAAAAATTGAGGTTAAGACACCCGTGGGTCCAATTCATGCTAAACTTGTTATCACAGATAAAGCTTTAGTTGTTAGTTCAATTAATTTGAACAAGATGAATCTGGGGCATTTTAAGACTAAGAAATTTTGGAGAGAAAATACGGAATCCATTTTGGTTTGTCACGATTCCGATCTGATTTCAGTTGCAAAGCGGAGATTTGAGGAAAATTTCGGCAAAAGTATCAATATCCAAGATTTGCTTTGCGAAAAATTGGAAAAAACTGTACAGGATGTTTTCAAAGGTGCCTTTAGACTTAGTCCTAATCCTGAAGTAAGAGCGCTTTTTGCCAAATTTATCCTTCAAAAAGAAATTGATACAAAAACGACTATTATTAAATTAGGCAAAATAACTAAGAAGCTTATGGTTCATTATGGACGCGATAGAGTTGATAAAAATGACTTTATTTCTGCACTTATTTTATATTATCTATCAGACGCAAAAAAAGATTATACTCAACTCATGGAAAAGTTTAACGAATTTAATGAAGGTATCAACCTAAAGGATGTGCTGAGTAAACTAGTTTTTGCAAATTTAGTTGAGAAAGAAGACGAATATTACAAAATCAATATTGATGCCTTAGCTTTTTAAAGCTAAGTTTCATCTGAAAATTTGCACAAGCCCTCCGGAAATTCCTTTTTCAGTTTTGCATTACAGTTTGGGCAACGGATTTCTACGTCGATTAATTCTTTCGTGTATTTTCCTGTTTTCTTATCAAACGTATACGTCCAATATTCGTTCTCGTATTACAACAAGTGCCTTTTCCCCGCATTAATGGCATTTTGGTGGAAAACCTTCATGCACAACTTTTGCCAAATTTTCATCCCTTGGTTCTGGGTAGTCAGTTTCTCTTTAAAGTTTTAGCTTGTGATTGGAATCGGATTGATACTTGCATAAACCTGTAAGTACACTCTTTTCCAGCAAGGAAAACGCGAAATCCTCTTTCTGGCAGTAACTTTTATTTGGGTATGTTTTCATGTGTTGGTGTAATCTGGGCAAAACGCGGTGATGCCTCGATAGCTCAGCCCAGCAGAGCGGCTGCCTTGTAAGCAGCAGGCCGCGGGAGCAAAGCCCGCCCGAGGCTCTCCAACCTCTTTATCCCCAAAGTACGGTCTTTTTAGATTTGATTAAAAAATACAATGGCGCTAAACAAAAACGCGGTTCAATTTTACTCGGCGGCTTCGTCTTTGCCCTTCTTTGGCGGCTTATCCGTAAGCAAGTGGTATTTGCGGGCGTTGGAGTCAATCATTTCGCTTTCGAAAAGTTTGCGCAGTGACTTGAAGACCTTCTTGCTGGGTGCCCCTGTCTTCTCGGTGATTTCTGCAAGGGTTAACTCTTTGCTTTCTTTAAGGGCGGCTATGACTTGTTCATCGGTTTTGTTTAGCTTCATCTGCGTATCCTCTTCAAAGTTATGCTGGCATATTTGGCGTTAGGTATTTTTCTATTTTGCGGTAACACATGCGGTTTTGGCATGGTTTTAGCATGAACCTGCCCCTGCATGAAAGAACAAAGCTTACTAACCCGCCCTGCAATACCAATTTAAAGGAACGATGACGTGCCAAGCATCTTTAACTCTGTCAAACGCGTCGCCATTGGGCTTGTCCTTCTGATTGCAACAGCAGCTGGCGCCCTGTTTCTCTTCAACACTTTCGTGCTGGAACCCATCGACATCTCCCAGCTTGCCAGCCAAATCATAAGAATCACAATCATAGCGGGGTTTTGGCTCACCATCCTTGTGTTCATCAACCGCTCCAAACCCCCAATAGCTAAGCATCTAGGCGAAGAAGCCAGCACCATCGTGCAGTACTTCATGAGCGCCATAGCCGTTCTGGTTATGTTGTTTGCGGTTCTAAACGTCCTTAACGTTCCGCCCGAAGCCCTACTCACAGGCGCAGGCTTTGCCTCCATAACCATCGGCTTGCTCATTTCCACTTTTGTCGGGGGCATTCTTGCAGGCGCCTTGGTCTTTTTTACGCACAAGTTTCGCGTTGGCGACGCCGTTTTAGTTAATAACATGCCTGGGACTGTTGTTGAGATAAGTGCGTTGGTTACGCGGATACGTACCGAAGTGGGGCTGCTTACCATCCCTAACAACGCCATCAGTTCGGGTGCGGCAGTGATTACACGTCTTCATCAAGGGCAAGAAACCCCAAACGTCAGGCTTCCTTACCAGCAAGGCGACAGAGTGATAACCACGTTTATGGCTGCAGGCGAAGGAACCGTCATTGAGGTCTCCCCGCTGCGTACCGTCATCCTCACCGATTCAGGTAAAGAATTGACCTTCCTGAACAGTATGGTTTTTGCGGGTTCCCTTGCCATCGCAAAAGTCGCCCAAAAGAACCCTTCGGCAACAAACAATTAGCCTAAGTCAGCGAAATACCTTACAATTATGGCTTTTTTCGTGGTGGGTATGCGTCAATTTTAAATTCTTAACCCAACACATGCCTATCCGAAAGAGGCGCCTACATGTTCAGCGTCACCACCGAGGGATTAACCAAAAAGTTCAACGGCTTCACGGCAGTTAATGGCCTAAATCTCCAAATTAACCAAGGCGAAGTCTTCGGGCTGCTTGGACCCAATGGCGCTGGAAAAACCACCACCCTGCGTATGCTTGCCTGCCTCCTCTCCCCCACTGCGGGCTCAGCCGCCGTCGCGGGATACGACATCTACAAGGAACCCCTCAAGGTGCGCCAATCTGTGGGCATCTTAACCGAAAACCCCAGTTTGTATGAGCGGCTGACGGCGCTGGAGAATATGCACTTTTTCGCTCAGGCATACGGGCTTTCGGACGCGCAGGAACGCAGCCGCCGCATCAAGGAGCTTTTAGAGTTCTTCAATTTATGGGACCGCCGAAACGACAAGGTCGGCGCCTTCAGCAAGGGCATGAAACAGAAACTTGCCATCGTGCGCGCTACGGTGCATAAGCCGCCGATTCTTTTCTTAGACGAGCCCACTGCAGGCTTAGACCCCCAATCCGCAAAGGAAATCCGTGACCTCATGGCGGCGCTTAGCCAGCAGGAAAAAAGCACCATCCTACTTTGTACGCATCACTTAGAGGACGCCGAGAAACTGTGCCAACGGGTTCTGATTATGAATCGGGGCACCTGCGTGATTTTGGGTTCACCTGATGAGTTGCGGGCAAAAATCAGCGGGCAACCCACAGTGCAGATTGATTTAGTGCAGGTGACGCCCAAAATTGTGACGGCGGTGAAAGCAAACCCCCAGGCTGTGGAAGTCTTTTTGAATCGGCAGGACGCCAGCCTCAGGGTGAAGGTGGACGATGCCCGCGCCGCCACGCCCGCAATCGTTTCCGATATTGTGGAGGCGGAAGGGCAGATTCTGTCCGTTAACGTGCTCAGACCATCCTTAGAGGAAGCGTACCTTAAGCTGATTAACGCGGAGGCAACAGCATGAACCGCCACAATGTCTGGCTGGTCTTCAAGAAGGACTGGCTTGAAATCAAACGCAACAATCAGGTCCTTTTACCCATACTCCTCGTTCCCCTGATATTCTCCGTGGTGCTTCCCTCAATTGTCCTGCTAATTTCCAACACCTCTTCCCTCGGCAGCTCCCAGAACTCCATGCAAGACTTCTTGCCCTTGATAGCCAACTTGCCTTCAGATGTTCAAGCGCAGCTTGCCAACTTCACGCCCGACCAAATCATGGTCTACATCATGTCCGTGTACTTCTTTGCACCGTTTTTCCTAATCATCCCCATCATGGCTTCAAGCGTGATGGGCTCGGACAGCTTTGCAGGAGAAAAAGAACGCAAAACCATCGAAGCTCTCCTTGCCACGCCCTTAACGGATGGAGAGTTGTTGATGGGCAAAATCTTGGTTAGCTTAATTCCTGCCTTGGCGGTTACGTTTGTGTCCTTTGCCGTTTACGCAGTCATCATTGACGTGGCAACTTTTAGCATGTTTGGCGGCATGCTTTTGATTCCTAACTTGGTTTGGCTGATTATGATTTTTGGCGTCACTCCCACCCTTGCCCTATGCAGCATAGGCTTAACCGTTATAATTTCTGCGCGCGTGAAAGGCTTCAAAGAAGCTCAACAAATCAGCGTAGTGCTTCTGCTGCCTATTTTGGGGCTGGTTTTTGGGCAGGTTTCAGGCTTAATGATTTTGGGTCCTACGTTGCTGGCGGTTATGATTGGTTTGTTTGGGCTGTTGGATGTAGGTGTGTTCTATTTCGGCATGAAGCTGTTTCGAAGAGAGGAGATTTTGTCAAAGCAAGGTTAAGCTGTTGGTAAACTAAATAGTTGCTCATAGTTGCCGTTGGGTAGCTATATTTTGAACCATGCCTCCTTTCGTAGGAGAACAGTAAACAATATGAATAAGCTGGCTTCCCCAACTCTAAGGTGGGTCAAAAGATGATTTCAATTGAAGTTACAAACCTCAAAAAAACCTACGGCGCCATAAACGCTGTGGATGACATATCCTTCACAGTCAACGAAGGCGAAGTTTTTGGGCTGCTTGGGCCCAACGGTGCAGGCAAAACCACCAGCATCGAAATCATGGAGGGCTTGCGTGAAAGAGACGGCGGTGACGTGAAAGTTTTAGGTTTAGACCCGTGGAAAGACGGCTACACGTTACACAAAAAAATCGGCGTAATTCCCCAGCAGTTCACGTTTTTTGAGAAAACAAACCCCCGCGAAGCAATCCTCTACTACGCGGACCTCTTCAACGTGAAAGTGGACCCTGACCAAATTCTCCGAGACGTTCTGCTGGAAGACTCCGCAAAAACCCTGTTTGAAAACCTCTCGGGCGGTCAGAAACAGAAAACAGGGCTGGCTTTGTCGTTGGTGAACTCGCCGGATTTGCTTTTTCTTGATGAACCCACAACTGGTTTGGACCCAAATGCGCGCAGGGCAATTTGGGGGGTTATTCGGACTTTGAAGACTAAAGGCAAAACCATCATTTTGACCACTCATTATCTTGATGAAGCCGAGCAGCTCTCGGACAGGGTTGCCATTATGAATCACGGGCACATTGCAGCCATGGGCACCACAACTGAAATCATACAGCAACACGGTTCAGGGGAACGCCTTGAAATTCAAGGCAGCCAAAAACTTGCCGACTACATCAAAGCAAACACAGAACTAGAAGTTAGCTATGATGCTAAACAGGAAATCATATGTATCCCTCTGAAGAAGAAAATTGATGCGTTGGCTGCGTTGGCGGCTGCTGAAGAATCTAAGCTGTCTTGGGGTGAAATTCAGACGCGACGCGACAGCTTAGATGATGTTTTCATTAAGCTGGTAAGTGGCGAAGTGGACTCACAAGGTGAAATAATAAACCCAGACGAAAATCAACATGGTGTTTCTAATCGGAGTCGGTAACATGTCAAGTGGAAAACGAATCCTTTCAGACTTTAAGGTGTTCAGCCGAGGTTACCTACGAAACAAGGTTGGCTTGTTCTTTGGCTTAATCTTTCCTGTAATTTTGATTGTGATTTTTGGTTCCATCTTCTCCGGAGGCGGCTCAAATACAATTAACGTTTACACCCAAAACCAAGACACCGGGCCCTTTGCGTTTCCTCAGATGGATATATCCAGCCAGTTTCTGCAGGCACTTAACAGCTCCAACACCATAAGCGTTATCACTGTGGAAACCAGCAACTTCACCAGTTACTTAGCTGAACACGCCACTTCTGACGGCATCATAATTCCCGCTGACTTTTCGGCAAACTACCTTGCAGGTAACCCTGTTAACATCACAATCTACGGTAACCCCACTTCCAGCACAAACGGCATAATCGTGGGAACCGTGAGCGCCGTCTCAAACATGTTTAACCTGCAACTTTTTAACGGAACCCCCGTGATAGGTTACACTCAAAGCACCATCGGCTTTGAAAACCCACAATATGTTGACCTTCTGATTCCGGGGCTTATCGGCTTTTCAATCTTGGTCAGCCCCATGTTTTCGCTGGTCAACATCTCCTCGGAGTATAAGAAAAACAAAATCTTCAAACAGTTATCCCTCACGCCCTTGACCAAGATGGAATGGTTGATTTCCAAAATCCTCTGGTACATCGTGCTCACATTCGCAAGTTTTCTGCTGATGGTTGCAGTCGGGATTTTTGCTTTCGGAGCCCACGTAAACTTGACCCTTGGGCTGGTTCCGTTTTTGATTTTAGGTCCCACGCTTTTCGCCGCGTTGGGTATGCTGGTGGGTACAGTCACCAAGAACCCTGAAACGGCAGGCGTCATCGGAAACGTCGTAACGTTCCCCATGATGTTTCTGGCAGGAACCTTTTTCCCCATAAGCATCATGCCCGAATACCTCCAAAACATCGCCCACGTCCTGCCCTTGTTCTACATAGTGGAAGGCTTAAACAACGTCATGGTCTACGGCAACTTGAACGGTGCCCTCATAGACATTGGCATTGTTGCGGCGATTACAGCCGTTATTCTTGTGGCGGCAGTGAAACTGTTCAAGTGGAGAGAAGACTAATTCTCCTCCACATAACCAACTTTTTTTGAAAAAGAAAAGGGGAGTTTGAGATTCGCTTTTCAGCACCGAAGCTATGCCAGATTCAAAGCCAGCGGTGAATCGAACCAGTAAATGGTGAATTTAGCTCCACATTGAGGATTTCCGCATTCAAAAGTTTGCTCTATCACACTTTTATCAACAGAATCCGCCGCTGGCTTCTCAAACGACCAGCACGGATGCATGCTGTCAGGTCTTGTGACCGCAAAATGTTGGTTGCAGTAAGGGCAACGCATAACTACGCGTCCCAAACACATAATGATAACCCCACTTCAAATAGTCTTTTTAGAATTTATGCTTTTACCTACGCCATTGTAGACTAAGAAACGAATCAAAACGAGAAAAATGAACCCTATTTACTAGTTGTTTTTCTTTTTTCCCCAACATGCCTTACAGTAGACTGGGCGACTGCTATCTGGCTTAAATGGGACCTCACATTCTTTTCCGCATTTAACGCAAACTGCTGTAAATTTGTTTTTTTCGTTTTTTTGATGGTATGGCTTAAACATGTGGTACCTTGCAAGCCTAGGCCACCCTGTCTTTGCATATTTTATCATGCTGGGGTTGGCTTTGAGCCAACGCATCATGTGGAAAAAGCTTTTGCCTCGCTTCTCATCTCTTTCAGGCAGCGGCTCATAACCAAGGTTTCGGATTTCGTCGAGGTAGGCAATTTCGATTAGCCTTTGAGGTTCTCCGATGACTTTGATTCGCTGGACTCTCTCACCATACGTCTTGCGCAGGTCCTCTACGGCTTCGTCAAATATGTAGCCTTGGCAAACGTGAATTTCCTCGTCTGGCTTTGGTTGCAGCCGGTTCAGCAGTTGATTCACTATTATCGCAGTCTGCGTGAGATACTCTTTTTTGCGGAATAGCTCAGTTTGAAAGAACTTCACATCAACAACGTCATAGCGGAATGCTTCAGGCTCATCGCGGTAAGCCCCTATTACTATGCCGAAAAGCAGGTCGCCGCTGCCAGCATCATCAACGGTGATTGTCAAATAGAATGCTTCCTTTCCTGAAACTACGTTTTAGGTCGTATAAAAATAGTCCGCCCGTTTTTCCTCAAGGAAACCATGTTTCCCAAAAAACCTGCTGCACCATCACGGAGAACAGGCAAACGTGAAATCCCGCAAATTTTAAGAGTACCTCCAAGGAAATAGTCAAGGCATAATTTGTTTATTCAAAATTGATTGACCCTTCCCAAGTGACCTCATAGGTGGCAGGGAGCAAAAAACGCATGGACCGCCGTTTTCTTGCCTCAAAGCCTAAATGGCGAGTAAGTAAGTGGCGACTGCTCTTCACCGTTTTCATAGTCATCTACTTCATTGTTTTGGTTTTCAATTTAGATTCCATGACCATCCAGTGGGATGAAGCCAACCACCTGAACGGCGCCCTGCTTCTGGCACACGGGCGCATCCAATTATATGCCACGACGAGCCTGTTTTATCCCCCCTTAGACGATTTGCTTATCGCCGGGTTCTTCGCCATCACCGGACCAAGCGTGCTGGCTGGTCGACTCATCGGCGTCATATTCGCCGTCCTCTCCGTCTGGGTACTCTTCGAATTCACTCAACGAACCTACGAACCCAAAACTGCCTTCCTCTCCAGCGTCTTGTTAGCGAACATGCCCGGATTTATTTGGCTTGCCCGACTTGCCATGCTCGAAACGATGCTAGTGTTTTTTTTCTCCGTCTCCATGATGCTGTTCTTCTTTTGGCTGCAAAAACACCACATCAAATTCCTCACCCTAAGCGCGGTCGCTTTAGGCTTGGGTTTTCTCACCAAATACCAAATAATAATCGCCGTACCCGCTATGCTGACCAGCATTTTTCTGCTAAGCAAAAGCTACCTCAAAGAAAAACTGTCCCGCTTTCCCTTACTGATTCTGATTGTCATCTGCATAATCTTGCCTTGGGTCCTTTTTTCTTTTCAAGCCTACACCTCCGGCATGCTTGACCAATGGCTCTACGCCATGGGCGCGGGTAACCCCCAGAAATCCCTCTACAGCGCCCGGTTCCCCGCACCCCTCTTCTACCTCATCGAGATGACTTGGCCCTACGGCGCCGTACACCCCGTGTCCCTGTTTGTTTATGTTCTGGGTTTGCTGGGGCTTTTGGTTTTGGCGACAAGACGAACAGCGGCAGACAAGTTTTTGCTGGTCTGGTTCTTTGCCATGTACATCTTTTTCACAGTCATCGGCAATCGCCAATGGCGATACATCGTGCCCGTTTTCCCCGTGCTTGCCCTCTCAGCTTCAACCCTCATAATCTCAGCATACAACAAACTCCAAAAAACATGGAAAACGCGAAATCCCGCTTCCCACAGGGTTGGGGCGCGGAAAATTGCGGCGGTTTTTCTGGTTGCTGCTGTCGGATTTTCCGTAGCATACAGTTGTGTGGATGCCTACAACTGGGTTGCTAAGGATAGTGCGTTTCATTTGCCTTTAGAGCAAGCTGCTACCTATGCCCTCTCCAATTTGGACGCCGACGGGTCGCTTATGGTTTTGTGTCCCATTAATGTTTTCAGCGCCGACATCCTCAAGTTCTACGTGTATGCTAGCCCCCGCAGATTCACCTACGTAGGCGACTACCCCGCGTTGCCTGTGGACGCATACCCGCCCGACTTCAACGTAACCGAGCTTGTAGACCAATGCATTCAACATGACGTTCAGTACCTGCTTCTATACGAGTACGGCCAAGAATACCCCTACTACAACTCCAACCTAACCATGAGCCAAGTTTACAGTATGCTTATGGCTTCCCAGAAATTCACGCTGCAAACCAGCTTTGGAACCTACCCCAACCGAATCTACGTTCTGTCCTTCAGTCAGCAACCCCCGTTTGGTGTACCGTAGCTGTGAAGCGACAGTCACATAATCTTATATCCTGTCCTCCGTGTTTGAGGTATAGTTCTCTTTCTGAAGGAGAAATTGAATTTGAGCAGGAAAACTCAAAAAGCAATCGCCTTCACCGTCATTCTCTTGGCTGCAGCCCTCTACGTTGCCGCTCTCAACTCAGCTACCGCTCAAACCCCCCCAGCTGACCAAGAAGCAATCGTGATTATTTTGCCCTCTGCAGGCGGAACAACAAATCCTCCCCCTGGAAACTACACTTACGGCAGTAACGAAACAATTAATCTGGAAGCCATACCCAACGAAGGAACCAGCTTCGCCTACTGGATTGTCTCAGGCGCCTTAACACCTGGGCATGAACAGCAGTCCGGGGGCTTCTACACCGACCCTGAAACTGGGGCAATTGTCCAGCTTCCCAATCCCGTTGGCGCCTCCGCCATTGACAGCTTGGTGTTCAACATTAACCCCGCCAACATAACCTGCGGCTACGGCTACACTTACACCTACCAAGCAGTTTTCGCCTCTAACGGCTCCACCATCATGGAAACTCCGCAGCCTCAAACCCAAAACGCCACCAGCGACTCCGCAGGCGTCACCATCTTGCCCTCCGTGGGCGGAACGACCACACCCCCTCCGGGCAACTACAGCTACCAAAACGGAACCACTTACACCTTAAGCGCCACAGCCGATGAGGGCTTTGTGTTCCACTACTGGCTCGTCTACGGAACCTACCAGCCTGGTCACCTTGCACAGCCCAACTACGTCCCCGGCGTAACCGAACAGTTCCCCAGCATCCCGGAGAACATTTATCAGCCAACGGTGGACAGCCTAATTTTCTCCATTAACCCTGTAACCATAACATGCGGGTACGGCTACAACTACACCTACCAAGCCGTCTTTGACCCCGTGAACGCCTCGGGTACTCCGCTTCCAACCACAACCCCGCAGTCGCAGGCAAACCAAACCGACCAAGCAACTCAAAGCCCCGACACAACCCAAAGCCCCGCCGGGTCGGAAACCCCCGCCTCCACGCCAACTGACAACGGCGCCGCCCCCACAAGTCCCTCAACAACCACTGAGCTGCCCACATCCATGCCCACCGAAACCATGCCAACCCTAAATCCAGAAGTAACCCCGACACCAGCTGAAGACTTGATTTTTGGTTTGTCGATGATTAATTTTGTCATAATCATTGTGGTCGTGGTGATTATCATTATCGCGGTTGCTGTTGCGTTGATGTCGCGCCGAAACCCGTAACCCCTTTTTCTTTTTTTCTTTAACAAACCTCGGATACTTCTAGTTAGCCCCGAAAAACCTGCCTGCCTTCAGCGTGCGGGGTGTGGCATTTGAACCGCGAAAACCTGTGTCAAAGTCTGAACTGCGCCAAGAATAAACCAAGACTGCGTCTTCCTTTTATATGACCTATAGGAGTTAGTGATTGAATTTTGGTTTGTAAATTATATGAATAGTAGTCAATCTGTTGGCTAGCTGGTTAAGTGTATGTGGGTTTTATTTTATGGGTTCTTTTTTTGTCTGTTGGAATCACATAGGGGTAGGGTGGGGGCCTCCTACCCGTGGGAAGGGTCTGTTTTATAGAGGTCTACATAATTAGACTTCACCTGTTCTGCGCTTTTTCGTATGGTCTACAAAATAGGAATTAAATATACTATTATGCATTGAATAAACAACCGAAAAGGAAGAGAGAACATGGAGGATCAAAGCCAAATAGAACTAGACAAGCAACGGGCAGAAGTATTTGACGCACTTGGACACCCAACACGTATACTAATCCTAAAAGTCCTAAGTGAGGTTTCACTTGGATTTGCAGACTTGAAGAAAAAGACAGCCATTGAAAGTAGCGGACACCTACAACACCACCTGAGTAAACTCAATGGTCTGATAAAAACAGACGAATATGGAAAGTATTGCTTATCTGAAGAAGGCAAAGATGCCCTGCTAACTGTACAAACAGTTGAGAATGCGTCACTTAAGAAAGAGGTAAAAGAGAAAGGGCATAAACGCTTCAAGATAGGTCTAAAACCAGTTGCTTTTCTACTAGTGGCTCTTTTGGTTGCAAGTTCAGCAGTAGCTGTGTATGAATACAATCAGGCTGCCGTCAACCATGATGCCCTTCTTAGAGAAAAGGTTACTAACGCTGATGAAATTGCAGGAGCCTACCTAGACCAGTATAGTACCTTTCATATCATTTTAACTAATAACGCAACAGCAACAGCAATCAATCATTATCTAAATATAACGGGGAAAGGTACAGACGTAGTTTTTGAAACCGCTAAATTTCCTCTTTCCCGCTTATATGCTGTTCAAGACGCTTTAGATGGAGTCATGATAAAATTCGGTATCGATGCAACCGGTATAAACGAAATAACAAATAGGGTAGATGTTAATCTGCATGACAGCACAAAAAAGACAGACATTATAGATTTTCTTAATAGCCAATTCAATGACTTTGATGAGAGGTGTATTTCATTTTTAGGTCCACTCAAAATTGAGCCAACCACAAGCACAAATTCATCATTAACCCCACCAATTCCTGATTTTTCTTGAATAGAGGGTGGGTACGCCTCATCGCTGGAAAAGAGATTAGTTTTGACCTTTTCCAACGGTAGAGTGGATAGTGCTCAGCCCTGACTTCTTAGTTTCTTTGGGAGTTATCGGATAATACTTGATAAGTACGCCTTCTTTGTCTTCCTTCAGCAATCCCACACTGGCAAATTCTTCAGCATACCACGTAAACGCTCGTGAGCATCTTCTTTGCTTTTCATGGAAGTATGCATTATGGACTTCTTGTATTCTTAGCCCCGTATCAATATAGAGAGTGTTTTCGTCAAACGTTTCCTTGATTTTGCCATACAGCAAATTCTTCAGGTGTCAAGCATAGAGCATTGCATTTGAGGGTTGGTTCATAGACTTTTTGGCATTTTCTTGTCGGTTAAGTTAGACTACATGAACGTGTTATCAGGTGTTCGTTCTCTGTGTTGGAAGTTAAGCAATGTCCATGCTTCGGCAAGCGCATAAAGCCTAGGGAAATTTCTTTGCGATTTAGGCGCTAGGTTATGATGCTGTTTTTCTTTTGGCTGCAAAAACACCGCATCAAATTCCTCGTCCTAAGCGCGGTCGCTTTAGGCTTGGGTTTTCTCACCAAATACTAAATAATAATCGCCGTACCCGCTATGTTTTACCCTGATGGTGCGGGGGGTGGGATTCGAACCCACGAAGACCTGAGTCAGAGGATCTTAAGTCCTCCCCCTTGTCCTAGGGGGCGATTTGGCCGCCTATTTAGACCTGGCTCGGGTACCCCTGCACCAGCACCCCATACATCTTTGCAGGGTACAGTTTAAGTTTTTTGCACCCGCCACAGGCAGGTATTGGGCAATCAGAACGGATACACACAATGTTCCTTCATGTACGCGATGGAGGCTTGGGTTTTCTCCAAGGTGCATGTTTCCAAAACGACCTCAGGCGTAAGACTGTGGCTTTTGAGGTCGCCGGTGAAGGTTTGCCACTTTATTTTTCCTGACCCAACATCCATATGCTGGTCTATTTCGCCGTTGTTATCGCTCAGATGCATATACGTCATGTCCGTGCCCATCGTGGCTATCCATTCTTTGATGGGAACTTGAGAGTAAACGTTGGCGTGCCCCACATCAAGGCAGAATTTGAGCCGCGGCGAACCCACAAGCTCCAGCAGGCTCCGAAAAAGCTCCGGTTTGGGCTCCCAAACGTTCTCCAACAGCACCGTGCCCCCAAAGTGGTCAAGCGCTTGCCGCCAGAATTCCACGTTGCAGTCCAGCCAGTTTTTACGGTAATACTCATCACGCACCAGCGGGTTAAGGCTGCCATGAAAAACCGCCTGCCCCGCGCCCAAAGCGTCAGCGACTTTGAGGCTTTCCAAAATGCGTTGCTTGCTGGTTTGGGAGATTTTTTGGTCTCTGCTGTGGATGGTTACGTCTTGGAAGACGCCGTGAAAGGAGACCTTGCCCTTAAAGCTCGCGAGTTGTTGTTGGTGGTCGTTGAGGGCTTGTTGCCAATCCATGTCGTAGACGTTGGTGTAGGCAAACGTGGCGATTTCCAAGTTATAGCCCTCGGCTTTGGCGTAGGCGACCAATTCGGGGACGGCGGCGTGGTAGAGGGGTTGAACGTAAACTTTGGACATGATGACCGTTGTGGTATGGCGCAGGTGGACTATAATGTTTCTGGACAAAACCCGCTTTTGCGGTTGACTTAACCTTAACGAAATGGCGGTTTTGTGGGCAAGCAGTTAATTAGCCGCCGCAGCCACGTATTCGTGGAGGAAAACGGGTGACTTCTCACTACCTGTTATGCAAACTGTCCGGCTCCTTTAAGCAGGTCGCTCAGTATCTGGGCAAGTATTTTGGCAACATCCACAATGAACAGTGGCAAGCGCCCACGGGGCGGGTAGCAGTTTTTCTGGGCGAATCCTACTTTATCAGGGCAAACGGTAACGCAGCCGTTTTGATGATTCTAAAAGAGGCGGGCGCGTCGGAGTGCAATTTGGAGCTTATTTCTTGGGCGGGAGCAACAGGGATTTTGGAGCTTTCTTGGGGAGCCCACGGCGCCTACGTTAACCGCATACGCGACAGCCTCAAACGCGCAGGCTTTAACGTGGAAGTGCTAAAAGAAATCCATGACTACGACGCCTCTCAACTCGACGCCCACTTGTAGACTACCTTTTTCTTTGTTTAGTGGTGTGGGTTTTTCTGGGTTTTTAGAAGGGTTTTTTTATGTATGTTTACACTTTGTTGCTGCAAACGGTGGGCGAGTAGCTCAGTACGGATTTCGAGTGAGGATTTACCTTCTCGGACGTAAAGAGCACCAGCCTCCTAAGTTGGGGGTCGAGGGTTCAAATCCCTCCCCGCCCGCCATGATTCCTTGTTTAGGGTTTAATTGTATGTTTTTTGGGTCAATGATTTTGTCATTAGATGATTGACCTTGGTCAAGTGTGCTTAATTCTCTAAGTTTCTGCTCAACATATTCCCTTGTTAGTTGGTGGTAGTAGAATCCTTGAGTATTCTTGTGTCTAGCCCTAGTGTATCCTATTGTTCCGTCTTTTCTGTAAAACACTTGAATAGAGGCTGTATCTCCACATTGGGCGCATTCAAATCTGTAGCATTTAATTTTCATTTTGTCTCCACTCTACAGTTTTGGTCATCTGGAGTGGTCAATTTAGGATTTAAAGACCCCTAAGAGCAAGTTCTTTAGAGTTAGCGAAAGAACGTCTTTTGGTTATATGTTCAAAAGAACCTTTAATATCTCTACAAGAAGATTGGCTAGAATGCTTACAACCACAAAACCCGCAATTGGCTTCAAGACCCAATAGGGGTGAGATGATTCAGATTTGTTCCTTTGGCTGTCTCTATCAATGCGTTGAATATTAAGTTCCATCGCATATCTTCTGTCCATTCTATTTTCAAAGCAGAGTTCTTCAATTAATTTTTCTCTTAGACGTTTTAACCCATTGACTTTCTTTGTCTTAGTTTCTTCCATCGAAAGATAATACGGTAAGTCAATAGCGCAGAAAAAAATGCTCACGTAAATAGCCAACGACACAATAAAACTTGCCCACATTGGTAGTGAATCATATGAAATTAGAAGTATTATGAGAATCCACGGGAATGCAAGAGCGATTGTTAGAAAAAGCAATGAGTTAACAATTGTTTTTTTCTTTTTATAATCGTCTTTTGAGTCCTTAAGATATTGAAAAGACGACACATAGACTGTTAGTGATGCTATACAAGGGTACGCAATGAATAGCCCTAAGAAGGTGTACACCCAAGACTTGGCTAAGAACTCTGAATTGTTGTTTATAACAATCCAGCCACCAATCACTAACCACGCAATTGTAAAAATAATCCAACCTAAAAAAGATTTGGAACTTACTATCTTTTTAGCTTTGTGGGGTAAAATTGGGCGCATTTGATCAGCGAAGCCACCAAAGAAAAACAAAATACCATACATCATTATTAGACTCATCAAAAAGAAAGTTGGAATAATTCCTAAGGGTGTTGGTGGATTAGCAATGGATGTAGCGGCTCCAAATAAAAAGCCCATAACAATTACAAAGGCTGCTTGGTGCCACTTTTTAGAACTAATTAATCTGAAGTAGTTTTTCTTTTGTGACGTTCCTCTTCCTCTTAGAAAGAAAGATGCTTTGATTTGCTTTAAAGTTTTAGAAACGGAGCAATACATCTTATATTTACTAAATGACCCGTACGGTTTTAGTGGGTTATGCCTAATAAACAGAGATTCTGAATTGGTTGTATGTCTCTTTTCTTTGTGTCTTCAGAGATTGGCTTTTTCTTACCCATATTATACGCCACCAATGCCTTTCTTGGTGTATACACAATTTTCCAATGCCTCTTGTAGAGTATGTCCACTTTTTGTGACGAAATATGTTTTTCATGTTGGTTTTAACGTTGTATCCATGTGTTAGTCCTTCTTTTCTGCTTATGGTCAATGGTCTTGGTGCCTGCTCCATCTCTTAAAGCTGATGCTCTGGTCAACGTAGAAACTTAGCTGAACGAATAAAGTAGTTAAATA